>NZ_JBQQBQ010000070.1:0-44974 GCF_052245915.1 Nonomuraea sp. 10N515B
CCCTTCAGCTAACCAGACCGGCACCAACGGTGGGGAGATAAATGGCCGCCGTTGGGGAGACCTTCGTGGCCGCCAGCGGGGAGAACTCCAGGCCGCCTACGGGGAGAACTCAGTGACCGTTGACACTCCCGAAGCTGTCCCTAGCCCCAAAGTAGCTAAGTGAGTGATAACGATTACGGTTCGTGGTCGTTGCGGGTGGGTGAACGGGGCTGGTTGGTCGGGGTTTCTACTTGATCGTGTTCGTGTCGGAGACGGTCGGGTGGAGGGCGGGTTCGGGTGCGTCGGGAGTGGGAGCCGGAAGAGCTGATCGCGGCGTGGACGCTGCTGGACGGGGACTGGGAGCTGGTGGGGAACAAGACGGGCGCGACGCGGCTGGGCTTCGGTCTGTTGCTGAAGTTCTTCGAGCAGGAGGGCCGGTTCCCGCGGCATTCGGGTGAGGTCCCGAAGGCCGCTGTCGACTACGTGGCGGGGCAGGTGAAGGTCGACCCGGTCCTGTTCGCGGAGTACCGGTGGTCGGGGTCGACGATCGAGTATCACCGCAAGCAGGTGCGGGATGCGCTGGGGTTCCGGGAGTCGACGCGGGCGGATGAGGATGTGCTGGCCGAGTGGCTGGCGGACAAGATCTGCCCGATGGTGTTCACGGACGAGGGACTGCGGGCGGCGCTGCTGAGGCGTTGCCGGACGTTGAAGATCGAGCCACCGGGGCGGGTGGATCGGATCGTGGGCGCGGGCCGGGCGCGGTTCGAGCGGGAGTTCTGTCTGCATGTGCTGAACGGGTTGTCGGCGGATTCGGCGCGGTCGCTGTGGGAGCTGGCTACGGGTCAGGACGGGTTCCTGCTGGAACTGAAGTCCGACCCTGGCCGGCTGGGGTTGGAGACGCTGCTGGAAGAGATCGTCAAGCTTCGGCGGGCGAAGGCGCTGGGCCTGCCGGCGGATCTGTTCGGCGGGTACTCCGACCGGCTGGTGGCCTCCTGGCGGGCGCGGGCGATGGCCTCGCACCCGTCGGACTTCGCGGCGAACCAGCCGCCAGTCCGTCTGACGCTGGTGGCAGCGCTGGCGTGGTCGCGGACGACGGAGATCACAGACGCGCTGGTCGATCTGTTCATCGGCCTGGTGTCGAAGATCAACACGCGGGCGGAGCGGAAGGTCGAGAAGGCGATCGAGGCCGAGGCCAAGAAGGTGCACCGCAAGACCGAGAAGCTGTTCTCGATCGCCGAGGCCTCGCTGGCGTCCCCAGAAGGCACGGTCCGGCAGGTGGTGTTCCCTGCGATCCCGGGCGGGGAGAGCACGCTGCAGGCGCTGGTCGCGGAGGCGAAGGCGGATGCCAAGGCCTACAAGGCTCGGGTGCGGACGGTGCTGACCAGCTCGTATTCGAACTACTACCGGCGGATGCTGCCCAAGCTCCTCGCGGCGATCGAGTTCAAGTGCAACAACACCGCCTACCGGCCGGTGATGGACGCCCTGGACCTGCTGCAGCGATACGCCGACATCCCCAACACCACCCGCCACTACGACGCCTCGGAGAACGTCCCGATCCAGGGAGTGGTCCCGGACGGCTGGCTGGAAGCGGTCGTCGACGAGAACGGGATCATCGAGCGCGCCTCGTACGAGTTGTGCGTGATCGTGTCGTTGAAGGACGCGCTGCGTCGCCGCGAGATCTACGTCGCCGGCGCCCGCCGATGGCGGAACCCCGAGGAGGATCTGCCGGCCGACTTCGAGGACAACCGGGACGTCCACTACGAGACCCTGCGCCAGCCGTTGGACGCCAGCGTGTTCATCGAGTCGTTGAAGGAGGCGATGCGGGCGGCGATGGCCGCCTGTGGGGAGGCGGTCAGCAGGAACAAGTCCGGTGGGACGAAGGTGAAGACGCTCCGCGGCGAGCCGCGCTGGCACATCCCTGACCTGGGCAAGCTGAAGGTTCCGGAGAACCTGCGGGCGCTGCATACCGAGGTCGCCGCCCGCTGGGGGATCATCGATCTGCTGGACTTCCTGAAGGAGTCGGACTTCGTCACTGACTTCACCGACGCGTTCACCACGGTCGCGACCCGGGAGGCGACCCCGCGGGAAGTGATTCGCAAACGCCTGCTGCTGGTCCTGTACGCGCTCGGCACGAACGTGGGGATCAAGCGGGTCGCCGACGGCGGCCGGCATGGCGAGACCGAGGCCGCCTTGCGCGCGACCCGGCACCTGTTCGTCAACCGCGACAACCTGCGAGCGGCGATCGCGACCCTGGTCAACGCCACCCTGAGGATGCGGGACCCGCTGTGGTGGGGCAACGGGACGGCGTGCGCGTCGGATTCGAAGAAGTTCGGGTCGTGGTCGTCGAACCTGATGACGGAGTATCACGCCCGGTACGGCGGCCCCGGCGTCATGATCTACTGGCACATCGACCGGAAATCAGTGTGCGTCTACTCCCAGCTTCGGTCTTGTAACGCCTCCGAGGTCGCCGCGATGATGGAGGGCGTGCTGCGGCACTGTACCGACGCCACCATCGACCGCCAGTACACAGATAGTCATGGCCAATCCCTGGTGGGGTTCGCGTTCTCGCATCTGCTGGGGTTCAAGCTGCTGCCGCGGATCAAGCGGATCGCGCATCAGAAGCTCGTGAAGGCCGAGCCCGGCGATACCGTCCCGTCCTGTCTGACCGGCATGGTGGCCGACAAGCCGATCGACTGGGAGATCATCGCCCAGCAGTACGACCAGATGGTCAAGTACGCCACCGCCCTGCGGCTGGGCACGGCCGAGGCCGAGCAGGTGCTGCGACGCTTCACCCGCGGTGGCCCCAAGCACCCCACCTACAAGGCCATCGAGGAACTCGGCAAGGCCGTCAAGAGCATCTTCGTTGCCGAGTACGTCGCCTCCGAGCAGCTGCGCCGCGAGATCCATGAGGGCTTGCAGGTGGTGGAGAACTGGAACTCCGCCAACACCGACCTATTCTATGGCAGCGCAGGCACCATCCCCGGCAGTGACAAGGAGCATCAGGAGGTTTCCATGCTCAGCCTCCACCTGCTCCAGTCCGCGCTGGTGTTCATCAACACCCTGCTCGTCCAGTCCGTCCTCAAGGACCCCGCCTGGCAGAAGCGACTGACCGACGCCGACAAGCGAGGTCTTTCGCCCCTGTTCTGGTCCAACGCCAACCTGTACGGCACGATCGACATCGACATGGGCCGCCGCCTCGACCTCGGCCTCGCTGCCTGACGGGGCATGAACTGGCCGCAGTGGCTGGTTCCAGCCAGTCGGGCCAGATCAGGTCGAGGGCTTGAGAGAGGCTACGAATGGCACACAGCGGCAGGTCGTCGAGGTCGGAAACTTGCTTGAGCTGCTGGAGGCTGTGGTAGGGCAGGTCGGACAGTTCGTGGCCGGTGAGGCCGTGGTCGCGGCTTGTTGGAGGAGCCACGAGCCGAGCGGGAGCTGGTCGGGGGGTGGTCATGTCCACCTCGGCAGGGACACATCGAGGCCGGTGGAGGGCCGGATGAGGTGCCGGGGACGCGTCAGCTTCGCGTCGCCTCGAGCACGATCGCCGCCACCACCAGGATGACGATGCCGACGGCGGCGGCGATGACCGTGGCCTTCCTCAAGGCCCGGTTCACGTGTCGCTTGTGTCGGCGTGCGCGCTGCACCGCCCGGCGCGCTCTCAACCGCGCGATCTCCCTACGATCCATGACTCATGCCTCACTCCATCAGAAGGCCGGCGCGGACAGCGCTCCCGTAGGTGGAGCGCTGTCCCATGACCGTCGCCCAGCTCTTTTAATACGGGCCGGCAGGGAGGACCCAGGCCGAGTAGGAGAAGGAGACCTTCCGCCCGGTCTGCCGCCAGCCCGTGTCGATGACCCGGGTCGCGATGATCTTACCGCCGGACCGCCAGCGGTGAATGGAAACCTTCTTGTGATAGCTGGTCACAATGGTCTCGGTACGCCTCCTGGTTTCGGTGATCTGCTTGGCGACCGGCCGGGTCAGCGGACCTCCGCAACTCGCCCCCGCGCCGGTTATCTTGCCCCGGCATACCCATATGGTGACCTGCCGGCTCTCCCGATATTGGTTCACCTGGGTGTGCGTGCGGTAGTAGTCGTGCACTTCGAGTTCGAAGTCGACGATGATGCACGCGGCCGTGGCCTTGACCACTGCGCAGGTGATTCCGGCGCCGGCTTCGATGATGTTCTCCTCGGTCGTTCCCCTCTCATGGGTGATGTCCGACCAGCCGCCGCGGCCACCGAGGAATTCGTCGGTCCCGTTCAGGTCCAGTTTGTTGACGGGATCGGCGCTGCAGTAGTCGTAGGCGTTGGCGCTGCCGCCCATGACGGGGTCGATCTGCAGGAAACGGCCGGTGGCGGGGTTGTACTGGCGCACGCCCATCTGCACCAGGCCGCCGATGGAGTCGGAGGCCCGCTGGCTCGTGCCCAGCCAGCCGTAGCGGCGGGAGTCGCCGGTGCTCTGCGTGCGGGGTGCCCCGTACTCGGTGTGCTCGGTGTAGCCGGTCACGCCGGTGGTGTCGCCGGTCCTGCTCGTGGCGACGATGTCGCCGTGCATGTTGGCCAGTTGCAGGACGATGGTTCCGTCCTGCTGCTGGACGGCCGCCAGGCCCGCCAAGCCGACGATGTTGCGGGTCCAGGATCCGTCGGCCTCGCTGGTCCAGGCGGGATTGTCCTCCGCTCCGCTGTAGTGGTGCGTGACGGTCCCCGGCTTGGGGCCGCCGGTGCTGGTCATGCTCTTGACCCGGCCGAGCGGGTCCCGGGCGAAGCTCGTGGATTGCGCGCCCTGTTGCAGCGAGGCGACGAGGTCGTTGGCGAAGTAGCCGAGGGAGAGGTCTCCCGTACCGGTCACGTGGGCGGCCGGTACGCGCGTGGTGCGCCCGAAGTCGTCGTAGACGTAGCCGGTGCCTACCAGGCGGTCAGCCTCGTCGTAGTCGTAGGTGTGCTCCTGCGGTGTCGTGGATGTGCTGCACTGGCCGCCCGTGCCGCCTGGGTGGACCGACAGGCCGGTGCGGTTGGTGTTGTCGTCGAAGGCGTAGACCCGGGTGTCGCAGGCGCCCGCGTACCTGTCGGTGACCCGGATCAGCCGGCCGGCCTCGTCGTAGTCGTAGTCCTGGGCGCTGCCGCCCGGGCCCTGCCGGGCGGCCACGCGGCCCTGGTTGTCGGGCAGCGCGGAGAAGTCCAGCCAGGTGGCGTCGTCCTTGGTGTAGGTCAGCGCGACCTGGGTCCCGGTGTTGTCGTAGCGTGCCGTGCCGGTGAGCCCGCCGGGATAGACCTGCCGGCTGAGGCGGCCGTCCTGGTCGTAGGAGCCGGTGAAGGCGCCTGCGCCGCCGGTGTCCACTTTGGTCGGCAGGCCGCGACGTTCCGCCCTGCCGGCGGCGTCCACGCCGTTGTAGGTGAAGGTGATCAGTCCTTTCCCGTCGTGGGTGGTGGCGATCTGGCCGTCGGCGTTGTAGGTGACGGTGGAGACGTTCCCGGTGGCGTCGGTCATGGACATGGCTCGGCCGAAAGCGTCGTACGCGATGCTCACCTTGTCGCCTCCCGTGCTGGAGGTCTCGGCGGGCAGTCCGGTGGCCGGGTCGAAGCCGTAGGTGGTCTCCGGGACCGCCGTGCCGCCCGGGCCTTCGGGAGTGACCCGCACCTGCGACTTGATCACGCGGCCGGCGGCGTCGTGGGTGAAGGTGAGGGTTCGGGTGGTCTGCCCGGAGACGTCCGTACGCACCGCGGTGTCGCCGTAGAAGGAGTACGTGGTCCTCCGGACGGGGAGCGGAGCGCCGGCGGGCTGCACCGCGGGGCCTACCTGGCAGGCCCAGCCCGCCCACTCCGGTCTGCTGCCGCAGGCTTCGATCGCCGGATGTGCTCCGGCCGTGAAGTAGTGGGAGACCGTCGCCCCGGCGTCGCCGCCGCTCGACTTCGGCATGCGGCGCTCGATCTCGCGGCCGGCCGCGTCGAAGCGGACGCGGTTGATGATCGGGTTCCGGTCTCGCATGAGCGTCGTCGTGCTGGTCGCCTTGCGCAGGGTCCAGCCCGAGGCGTCTCCCGACTGGAGGGGGTTGTAGTCCGTCGTGACGCTTTGGACGTCGGCGTCGGCGGGGACGGCCGTTCCGTCGACCACCACCGGGTCGATCGTGGTGGTGGTGACGAGGTGGTAGTCCACCGACGACGACGGCTTGCCTTCGTCGTAGGTGTGACGGGTCCGCTGGCGGGCCGAGACCTGCTTGCCGTTCTCCAGCCGGACCGTTCTCGCCGGTCCTTCGGCGGCGATCAGGTCCTTGTCGGCGGAGTAGGTCGACGTGCTGGCGAGCAGGTTCGCCCGCTCGGCGCTGTCGGCGCGCAGGGCGACGTACAGGTCGGTGTCCTGCGTCGGGCTCAGCGCCTGCGCCCGGTTGCCCGGCGTCAGATCCCAGACGACGTCACCCTTGTCGTCGTACCTGGTCGCGCTGACCTGCCAGGCCCCCGCACCGTACTTGGCGGTGTTGACGGCCCGGCCGTTCACGTCGCTGTAGACGAGTGAGGCGTACTCCCAGTCCTCGGCCATCGGGCCGTAGGTGCCTCCGTCACCACGCGGGGGCACCTTCGACGCGGGGAAGAGCGCCGTTCCCGTGACTGGCAGGTCGACGCTCTGGCCCCACGTGGCCGTCCGCGCGAGCGTGAGGTCGATGGGCGCGCCGACCCCGCCGATCGGGACGCCGTAGGCCACGGCCCACGTGGGATCGGCGTCCCCCTCCTCGCGCTGGACATGCGCCAGCCGGCCCGAGTCGTCGTACTCCATCCGCCACGGCGCCAGCCCGGGCGGCGTCATCTGGGAGACCCGGCCCTGGCCGGTGTAGTAGTAGACCGTGGTGAGGTTTGTCCGCGGGTCGGTGACCTGGCGCAGGTGCCCGGTGGAGTCGTAGGCGTAGGTCGCCAGGGCGGCGGTCTTCATGGCGCCGCCCTCCGGATCGAATGCTGTCACCGACACGCTCTTGATCTGGTCCTTGAAGTCGCCCCAGCCGGAGGCCACGCCTGTGGCGGTCGTCGCCGGGGCGTACGACAGCTCGAGCGCGCGGCAGCCTGGCGTCAGCGTCGTGCCGCACTGGACGCCGGCCGCCGTGGGCGTCAGGATCCGGGTAATCCTGGCCTGGGTGTCGCGGAAGTACGTCACCGCGGATTCTGCCGCCGGTCCCTCTGTGCGGGCTACCACCCACTCTCCGTTGACCTTCACGTAGGTGGTCTTCGCGCCCGCGCGGTCGGTGACGATCAGCTCCTGGTCGGTGACCGAGATGGACGTGCCGTCGGCGGCTTCGCCGACTCCGGTGTAGACCGTGCCGTTCTTGGTGTAGGTGTAGGTGGACCCGTCAGGCCCGATGAGCTGGATCCAGCCCTTCTCGCTGGCGTCCGAGGGCACGTACGACGTCACCCACGAGGGCGCCGCGGGGAAGCCCGCCTGCCAGCCCGGGCCGAAGACCTTGAACTCGTCCGGCACCGACGACTCGAAGCCGGGGCTGAGCGAGCGGTGCGTGCGTGACACCTGCACACCGAACGCGGAGGCGTCGGTGCTCTTCAGGGAGAAGTCCCCGTTGAGATGCGCCACGGTGCCAGGGCCGATCTCGCTGATGGCGTGTTTGTCGCTGACGGCCGACCGGCTGAGCGAGACGGAGATCGGCTCGCTGCACTCCTCCGCCTGCGTGCCGCCGGAGAAGCAGGCACGCAGGCGTACCATCCCTTCGGCCTCCTGGCTCCTGCGCAGGGTCGCGGCGAGGTCCCAGGCCAGGCCGCCGAAGTTCTGCGAGGTGTCGGTGCGGGCCTGGGGCCAGGAGGCAATCGGGGTCGCGCTGCCGAACGGGAAGACGTCCTGAGGCGGGACCTCGCTCCATTCCGCCCATGGCATGGTGCTGGTCGTGTACTCGTAGCTCACTTTGTCCCGCGTGGCCGGAGCGGCGGCGTCGAGCGTGATCGTGCGGTGCGTCTGGGTCTGCTTCTGCGCCGTCACGAGACCACCAGGACCGATGCCCAGCCGGTAGCTCACGACGTCCGACAGGTTGTGCGCCTTGTCCCGGGTGCGCACGTACAGCGTGTGCCAGCCGTCGGTAAGATTCTGCTTGAGCGTCCTGGACTCGCCCAGGGACTCTTCCCAGATGCCCGCTTCTTCGATCTTGGTGGGGATGGGGTTGTCGAAGTCCCAGAGGTATTCCGTGACGTCCTTGGAAGAGGATTCGAGGAAGCACGAGGTTTCCCCGCGAGGGCCCCAGGTGCCTTCACCGGCCGCGTTGGCGCACGACACCGTAGGCGCGGCGGGCCTGGTCGCGTCTATGCTCACCGGCTGCCACGGCGACCAGGCCGATTCGAGATCGCCGTCCACCGCCCGGCTGCGCCAGCGGATCCGCCACCCGTCGTGCAGCGTTCCTTCGGGTACGACGACCTTCGCCACTCCCCCGGCGGCCACGTCGCCAGCGCTGCCGGACCAAATGAGACCGCTGCCCTGGCCGGTGGCAGCGGGGTCGTGCTCGATCTCGAAGTCCGCCCGGAGCGCCGCCCCGGTGCCGCGCACGCCACTGTGCAGCGTGGGCCGCGTGGTGGTGGTGTAGAGGCGTCCGCTGATCTGCGGTTCCTCACCCACGGGCGGCTGCAGCGGGCGGGTGGGGCTGGCCACCGGCACGGTCCGCAGGTGCTCAACCCATGGGGTGGAGCCGTAGGTGACGACCAGCTTGGGCAGGTTGGCCGTGTCGTCGTGGAAGCTGTAGGAGAACGTGGACCTCTGCTTGTCCTCGATGGTCGCCTGGAGCATCAGGCCGCGGCCCGGCGCTCCGCCCGCCCACGCCTGGGCGATGTCGGTGATGTCGAGGCTCCACGGCACGTCGGCGGCCGGCGCCGAGGCCGGGGTGCAGATCGCCGGAGCGGACGAGGTGACCGCGCCCTCGGCCGTCACCGCGGGCTGGTCACCCCAGAAGACGCCGTCGGCGGACCACGCGCCCGTGATGCGCTGGGCCTTCAGCCGCTGGTCGGTCGGGCAGTTCCAAAGGTCGCCGACCAGGTCGAGGCGCGCGTTGACGACCTCCTGATTGGCGAGCGAGCTCGTGTCGAAGTCGAGCAGCGACCGGTAGAAGACCTTGGCCGACCAGTCCGAGGAGCAGACCCAGCTGGTCAGGCTGACCTCGACCCCGATGCTCATCGAGGTGCTGCCGTCGGGGCAGGGGGAATGGATCGAACGCCCCGCCTCCATGGGCAGGGTGATGGCGGGGTCGACCGTGACGGGGTAGGTCGTCGCCGGATCCAGGAGGAAGTCCGGATCGGGACGGAGCACAAGTTCCTGCCGGTCGCCGGTGCCGATGATCCGCACGTCGATGTCGCCGGTCTCGGCCGGTCGCGCGGAGGCGGGATCCTTGCTGCTTCCGGCGGCCTCGGCGCCGAACATGAAGGGCCGCGGCGCTGAGGCGAGCACCTTGTCCTTGCCCGCCGTCAGCCGGAGCGCGCCTTCCTCGGTCTCGGACAGAGACAGGCCCTTGCTTCGTACGGGGAAGCGGAACTCCACGGCACCGCTCGGCCGCTGGCGCAGCACGACATCGTGCTGGACCCCGGCGGGCAGCGCCGTGACGACGAGATCGGCGCCCGGACCGGCGGCGTCGGGGTAGACCGCCTTGTCGCCCTGGAGCACCGGTGTGGGAAGCGCCGCCGGTGCAGAGAGCGCGAACTCCTTGCCCTCGCCGGGCACGAGCTTCACCAGCGGCTTCTGGTCTCCGCCGGCGGACAGTTCCAGCCCGCCGAGCGCCGCGCGCGGCCTGAGCACTCCATCGGCCGCCACCAGGGTGGTGTCGAGCGCCGTCCACGTGTCACCCTGCTTGATCCTGGACGGGCCGCTGGTCGCCTCAAGGGTGATGGTCCCGTCGGGATTGACGTAGGTGCTGGTGCTCTCGGTGAGTTCGTCCGTGACCAGGACGCGGCTGCCCTGGAGCCGCGCGGAGAGCGCGGCCGACACCCGGTCGGGCCGTTCGGCGACGGGCTGGGGCGCGCTCGCCTGAGTGGCCGGGGCGGGCGGTGCCGTGGCGGCTTCGGCCGGGTAAGCGGTGCTGAGGATCAGCGCGATCACGGATCCCGCGGCCACCGCGGCCCGTGGGATCCGCGCCCGGCGGTGCCGAGCCGCGGGGCGGTTCGCCGGTAAGATGCCCGCCGCCGCAGCTACTCGTCCAAAACCTGCCCATGCCAAATACCGGCGCATACGCCATCACGCTCCGAACCACAACGAGGGACGCCCGTGGGCGTCAGACGTCGCTCCACCCCACCCGGCAGGGATTCTGACTCGTGCGGCCCTGGAGCATTGACCAAACGGGCAAAGCGTAACTTTGTCATGATCAGGCAACAAGATCTATTTCTGCTACCAAGTGTGTACGGATTGTCGCCTAACGGACAAATAGCCCAACGGTGGAGCCTGGGATGCCGTTCTCCAGAACGTAGGTGAAGACCCGTCAGGCGTGATGGGGGTCGGATGCCGCCCGTATGGCGTCGTCTGTTGCTGAGTGCAGTCCACTGACGGCTTCATTTAACGATCGTTTTCTGAAGATCTCGAAAACGAGCCGCCGAAGGCCTCCCAAGCCTTCAAAAACTCCTTCAACAACCCTGGCGGCTCAACAACCTCTCAGCACCGTTTATTGAGAGAATGGCGGGCGTGACCGACGCCTTGCGGCTACCAGCCGACCCGCTGGCCGCCTTCCCCGCCCACCGCAGCGAGATCCGCATCGGCTACGCCCGCGTCTCCACAGCCGGCCAGAACCTGGAACGCCAACTCGACGCCCTCCAAGCCGCGGGCTGCCGTCGCGTGTTCGCCGACAAGAAATCCGGCAAAACCGCCGAACGGCCCGAGCTCGCCGCCTGCCATGCCTTCCTGACCGAGGGCGACACGCTAGTCGTCCCGAGCCTGGACCGCTACGGCCGCTCGCTGGCCGACCTCATCACCATGGTCGGCGACCTGCGCAAGCGCGAGATCGGCTTTACCAGCCTGCAGGAGAATCTCGACACCACCACTCCCGGCGGCCGACTCATCTTCCACGTCTTCGCCGCGCTCGCCGAGTTCATCCGCGAACTCATCGTCGCGGGCACCCGCGACGGCCTGGCCGCCGCCAAGGCGCGTGGCCGCACCGGCGGCCGCCCCACCGTCATCACCCCGGAACTCCTGCGGGCCGCCCGCGACATGCTGCCCAACCCGGACAACTCGATCACCTCGATCGCCAAGCTGCTCGGCGTCAGCCCGGGCACGCTGTACAACCACATCCCCGACCTGCAGCAGCTCCGCGCCAGGCCTTAGGGAGCCTGGCGCGGCCCGCTCCGCCGTCCACGTTGCCCTGGCCGACGCCTGCGCGGAGATCGTCCGCAGATACCGCGAGCGGGGCCGCCTGGTCGGTGAGGCACAGCCGAAAGCCAGAACCGACACGATCACGAACCGCAATCGTGCTCTCTCACTCCGGCTACCTGGCGGCTGGGGACGCGTTCGGGAGCGGAGAGCCCGAGCGGAGGGCCGACCAGGACCTACTTTGGGGCTGGGGACAGCTTCGGGAGCGGAGGGCCGATGAGGAAATCGGCGGTCTCGAACGCGTCACCATCCCTGGTCTGCCAGCTGGTGTCCGCCGAGACGGGGCCCAGGAGTTCTATCCCGAACCGGTCACGATGTGCTCGGCGCTGACATAGGCGCTGTCCACGGCGTGGGTATCGGGCAGCACCCCGCGTCGGTCCAGGCTTTCGTGGACCAGCGCGGTGATCTCGTGGTCGTCCACGGGGGCGGGCGTGGTCTGCACGTGCGGGCGGTCCTTGCTCGCACGTCTCGGTCAGGTGCACCTTGTAGCCGGTCCAGCCGCTACCCCGCTTGACCCTGTAGCGGGCGTCGGTGTCGTACGGGTCGGCCAGCCGGTCCCGCCCGGAGGCAGATCCTTCTGCTCGCGCAGCCGTATCCCGGCATGATCGCGGCAGTACTGCTGGATCCAGCACAGCCGCAGAACCTGGACGGCTTCGACCCCGCGCAACCAGCCGGGCGCGTCGGCTCGGTGGACGGCCTCCAGCAGCGCGTATCCATCCCGGCCCACCTCCATCGTGTACTGCTCGCGGGCCTGCTCGCCCTTGGGCAGCCGGTAGGAGTCGGCACGCTGGTCATAGCGCTCACACCATTCGTCGCTGATCAACGGAGCCAGCCAGGACGACGCGGCGACCGCCAGCGCGTTGAGTGTCGCCCGCATCGCCTCAACCACCAACTCCAGCCGGTTCAAGGTCCGGGCGGCCGACAGCACGTGCGTGGAGTCGGTACGCGCCCGCCCACCCGCGCGCAGCAGACGGGCCTGCCAAAGCCGCTCCAGCAGCAGCTCCAAAATCCGTTCCTCGGCTGAGCCGTCGATCACCCGGTCACGGAACTCGCTCAGCACCGAGAAATTGAACCCGGGGTCTTCCAGCTCCAGGGCCAGGGCGTACTTCCAATCGAGCCGCCCGCGAATCGCGTCGGCGGCCTGCCGATCCGATAACCCCTCGGCATACTGCAACACCGCTAGCAGCGCCAGCCGCCCCGGGGATTGAGCCGGCTGCCCATCAGCGGGAAACAGATCGACGAACTCCTCATCGGTGAAGACCGTGCCCAGCGCATCCCGGACGCGCATGCACATGCTCCCCTTAGGGAAGGCCGCCGTGGCTACCCGCCGGGTCGCCTCCGGAATCGCCATGAACGACTCCGGCCGCATCGACACTCCGCCCGACCTCTCCCGCTCCATCCGATCTTGTGGAGACCCTAACCGGAGCGCCACGAAGTGATCAACGAGGAGATTCCAAGTTCGCCAACAGAGTCCTGAAGGCCGAGGCTTTCTGCGGACCTTTGGTAAACGGGTGAGCGGCAATACGAACCCGATCTCGGTCAAACTCGTCGCACGGGCCGCCTTCGTCTTCCGCAACGCCGGCAGCCAACGCGTTCGGCTCGGGACACCTCACCCTGAGGCGGGGCCCCGCGCCCCATGGCTCCCTTCCCGTCCGAGCGGAGGCCCACCACACTGCCCGTGACCGAGCCCCGTCACCGTCGTACCAGGCCAGGCCCGGCCTTTCGCGACGAGGCCCAGCGACATCGCACAGCACTTCGCCGACGTCGCGGGGACGCCCCTGACCCGCGCACCACCCCTGAGAACCAGGACGGGCGTCAGGCATGTTCTGGGATCGTGCTGTCAAGCATCAGATGGGCCTGGACAAGCGCCACGACGCCGCGCCGGCCAGCGCCTCGGCCGGATGACACCAGGTCGGCGCGGGCGTGGATGGGTGCGGCCGCGATAGCGCGAGGGCACCGCGCCTCCTCGCTCGGCTGACCTCCTTGGTTCTGTTCTGTGATGGTTTGGCCCAACTGAATTTGCATGATGAAACCGATCGGTTTACGGTGGAGGAAACCGATCGGTTTCTCGTTGTGGAGGCAGTCATGACAGCAATCAAGGGCGCCAACGTCGTCGTCACCGGAGGCGGCCGGGGCATCGGCAAGGTGCTGGTCGAGGAGCTCTACGCGCGCGGCGCCGCCAAGGTCTACGCCACGGCCCGTGACCCACGCACGGTGACGAACCCCGATGCCGTCCCGCTGGCGCTCGAGGTCACCGACCCGGCATCCGTGGTGACCGCCGCCGAGCAGGCCCAGGACGTCACCATCCTCATCAACAACGCGGGCGCCTCCGTCCGCGCTTCGTACCTCGGCTCCCCGATGGAAGAAGTGCGCCGGGACCTGGACACAAACTTCTACGGGCCGCTGCTGCTCACCCGGGCTTTCGCGCCGATCATCGAGCGCAACGGCGGGGGCCACATCCTCAACGTCCACTCCGCCCTGTCCTGGCTGGCCGACGGCACGCCCTACAGCGCCTCCAAGGCCGCCCTGTGGTCGCAGACCAATTCCCTGCGCCTGGAGTTGCAGCCGCGCGGCATCGCGGTGACCGGGCTCCACGTGGCCTACGTGGACACCGATATGACGTCGGGTATCGACGCGCCCAAGGCCGACCCCCGCGACGTCGCCGTGGCCGCGCTCGACGGCATCGAGGCAGGGGCACACGAGGTGCTGGCCGACGACACCACCCGCTGGATCAAGTCGCAGCTGTCCGCTGACCTGGAAGCCCTGTACGCCCAGCTGAAGAAGTAGCACGTACTCACCGACCTCAAGGAGGTCCTTGTGGAAAGTTCGCTCACCCACCGCTTCGTCGATGTGAACGGGGTCCGGCTGCACATCGCCGAGCAGGGGCAGGGGCCGCTGGTGCTGCTGCTGCACGGCTGGCCGGAGAGCTGGTACTCCTGGCGTCACCAGTTCGGGGCGCTGGCGGCGGCCGGGTACCGCGTCGTCGCCCCTGACCAGCGCGGCTACGCCCGCAGCGAGCAGCCGCCGGACGTGACGTCCTACACCTTGCTCCACCTTGTCGGCGACGTGATCGCCTTGATCGAGGAGCTGGGGGAGGAGCAGGCGGTCGTCGTGGGTCACGACTGGGGCGCGCCGGTGGCCTGGACCGCGGCGATGCTGCGCCCGGACAAGGTCCGCGCGGTGGCCGGGCTCAGCATTCCGCCGATCCTGCCCGGCGGGATGGTCCCGCCCTCGATCACCCGCACCCAGTACGGCGAGGGCTTCTACCAGGTTTACTTCCAGGAGCCGGGAGTCGCTGACGCGGAGTTCGCCAAGGACATCCCGGACGCCTTCCGCCGCCTCCTGGTCGGCGCCTCAGGCGACAACCCGCTCGGCAGGGAGCCCCGCCCGCTGGTCATACCCGACGGTCTGGGCCTGCTGGACATCATGCCGCAGGCGCCCGCTCTCCCGGCCTGGCTGACGGAGGAGGACATCCAGGCCTACGCCGAGGACTTCGCCCTGCACGGCGAGCAGGCCTTCACCGGAGCCTTCAACTGGTATCGCAACATCGAACGCAACAACGAGCTGCTCGCGCCTTTCCGGGGGCGCGGGATCGACGTTCCCGCGCTGTATGTGGTGGGAGACCGTGACATGGTCACCTCGTTGCGTGGCCCGGACGGGGGCAGCTCGCTGAGCGAGCTTTTGCGCGGCCAGGGCGGGCCGGGCAACCCGCTGAGCGCTGTCGCGCCTCACCTGGACAGCCCGGTGGTGCTGCCGGGTTGCGGGCATTGGACGCAGCAGGAGCGTCCCGCCGAGGCCAACGCCGCACTCCTCGACTTCCTCGCCCGCATCGACGGCCAGGCGCCCCGATGACACCACGCAGAACCCGCTGACCCACCCCAACCAGACAGAGGACACATCGATGCCAGAGCGCCATCCCATCCTGATCACCGGAGCCGCCGGCGAAATCGGCGGTGTGAGCAGAACAATGGTCGAGATGCTGCTTGACCAAGGCCACCCGGTGCGCGCGTTCGTGCGACGGGACGACGAACGCGCGCACGCGCTCCGCCAGGCCGGGGCCGAGGTCTTCGTCGGTGACCTGCTCAACATCGCCGACGTGACCGCCGCGCTGAAGGGCTGCCGACGCATCTACTTCAGCATGAGTCTGTCGCCGTACTACACCGACGCCGTCAGCCTGATGGCCGCGGCGGCGCGGGCCCAGGGCGACATCGAGGTCTTCGTCAACATCTCCGAGTACGAGCAGTCGTTCATGACGTTCGAGAACATGATCGCACCGGACGAAGACCGGCGTTCGCGACTCGGCGGACTCGTCGCGGACTGGTCACCGCAGCAGCGGGCCCACTGGGTCGCCGAGCAGGTGCTGGACTGGTCCGGCCTCCCGACCGTCAACGTCCGGGCGGCCTTCTTCGTCGAGAACCCGATCCTGACCTGGCTCGCACTGGGCTCGCTGGCCGACGATGAACTGCGCCTGCCCTTCGGCCACCATCGGCTCGCGCCCATCGCGGCTTACGACGTGGCGGAGTTGTGCGCGACGATCCTGGTCGACCCGGCGCCGCACCTGTCGAAGTCCTACGCGCTCACCGGCCCAGAGCTGAAGGACATGCACGAGATCGCGGAGGACTTCGGAGCCGTGCTGGGACGCAAGATCACATACGTTCCCGAGGACGTCGAAACCTGGAATGAGACCTATGTGGACCCCGCTATGGGCCAGTTCCCGCATATCGCGGAGCATCTGAAGACCCTGACCCGGCTGATTGGCGGCGGAGGATACGGCGGCATCACCGACGAGCTGGAAACCCTGCTCGGGCGCCCGCCGAAGACCGTGCGGTGGGCGCTGGAGAACCATCCGCGTATCCGGAAACTAGCGACTGCCTGAGCTGGTGAGCGCTCCAGAGCACGCAGATGCCTCTGTGTCTGTCTCCAAAACTCTTGCTCTGCTCGGTGGGGCAACGACGGTCCGGTCAGGACGTGAGACGTTCGCTCGGCACGACCACGTACTGCCGCAGATACAGGTCGCGGAAGCTCACCGGACCGCGTGGGCCGGGCACCCGGTCGATGTTGATGCCGGTTTCCGGCAGCCGCAGCAGCTTGAAGCCGTCGAGGAGCCGTGTGGTGGAGTTCCAGAAGACCCCGGAGCCGACGTAGGCGTCGATGAACTGCGCGGCGGCGGCCGGGTCCTCGGTCGCGATGGCGGCGGCCAGCCCGGATGTCTCTTCATTGGCGATCCGAGCCGCGTGCAGCGGGCCGTCGGCGGCGTCGACCGTCACGGTGGCCGCACGCTTCGGCTCGAGCGACCACTCATACCCGCGCGGGTGGGTGTGCGGGGGCAGGGAGACGGTGATGCCGAGGCGGTCCAGGACCTGGAGAATGCCGGGGAGCCGCTCGTCGTACACGGATCGGTCGATGAGCAGCAGATTGAGCCGGTTGCACACGCCCAGCCGGTCCAGGCTGTCGGCGATCAGCTGGTGCACGGCCTTGTCGTCGGCGGCCGAGTCCACGTACAGGACCCCGCCGCCGTCGGCATGGGCAAGGGTGCGCACGCCGTGGCGGGCGGCCTCGCGGCCGAGGTCGCGGGTGCTGTCTCCGCTGCCGCGCAGGATGACCAGCGGAATGAGCTCGGGCAGGGACACCAGCGCGTACGCCGCCGAGCGGTCTTCGCTGGGCACCAGCTGGATGGCGTCCGGATCGAGGCCGGCTTCGCCGAGGGCCGGTGCGATCACCTCGTCCACGATGGCCCGGGACGAGCGGAGTGCGGCCGAACCGGTGCGGAGCACGCCTGCGTTGCGTGATTTGAGGAACTGGGAGGCGATGTCGAGGGTGACGTTCGGACGTGCCTCGAAGTTCGCGCCGATGACGCCGACCGGCCTGCGGCGTTCCAGCAGGGTGAGGCCGTCCGAGCGCTCTTCGAGGGCCTTGTCGCGAGGCTCGTGCGCCACGTCCGCCAGCGTGCGCAGCTCTGCGGCCATGCTCTCCAGTCGTGGGCCGGTCAACCGCAGCCGGTCCTGGAGAGCGGGTGACATGCCGGCGGACACGGCTGCGGCGAGGTCTTCTTCGTTGGCGGACGTGAGAGTGTCGCGCGCTGCCCGCAACCGTTCCGCCATGGCGCGCAGCGCGGTGTCGATGGCCGTGTCCGTCGCGTTGTGGAGGGTCGCGCAGCTCTGCTTGGCCCGGATCGCGCAGGCACGCACCGCCTCTTCGGCGGAGCGGGTCTGGCGGTTGTCGTCGCTGGTCAAGGGGCGTCCTTCGGCGGGCCGAGCGTATTGGCAACTTCAAGAGGATTGTAGCATCGTTCAACAATCCTATGGAATGGCGCCTCCCGAGGCGGGGCCCTCTGGTCACAGCTCGGGCCCCACTGATGTGAGGTCTTAACGTGGCCAGGGTGGCCCATACGTTCACGGGTATTGGCTCGGGGCGGCCACAACATAGAAGGAGGAATCGCAATGTCGACTCTGGGAATCATCGGAAGCGGAAACATCGGGTCGGCGGTGGCGCGGCTGGCGGTGGCGGCGGACATCGACGTGGTGATCGCCAACTCGCGCGGCCCGCAGAGCCTGGCCGGTCTGGTCGAGGAGCTGGGGCCGCGAGCCGTGGCAGGCACCGTGGAGCAGGCTGCCCGCGCCGGCGAGGCGACCCTGCTCAGCATCCCGCTGAGCGCCTACAGCTCCGTGCCTGCTGAGCTGTTGCGGGGCCGGACCGTGCTGGACACCGGCAACTACTACCCCTCCCGCGACGGCCGCATCGCCGAACTCGACTCCGAAAAGATGACCACGACCGAGCTGGCCCAGCAGCTCTTGCCCGGCGCGCTGCTGGTCAAGGCCTTCAACAACATCCTGGCGCACCACATCCCCCAGCTCGCCCGGCCCGCCGGGGCCCCGGACCGCAGCGCCCTTCCCATCGCCGGCGACGACCCCGGCGCGAAGACTCGGGCAGCGGAGCTGATCGACCGGCTCGGCTTCGACACCGTCGACGCCGGAACCCTCCCCGAGAGCTGGCGCTTCGAGCCCGAGTCCGGCGCCTACACCCAGATCTACCTCGCCGACCCCGACGTGCCGGTCCAGCGCATGCTCCAAGCCCCCGCCGCGCCGCTGCCGGCCGACACATTGCGCGCCGCGTTGGAGACCGGCCAGCGAGTGAAGGTCGCTGAGCGCACCTTCTAAAGACAGCTCACACCGAGGCCTCCACCGGAAAGACGGCGGAGGTGCCTGGTCTGTCTGGCGGGCGGTCAGGCGTGCCAGCCGGTCACCCCGCCCGGCACCGGCGCCGCCGGGTCGTACGGCTCGCGGGTGAAGATGAACGTGTTGAGGTCGAGATGGTCGGCCGCCACCCGCAGCGTCTCCCCGGCGTAGTAGCCGTCCAGCCCGCGCCAGGTCCCGTCCGGCTGGGGGACGAACCGCGAGGCCCGACCGGCCCCGCCGACCGGCTCCAGTGACAGGCCCCGCTCGGGCAGCAGCCGCAGCGTGTACGGCTTGGGCCCCCAATGCCACAGCCCCGTCAGCGCGAGCAGCTCCGGGTCGGCCGGCACGGGCCGCCATTCGTCGGGCAGCCGCGGCTCGTACTCCTCCAGGATGTCGAGCAGGTCGGTGAGCAGCCGGCCGCTGAGCCCCGAGGTGGTGTTGGCCATGAACAGCACCCCGACCCCTTCGGCCGCGTCCGCCCACACAGTGGCCAGGAACCCTGGCATGGATCCGCCGTGCCCGGCCAGGCGCCGGCCGCCGTCCCTGGACAGTTGCAGGCCGAGCCCGAACCCGCCGGTCCAGGTGTCGCCGTCGTCGACGCCGACCGGTTCGCGCATCTCGGCCAGCGTGTCGCCGCACAGCACGCCGCCGGTGTCGCCGCACAGGAACGCCGCCCAGCGGGCCAGGTCGTGCGGGGTGGACCACAGCTGCCCTGCCGGGCTCATGGCGTCGGCGTCGTGCTCCGGCTCGGCGAGCACGACGTCGGCCCACGGGTGCACGGCGTAGCCGGTGGCGTGCGGGGCGCGGGGGCGGGCGGTGGTGTCGTTCATGCCGAGCGGGGCGAGCACCTCGCCGTGGACGGCCTGCAGCCAGGTGGTGCCGCGCAGGCGGGCGACGAGCTCGCCGAGCAGGGCGAAGCCGACGTTGGAGTAGTGGAAGCGGCGTCCCGGCCGGTGTTTGAGCTCGCCGGGGCCCAGGCGTTTGAGCAGGTCGGCGGCGGGAATGCCGGGGGTGCGTTCCCACCAGGCGGTGGGGGGTTCGGCGGTCAGCCCGCCGGTGTGCGACAGCAGCTGGGCGATGGTCAGGTGGCCGTGCGGGGCGCCGGGCAGGTGCGCGTCCAGGGGGTCGGTCAGGGCCAGCGCTCCTTCGTCGCGCAGCCGCATGACGACCACGGCGACCATGGATTTGGTGATGGAGCCGAGCCGGTATTGGGTGGCGGCGGTCGGGGGTGCGTCGCCGACGCGTCCCCGGCCGCCGAACCACGCCGTCCGCCCGTCGCGCACGATCGCGGCCGTCAGCGACGGCACCCTGCATTCGGCCTGTTCGACGGCCAGTCTGCGCAGCAGGGCGCGGGCCGTCGCGTGTCCCACCTGACTCATGAGCGACAAGAGTAGCCGCTGGATCGGCGCCTGCCGCTCCCGTCAGATCAGCACCAGCCGCGGCCCGATCAGCTCGCCCTGGTGGGGCTGGGGGTGGGCCTGGTCGTGGTAGTAGTGGCCGGCGTACCAGACGACGACGTTGGCGCCGTTGATGCTCTCGCCGTTGAGCCAGCGGTTGATCGCGGCGCGGTCGCGGGGGCCGGGGTTGCCGTCGTCGAGCTCGCGCGGGTGGTGGCGCAGGAACCACAGGTCGGACACGCCGTAGGCGTCGGCGGTGCCGTCGAGCTCGCCCGGATGGATCTGGAAGCCGCGGCCGGACGCCTTGTCGCGGACCTGCCAGTAGCGGGCCCGGGCATCGGCAGGGCGGCGCCGGCGGGAGGTCTCGCGGATGATCGGGACGGGTTCGGGGATGATCGAGCCGGTGTCGTCGATCTGCTCGACGACGTCGTTGCCAGCGCCTTCGATGTCGAAGTCGAGCCGCCAGTAGGCGTGGTGGCGGTGCACCAGGCACGTCATGGGGTTGCGGGTGGCGGCGAATCCGAAGCGCGGGCTGATGTCGCCGTTGTCGCCGAGCCGCCAGTCGCTGGCGTAGCGGTACCAGCCGGCGGCGATCTCACTGACGATGCGCAGCTCTTCGCCGTCGTGGTGGAAGGCCACGCCCTGGAAGTTGCCGGCGTCGGTGTCGGGGCGCTCCAGGATGGTACGGGGGCTGCTGGTGCACAGTCGCCACCCCCACCCGACCGGGTCGGAGCCGGTGGCCGAGAAGCGGGTTTCGAAGGCGACGTCGTCGCGGAAGGTCGTGCCCTCCTCGTATTCGACGTTGAGGATGGGCAGGTGGGCCTGGCGCAGCAGGAGCCGGCCGCGGTAGCGGACCTCGCGCAGCTCGACGCCGCCGCCCAGGCCGGGGTTCTGCGGCGCCGAGGCGCGCGGCCGCACCACCAGCAGGTTCCACAACTCGGTGGCGCCGCGGTGGACGCGCACGCGTACCTGGTCGGGGCCGCCGCGGTCGACCAGGGAGTCGACGCCTTCGGGGACGCTGTTGTCGCAGTCGTGGTGCATGCGCACGTTGACCCCGGCCGGGGTCCAGTCGACCATGTGGTTGACCAGGTCGACGGCGACGATGCGGTGGCGCAGCCCGGTCGGCTCGGCCGGCGTGTACACCCCGAGCGTGGGGCGGCGCACGGTGGTGCCGTCGGGGTTTTCGGCGTCGGCCAGCGGCGGCATGGGCCGGTAGACCACGACGTCGTCGCCGGCGGGGAAGCGGGGGTCGGCGCGCAGGATCGCGGCGGCGGCGACGAGTTCGGCGCGGCTCGGCTGGGGCCGCCAGGCGCTGGGCCGAAGGTCGGCGCGTTCGGGCCGGTCCAGGGTGCCGCGCAGCTCGACGGCGCGGTTGCCGACCGGGTCGAACACGCTCGCCTGGAACGGCGCGTTCTCGCCGGGGTCGTGGCCGAGGCCGGGGGCGAAGGCGACGGTGAGCCTGTCCGGGTCGGCCACCTCCAGCGCCGATAACGCCTCGGGATGCTCGGCGATCGCCTGGCGCAGCCGCTGCTCGGTCAGCCCGGCGCGGGGCACGGCTTCGATTGTGACGCGTACGTCGTCCATGGACTCTCCATTGTCGGGCGGGTCACCGGGAAGGGGTGCGGTCGAAGGTGTCGAGGATGAGCGCGGTGGCGTCCAGGTCGCGGGCGGTGGCTCCGAGCCTGGGCACCTCGATGGGGCCGGGCCAGGTGTGGCCGCCCCCGTCGACCGTGTACAGGCGCAGTGTGGCCCCGCCGGGGCAGGATTTCCAGCCGCGCAGCCGTACGTGCTCGCTCAGGCTGCTGCTGGTGCGGCCGGCGCAGCTGTGCGCCTTGGCCCAGCCGTCCATGACCTGCTCGACCGGCGCCAGCATCACGAGCTGGGCCAGGGCGCGCAGGTCGCCGGTGGCGTCGCGGAACGGGTGGCCGCCGCGGTAGGGGACGATGCGGTCGGCGGTGCCGTGGAAGGCGATGATCGTCGTGGGGCGGGGCCGGTCGCAGGGGGGCACGATGTTGAGCCCGGCCACGGCGGCGATCCCGGCCAGGCGGCCGTCCAGGGCGCACACCAGGCCCGCGGCCATGCCGGCGCCGTACGACATGCCGGCGGCGAACTCGCGCCGGGAGTCGACGCACAGCCGCTGCTCGAGCCGGTCCAGCAGCGCGGTCATGAAGCCGGTGTCGTCGGGGCCGCCGGTGTGGGGCAGCGTCCAGCCCATGCGGCCCTCGGCGGCCTGCGGGGTGGCCACGATGTAGCCGCGCAGCGAGCCTTCGGCGGCCAGCCGGCTGTAGGTGCTCTGCTGGCGGGCCGAGGAGCCGAGGCCGTGCAGGTCGAGCAGGACCGGGTGGGGGCCGGCGCCGTCGGGCACCGACAGCAGGAAGCGGCGCTGCTGCCCGCCGTGGGTGAGGGTGTGGCCGCCAGGCTGCAGCGGCTGGGCGGCCTGGCAGCCACTGGTGGGAGACGGCGTTGGGGAGGGGACCGCGGCCTGCGCGGGCGGGCGCGGGGCGGGCGGGCCGCCGCAGCGGCTAGCCAACAGGACCGCCAGCATCACGATGATCGAGCCTTTGGCCATCGCCGCCTCCCGCCCGCCTGTCGGTCCCTTGAGGGCAGTGTGCTGCACGCCGCGCCCCCGCGCACCCCTTCGCCCGGCCCTGGCCCCACCTACCTGGCAACCCGGAACCGCAGGTGCGTGACCGCATCGGAGGCGATCACCCGCGTGCGCTCCAGTTCGATGGGGCTCAGGTCCTCCAGCAGCCGGGTGCCGCCGCCCAGCATGACCGGCACCAAGGTGATCTGCAGCTCGTCCACCAGCCCGGCGCGCAGGAACTGCCGCCCGGTCTGCGCGCCCATGACGATCACCTCCTTGTCGCCGGCTGCGTCCTGTGCGGACTCGATGCTGCTGGCGATGCCGTCGGTGATGAAGGTGAAGGTCGCGCTCTTCATGGCCAGCTCGTCACGGGCCTGGTGGGTGAGCACGAAGGTCGGCACCGGGAACGGCGTGTCCTGCCAATGCGGCAGACCGACGTCGAACGTACGCCGGCCGACCACGACCGCGCCCGCCGAGGCCGTGATCGCGGCGATGATCTCCGTGTCGCGCGGATCGGGCCGCTCGGTGAACATCCACTCGTGCAGCCGCATGCCACCCTCGCCCATCGGATGCTCGGCGCCGACGTGCGGACCGGCGACGAACCCGTCCAAGGACATGCTCTTGTACAGCACCACGGAACCCACGTGACCTCCTGGACATCGTCTTCAGGAGGTGGACCGCCCGCCCTGCCATAACTCATCGGCACACACTGGGCTCGGGCCGGCATCGGGAGGCCCTGAGCGCAGGAGAGCGTCGATCATGGCTCGCCCAGGGTGAGGTGGCCCGTTACCCTGACCGTCATGCGAGCGCACCTCAACCAGATCGTGGTTGACTGCCGGAATCCGCACGAGTTGGTTCGCTTCTGGGCGGCCCTGCTCGGCGGCGACCCCGTGGATCGTGCCCGGGGCTGGTCCCACGTCGAACCGCCCGGCAGCGCGCGGCTGGCGTTCCAGCCCGTGGCAGAAGACAAGGCCGGCAAGAACCGGCTCCATCTGGACATCGCGGTGGACGCGATCGAGCCGGCCATCGCCCACGCCCTGCGGCTGGGCGCCGCGCGGATCGGCGAGACCGTCTGTGACGACCAGGGCTCCTTCCAGGTCATGTCGGACCCCGAAGGCAACGAGTTCTGCTTGGTCACCCCTGCCGGCTGATGCCGCCCGGCCGGCTCACCGCAGGAACAGGTGCTTCTGGCGAAGCGTCGGCCGGCGTGTTCCACATCCTCGTAGTGCTCTCTCAGGTGGCGCGGGTGTCGTAGGTCTCGCGGTTGGCGAGCACATCGTCCATGTGCACCTCGGCCCAGGCCTTGAGGCCGCGCATCATTTCGTACAGTGACAGGCCGAGATCGGTCAGCTCGTAGGAGACCGTGACGGGCACGGTCGGCGTCACGGTGCGGGTCACCAGGCCGTCGCGCTCCAGGGAGCGCAGCGTCTGGGTGAGCATCTTCTGGCTGACGCCGGCCAGCAGGCGCAGCAGCTCCGAGTAGCGCATCGCCCGCGGCTCGCCGGCGCAGTCAGTGCCTGGCTGGTGCGAGCTGCCGAGCGCGGCCAGGATCAGCGTGACCCATTTGTCGGAGATCCGGTCGAGCAGTTTGCGACTGGGGCAGGCCGCCAGGAAGGCGTCGTACTCCACCTTGGCCTGTGCTCTCTGCTGGGCTGCCGTCTTCGTTGCCATCGACCACTCCTCTCACCTGCGGATGCCTTACGCACTCCGCAGTGCCTACTTCCGTTTAGGAAGCTACACACCAATGATGATGCAAGGCGCTGTCAGGCACCAATCCCTTGGCTCAACACGAAAGGCACAGTATGAGCACGCTCTCCGCTTCGCTTCCCGGCGGCACCTGGACCTTGGGCGATCTGACCGTCACCCGGTTCGGCTACGGCGCTATGCAACTCGCCGGCCCCTGGGTCATGGGCCCGCCTGCCGACCGCGACGGCGCAATCGCCGTTCTCCGCGAGGCCGTCGACCTCGGCATCACCCACATCGACACCGCCGACGCCTACGGGCCGCGCTTCACCAACCAGCTGATCCGCGAAGCGCTGCACCCGTACCCGGACTCGCTGCACATCGTGACCAAGGTCGGCGCGACCCGGGACCAGGAGGGAGGCTGGCCCCCGGCCCGGCGGCCCGAAGACCTGCGCCGGGCCGTCCAGGAGAACCTGGAGAACCTCGGCCTCGAGATGCTGGAGGTGGTCAACCTCCGGCTCGGCGATGCCCAGGGTCCCCAGCCCGGCTCGCTCGCCGAGGCGTTCGACACCCTCGTCGAACTCCAGCGGCAGGGCCTGATCCGGCACCTCGGCGTGAGCAACGCGACGGCGGAACAGGTCGCCGAGGCACAGGCGATTGCGCCGATCGTGTGTGTGCAGAACATGTACAACCTCGCCCGCCGCCAGGACGACGAGCTGATCGACGAACTCGCCGGGCAGGGCATCGCCTACGTGCCCTTCTTCCCGCTCGGCGGCTTCAGCCCGCTGCAGTCCTCGGCGCTCACGGCCGTGGCCTTCCGGCTGGACGCGACGCCGATGTCGGTCGCCCTGGCCTGGCTGCTGCAGCGGTCGCCGAACATCTTGCTGATCCCCGGCACCTCGTCGGTGGCGCACCTACGCGAGAACGTTGCGGGCGCGGGATTCTCGCTCTCCGAGGAGGATCTCGCCGAGCTGGACAAGATCGGCCGCTGACGGCAGAGCGACCGTCATGCTCATGGCCGGTGAACATCCTTGAGGGTCGGCGACCCGGCGCGAGTGCTGCCCGCTGCGCCGGGGTCAGGCGAGGCGGCTGACCTCGCCGGTGTCGATCGAGTAGTAGGCGCCGATCACCTTGAGCTGCCCCTTGGCGATGCGCGGGGTGAACAGCCTGTCCTTCTTGAGCTGGTTCACCACGTCGATGGTGTGGATGCGGATCATCTTGTCGACGTCGCCGCCCGAGCGTTTGTAGGACGAGCGCAGCGATGAGGCGATGGTGCTCAGCTCTCCCGGCAGCTTCTTGTGGTCGTGGAGCGACTCGGCGGCGGCCGTGACGGCGCCGCAGCGCTGGTGGCCGAGCACGACGACGAGCGGGGTGCCCAGTTCGGCGGGGCCGTACTCCGCCGAGCCCGTGACGAGCGGGTCGATGGTCTGCCCGGCGGTGCGCAGCACGAACAGGTCACCCAATCCGGTGTCGAAGACGAGCTCGGGCGCCACCCGCGAGTCGATGCACGAGAAGACGACCGCGAACGGGTCCTGCTTCTGTGCCACCTCCGCCCGCCGCGCCGCGTCCTGGTGCGGGTGTGTGGAGGTGCCGGCCACCCAGCGGCGGTTGCCTTCACGCAATCTCGCCCAGGCCTGATCGGGTGTGGCGGGACGCTTGTCCGGCGTGGTGGTCCCGCTCGAGGACGGAACGCTCTGAGCATGGACGGCGGTGCCCGCAGCGGCCGTCCCGGCGAACAGGCCTCCCACGACAAGACCGGCGCGCAGCAGCCCTCGCCGGCCGATCGGTTGATCATTTGGCATGGCCTTGAGTATGCGCCGCCTGCGCGTTTACGCGCTAGAAAATGTAACGCTCATCACAGGGAACATCGCACACCGTCATGGCCGGCACAATCCGGCCGGTCACGCCGGGGCCGTCCACGACGCACTCTCCCCGGACGACGACCGCCCTGGTGGCCGCTTCGCGGCGAGCACTGGCAGGTCAGACGTGGCCGACTCGTCGTAGGCCGCCGGCGGCGTGGTCCCGCAGCAGGCGTTCGCCTTGCCGTCAGGCCGCGAGGGATGCGTCGGTCTCATAGAGGAGTTGCTGAGGGCCGCAGGGCCACATTGCCGGGTGATGTACTCAACTTCAGGCGGATTGCGGCGACTTCGCGGAGCGCAGCCACCAACGGGTGAGAAACCACACGCGCGGCGGAGACCGTCGCAACCCGCGGCTCATTGGACTTGGTTCACTCACCAATCCCAGTCATGTCCCCAGGGGCCCCACCACCAGCGCCGACGGCGGCGGCAGCGACGGCGACGCCACCAGCGGCGGCGTCTGCAGCCCCCTCCTTCCTCGAAGCCAGGCATTCCGGCCATCATTCCCCCCGTCGATTGGTACCAGAATCCTCAATGCCGACGTTAACACCCAAATCATGACAAACTATGACATATTCTTCTTTTTTCGCCGAGATTTGACGGCGAATTCAATACGTAAAAGCCACTCATGACCGTGCTCACCAGGACATGGGCATCGTGGCCCTCATGCGATCTTGGCGGACTCGCCTTTCGTCACGCCACGGGAGAGACATCCCGCTGGAGTCTCTGCGCCGAGGCCTGCGCCGGCAGGAACAAGCTGTTCGCCGCCCAGGAGCAACGGTGACCGCCGGACCTTCCCAGCCTGGTCCGCCGGCGAAATGGCTTGCGTCATCCTGGATCACCGACGCAGAAGGGCAACCAGCGCGAACAAGGGCCAGCTCATCAAGGGTGCCTGAACCGCATGCCTTGGCGCTGACGACGCGGCGGCCCAGCGATCGGCCGGCACCGCAGTGGAGGGTACAGACGACTCAGGAACTCCAAGCTCATGGGGAATCCAGTGCCGGGCCCCTTGAGGTCTATGGGGAGCTTATGCGCAGTGTGGCACAGCACATAACCTGTGTGCCGTTTGACGTATTGAGGAACGCTTGAGTGCCCTTTGAATGGTCGCGAACAGCCGGTGGAGCTTTTCGTCCCGTAACGGAGATCCATCGGCAATTTCCACCACTATCAAAGGATAGGCACCATGCGTATCACCAAGCACCTGGCTCGACTGGCGCTGCCGACCCTCGCCGCCGCCGCGCTGGCCGGCGCCCTGGCCACCCCCAGCCACGCCGCCACTCCCACGGCCTACGTCACCAGCATCAACGACCTCTACTACGAGGGCAGCGACTTCGCGAACAAGATCAAGCTGGTCAGCTTAAGCGCCGGGAGGATCGTCACCCTGGAAGACACCACCGGCACGGGGATTGAACCCGGCACTGGATGCCGCCGGAACGGAGCTTCCAACAAGGTCGTCTGCGAGGTCAGTACGTCGATCAAGGTCATCAAGTTGATGACCGGCGGCGGCCCCGACGAGGTTCGGGTGGACACGTCGCTCACTACCCGGATCGAGGGCGGGGCGGGCCGCGACACCTACTTCGGCGCCTCCACCTCCACCGGTACCAACGTCACCTTCAACGGCGGTGACGACGTCGACACGGCCGACTTCAGATTCAGCACCTCCGGTGTGCTGGTCGACATGGACGACCAGGCTGACGACGGCCGCCTGAACAAGGACCACGACAACATCGACACGACCGTGGAGAACCTGCTCGGCAGCGACTTCGACGACTCACTGCGAGGCAACTCCAACAAGAACTGGATCGTCGGCCGCGAGGGCGCCGACGCGCTGCGCGGCGGCAACAACGACGACGAGATCTGGGCCACGGAGGCCGCGGGAGCCGACGGCTCCAAGGCCGACAAGCCGGACCTGAGCTGCGGCACGGGCAACGACATCATCAAGGTGGACCTGACGGATCCGCAGGTTTCCGGCGACTGCGAGACCGTCGATCGTCGCTGATCATGCCTGCCTGGTGGGGAACCCTGCCTCAGTCCTCCGTGACCGAGGTCTCCACCAGTCAGCCACGTGTGGCATCGCTTTAGGCCCCGGCATCCTCGCTCCGAGGATGCCGGGGCCTTTCGTCTGCGGCGTGTCACGCCGCGCGATCAGATCGTCGATCCGGTCGGCGAGGCGCCGTTCAACGTCGAGGAGTGCGGCGGCGAACCGGGCAAGATCGGCGTCGAGTTGCGAACTCATCGCGCCATGCAGGCTTGCTCAGCTCCGAGGGGGACGCCCCGGCCTGCCGGGCTTTCAGCAGCTTTGTCCGGGTCGATGAAGTGGCCGATGGGCTTGGCGGCGAAGTGGGGGAGTGGCGCATGTGTTCCATGGAGGTCCAGCTGTCGCCGTACTTGTCGACGTGGAGCTCGACTCTGTTGCCGTCGGGGTCGGTGTAGTAGGGGGCAGACCAAGTATGGAAGAAAGGGACAGTGCCCCTTCTCTCCAGGAAAAGAGCTGGTCAGTGGGTACGGCGGGGCGGCGCGAGGTGGGTGGTGACGGCCGCGATGGCCTCGGCGCCGGGTTTGACGTAGCGCATGGCGGTGCGCGGGTTCTTGTGCTGGGTCTTGCTCATGATGAGCTGGAGTGGGACTTCGGCGTCGCCGAGATGGGTGGCGGCGCTGTGCCGGAGTTGGTGGAGGTCGAGTCCGACGTACTTGTCGAGCAGCACGCGGGCACGGTCGTAGCCGAGCCGAGCCGAGCCGAGCCGGGCCCGTGCGCGGGCAGATGTCTTTCGCGGCGGGGGGTGGCGTGCAGGGACTGGGCGACGCGCGGACAAGAACAGCGGACCACGGGTGGGGGCGGTGCCGTCCGGCAGGCGCAACATTCGGGGCAGCAAGTGGGCGGTCCCGCTGTCCAGTACACCCACTCGATCGCGCCCCACTTGGAAGTAACGCGGGCACGCCGGTTGTCCAGATCGAGGTCTTCGACGTTGAGCGCGAGAATCTCCGTTGCTCTGGCGGCCGTTTCGTAAAGCATCCGCCACAGGGTCTTCTCCCGTAGCGGGATGTCGCGGCGTACAGTAGCCGGTGCAAGGTCGTCTTGCTACGGCCCCGTCTCGTCCGGGGCTTCCTTGCGGCGTTCGGACTCGGCCGGCACCGATGGTGCGGCCCAGCGTTTGATAGTGCGGCACCAGGTGAGCCAGGAGTTGATCGCGGCGCGGTTGCGGTTCCAGGTGGCCGGCGCACAGGCGCCCCACAGCCACCCCGACGAGTGGCAGAACGTCGTGCCGCAGGAGAAGTACCGCAAAACGTGCCCGTGTCAGGGAGGACTCGCGACGCTGTGCCGGCATTTCCCGACAAGGGAGTCGAGCGAAGACGGCGTGGTACGGCTGGCCAACCCGCCGCGAGCCCGGTGCCGTCGAACAGTCCGGAGCCGCCGCCCGTGTCGTCGAGGGTGGGCGACACGGCGATGGCCCTGGTGTCCGGCGGCGGGCCGCGCGGCCCGTCCCCTGAACGGTCAGAGGGGCGCCCTTGTGCTCAGAGCAGGGCCTCGGCGGTGATGGGCAGTTCGCGGACGCGGCGGCCGGTGGCGTGGAAGACTGCGTTGGCGATGGCGGGCGCCACGCCGATCTGCACGAGCTCTCCCAGGCCCTTGACGCCGATGGGGTCGGCCTTGCGGTCGTCGCCGTCGAGGTAGATCGCCCGCAGGCTGGGGATGTCGGCGTTGACGGGGACGAGGTAGTCGGCGAGGCTGGCGTTGACGATGCGGCCGTCGCGGTGGTCGGTGACCGTGTGCTCCAGCAGGGCCTGGCCGATACCGCCGACCATGCCGCCCAGGGCTTGGCTGTCGGCGAGTTTGGGGTTGACGATGCGGCCCGCGTCGTAGACGCCAAGCATCCGCCGCACCCGCACCAGACCCAGTCGGGCGTCGACAGCGACCTCGGCGAACGTCGCGCCGTAGGCGTATAGGGAGAACCGTTCCGGCCCTGTGGGCCGGGTGAAGGATCCGAGTGTTTGGAGATGGGTGCGTTTGTTGCGGGTCAGGAGTTGCTGGTAGGTCTCGCCGCGTGCGGGGTTGTCGTTGACATGCAGCCGGCCTGCGCAGACCACGACCATGCCGGGATCGACGCCGTGCAGCGGCGATTTTTCATCCTTGACGGCGAGTTCGATGGCTTGCTGCCGCAGCTTGTCGCAGCCGTCCTGGACGGCCGATCCGACGCTGGCCATGGTCCAGGAGCCGCCGTGCGGCGGGGCAGGTGGCATGAGGGAGTCGCCGAGGCGGAACGTCACGTCGCGCATCGTCAGGCCGAGGGCGTCGGCGGCGAGTTGGGTCTGGGAGGTGTAGGTGCCCGGGCCCATGTCGCTGGCCGCGGACTGGACCAGTGCGGTGCCGTCGGCGTCCAGCCTGACCGACGCCTGGGCGTCCTTGCGGACGGTGTCGTAGACGCCGGCGGCCATGCCGGTGCCGATCAGCCAGTCGCCGTCACGGGTGGCACGCGCCTTGGGATTGCGCCGGTGCCAGCCGAACTCACGGGCGCCGACGGCGTAGCATTCGCGTAGCTTGCGGGTGGAGAACGGCAGCCCGCTGGACTCGTCGGCATCGGGTTCGTTGCGCAGCCGCAACTCGATCGGGTCGATGCCCAGTTTGTGGGCGAGTTCGTCCATCGCCGACTCGATGACGTAGGAGGCGGTGGTGTATCCGGGGCCGCGCATGTACAGCGGGGTGTTCACGTCCAGTGGCACCGTCCGGTATGCCTGGCGGACGTTGGGCATGCTGTACAGCATCTTCCCGGGGCTGAGGACGGACTCCATGAATGTCTCGTATCTCGACGTTTCGGCGCGCACGTCGTGAACCATCGCGGTCAGGCGCCCGCGCCGGTCGCTGCCCAGGCGCACCGAGTACTCATAGGTGGGCCTGAAGCCCGTCCCGAAGTACAACTGCCTGCGCGTCAGAGCGAGTTTGACCGGGCGGCTGGTCTCGCGAGCGGCCAGGGCCGCGATGATGACGTGCGGCCAGGTCCGCAGCCCGCTGCCGAACCCGCCGCCGACGAACGGCGAGATGACGCGCACGGACTCCACCGCCATACCGAACACCGTGGCGAGTTCCATCTGCGTGCCGTACACCCACTGGGTCTTGTCCCAGACGGTCAGCTTGTCGCCGTCCCAGCGGGCGGTGGTGGCGTGCGGCTCCATCGCGTTGTGGTGGTTGCGGGCGGCCCGATAGGTCATCTCCATGTGTACGGCGGCGGAGTCCAGCGCTTTGTCCGCGTCGCCCCGTGCGTAGGTCTGGGGCTCGCCGGCCGGCGCGTCGGCCATGTCGGTCGAGGGCTGCTGGGCGTCATACGTCACCGTCACCAGGCCGGCGGCGTACTGGGCGGCCTCCAGTGTGGTGGCCACTACGACGGCGACCGGCTGCCCGTGGAAGAGGACCTTGTCGTCCTGGAAGACATGCAGTCGCTCGCCCGGCGGGTTGAGCGGGAGCGGGTTGCGCTGGTAGGGCAGCGTGGGAGCGTTGAGGTGGCTGATCACCTTCAGTACGCCGGGCTGGGCGAGCGCCGCGCGGGTGTCGATGCCGGTCATGCGGCCTCGGCCGATGCTGCTGTCGACGACGACCGCGTGCACGGCTGCGTCGATGTCGTGGTCGACGGCGTACAGCGCCTTGCCAGTGACCTTCAGACGGCCGTCCACCCGGGAGAGCGGCGCCCCGACGGCTTCCTGCGGCTGCGGACTCACGGGGTACCTCCTACGATGCGCAGTTGGCGTTCGACGGTGCGTTTGAGGAGCTCGATCTTGAAGCGGTTGTGCTCCAGGGGGCGGGCTGCGTGCGCCGCTCGTTCCGCGGCCTGTGTCCACAGCGCTTGCGAGGGGCGTTCGCCGATGAGGTGCCGCTCTACCGCGGGCAGCTTCCACGGCACGGTGCCGACTCCGCCGGCGGCGACCTTCGCCTCGTGGATCACACCGCCGCGGAGGTGCAGGGCGACGGCCGCGGAGGTGAGAGCGAACTCATACGACTGCCGGTCGCGTACCTTGAGGTAGCCCGACTTCAGCGGACGCGGATGGGCGGGGATCTCCACCGAAGTGATCAACTCGCCCTGCCGCAGGGCCTGTTCACGGTTCGGGGTGCCGCCCGGCCGCAGCAGAAAGTCCGCGAAGGCGACGCTGCGTGCCCCGTCCGGGCCTAGCAGGTGCACCCTCGCCTCCAGTACCGCGAAGGCCACGGCGACGTCGGAGGGGTGCGTGGCCACACACTGGTCGGAGGTGCCCAGGATCGCGTGGGTGCGGTTGAAGCCTTGCAACGCGGCGCACCCGGAGCCAGGCTCTCGCTTGTTGCAGGCCGCGGTCACGTCGCGGAAGTACGTGCACCGGGTGCGCTGCATGATGTTGCCGCCGATGGTGGCCATGTTGCGCAACTGGGCGGACGCGCTCAGTTCCAGCGCCTGGGAGATGACCGGGTAGAGGGCGCGCACCTTGGGGTGGGCGGCGGCCTCGGCCATCCGCACCAGCGCACCGATGCGCAGGCCCCCGCGCTCGGTGACGGTGACCTCGCGCAGCGGCAGCGCGCTGATATCGACCAGTGTCTCGGGGCGTTCGACGGTTTCGCGCATCAGGTCGACCAGAGTGGTGCCGCCGGCGATGTAACGCCCGCCGCGCCGGCCGGCCGCGAGCGCGCTTCGGGTGTCGGAGGCCCGGGTGTAGGAGAAGGGATACACGGTGGCCGCGTCTCATGTCCCGTGGGCGGTCTGCTCGACCGCGCGCACGATATTCACGTAGCAGCCGCAGCGGCAGATGTTGCCGCTCATCCACTCGCGGATCTCCTCGGCGGAGCCTGCGTGCCCTTCACGGATGCAACCGATGCCGGACATGATCTGCCCAGGTGTGCAGTAGCCACACTGGAATGCGTCGTGGTCGATGAACGCCTGCTGCAGCGGATGGAGATCATCGTCGGCCGTGGCCAAGCCCTCCACGGTCGTGATCTCGGCGTCCTGCAGTCGAACCGCCAGGGTGAGGCAGGCGTTGACGCGGTCGCCGTTGACCAGCACCGTGCAGGCACCACAGGCGCCCGCGTCGCACCCCTTCTTGGTGCCGGTGAGGTCGAGCCGCTCGCGCAGCAGGTCCAGCAGCGAGGTGCGATGGTCGACCTCGATGTTCTCGAGTACGCCGTTGACCTTCAGCGCGACTCTGCTGGTGGGCCCTGCGTGGGTGCAGCCGAGTCTGCCGGGCTCGCCGACCCGAACGCGAGAATACCCGCTGTCACGGTCCCCGTCGCCGCCGTGAACGTTGTGTCGAGACAACGGCCCATCAAGGTGGTGTGTGTCGTCAGTGGACATGTGGGTCTTCCTTCTTGGCATAGGCCGGCGCCCCGGATGCTGTTCGCTCGGTCGAGGCGTTCACGGCGTTGGACGGCCGTGCTTGTCAGGGATCTGCTCCTCGTTTGCGGCTGGGTACTCGGTCGCTAGCGGCGGTGATCGTGCAGGTGCGGCCCGCGTGAGTGCAACTGTCTGCGCCAAGTGGCGGCGTTGTGTCGGCCCTTCGTGGCGAGGCTGGGTGACCGGTTGCGGGGGTTGCGGATTCCTCAGCATGGCCGGCTCAGGCCTGTTCGAGACTCGTTCGGATGTTCCGAGGGCGAACCGGTGTCAGTCCCCTGGGTGTGATGCAGCACGCTCGCCGGGTTCGTGGTCCGAGCAGACATGGTCAGCCGATGCCGGACGCTTCGTTGCGGGCTGGTGTGAACGTGTTGAGCATTGCTGCGAGCTCTGTGGGGTGGCTGAGGGCAGGGCAGTGGCCGCTCGCGATCTCGTCGGGGGTGATTCCGAGTCGCTCACGTACAAGTTGGCGCTGGAATGCTGCGGGGAACAGCCGGTCCTCGGTGCAGAGGATGTATCGCGTTGGCGTGGTCGGATAGGTGTCGAGGGGCCAGGGCTCGTAGTAGGCGGAGTTGGAGGGCGGGGGCGGTTCCCTACTCGACACCTGGTCGGCCAGATGCTGGGGCACGTCGTGGAAGTAGCCGACGTATGGGTCGGAGGAGCCGGTGAGGCCACCGTCTTTGGCGGCCTGGATTCGAACAGCCTCCGGGTGTCCGGTGTTGCTCCACCAGTCGGCCGGCGGTTCGCCGGGCCGGGGGATCATGGCGGTGACGTAGATGAGTCCGGCGGTGGGGAGACGTTCGGCGACCAGGGGTGCGGTGAACCCGCCGAACGAATGTGCAACAACGAAGAGCTCATCCTGTGTGTCGATGGTGTTGACGACGGTGTCGGCGTAGTCGTCTAAGGTCGCCGTATCGTCGCCGGTCCACAGTGTGGGGGCGACAGTGGTGTGTCCGAGGGATCGGAGTTCGGCTTCTACGAGGTGCCAAAACCAGCCTCCGCCGACGCCGGCGCCGTGGATGAGCGCGAATGTACTCATGGCTCGTTGCCTTTCTTGCTGCGGTGAGGGTGATAGACGCTATTCCCGGTCATGCATCACCTGTGGCGATGCCAGGTCGGCGACGCCGCTGTCTTGTGGCTCGCTGGACTGGGTCAGGTAGGGGTTGTTCAGTGCAGGGCGGAGGGCTCCGGACCTCGTCACGTCGCCTGCTATCAGGGGTCGGGCCGCCGCCGCGTCGAGGTGGGGTGATACGCCGTCGTAGGCACGGGCTGGTCGAGCACTGAAGTGACCTGCCGAACAACCCGGGCGAATGGATCCGCCCGGGTTGTTCGGCGAGGAACATGGGCTTCAGCCTTCTTCGGTGTGCTTGACGATTGCCGCGATGGCTAGGTCCCAGAGTTCTCGTGGCGGTTGTTGATGCCCGACGCCGGGGAGGGGGACCAGCTGCGCGCCGGGGATCTCGGCGGCGAGGGCTTGGCCATGCTCGAGGGGGAGCATCGGGTCGGTGGTGCCGTGCAGGACCAGGGTGGGGGCGGTGATCTGGTCGAGCCGGGAGCCGGTCGGGGTGTCGTCGTCGAGGATGAAGTGGTTGGTCATCGAGGCGGCCATGTCCCGGGTTCGATCGACCTCCTGGGCGGCGAGCTGTCGGAAGAGCGGCTCGTCGAACCCGAGGCTTCCCGCGTACGGCCGTTCAGCCTCGACCCGATAGGCCACCACTGCGTCCCGGTCGGTCCAGTCGGGCTCGGGTCCGGGATCGGTGAACGTGGCCATCACCTGTGGACTCGGCGGCGGGAGCTTACGATCGTGCTCGGCCGGGACGGCAGGGCTGGTTGAGGCCAGGCACAAGGTGATCACCCGTTCGGGGTGTTCGAGGGCGATGCGCTGGGCGATGGCGCCTCCAATCGACAGCCCGACCAGGTGTGCGCGACTCACTCTCAGGGTGTCCAGGATTCGCAGCGAGTCGGTGGCCAGATCGTGGCCGGTGTACGACGGGCGCCCGGGCGGTGAGCTGGTCGACTGGCCGGTGTCGCGGTGGTCGTAACGCACGACGTGGCGACCCGCCTCGGCGAGCCGGGTACAGAACCCCTCTTCCCACCAGATCATCGACTGTGCTCCGCCGGCGATCAACAACACGGTGGCATCGGCCGGGTCGCCGAACGCCTCGTAGCACAGGTCTATCCCGTCGATGGTGACTGTTTGCTTGGTCATGGTGCGTTCCTATTGGTCGTGGCGGGTCGGGTGCTGGTGGGTTGGCCGCTGTCGGTGCGGTGAGCGGTGATGAGCCATGCGCGTGAGTCGAAGACGACCCCCGCCCCGCTGGTGTGGTGGGTCTGGAGGGTGTACCGCAGTCGTGCCCGGGCCTGGGCGGCATCGGGCGGACTCATGCTTGCAAGGGCGTTCTGGATGTTCTGGAAGGCGTGCACGTGTTCGAAAGCGGTGGCGGTGTCGGGCCGAAGACCATGGGTTCGTGGACGTCGCCGAAGGTGATGTTGTGAAAGCCGGAGCGGCCGAGGATGACCGAGGTGGCCGACTTGTCGGCGAGGGTGAATGGGGCGAGCGTTGCAGGGAGCCTGGATTCTTGTGCGGAGGTTCCGAGGGCCGCGTAAAGGGCCGATGCCCACTCATTGCGCTCCCGGCTCTGCCAGACGAGCATCACCAGGCGTGCGTCAGTGCGCAGCGCCCGTGCGATGTTGGTGAACGCGGTGACGGGATCTGCGGATGCAGTGAGTGCGCGGGCACGCCGCAGCATTGCGGCGGAGAGGTCGACGCCAAGCACGGCCCCGGGCGCGGCGGTCCGGGCGGCGTCGCGGGTCGTTTGTCCGGTGCCGCAGCCGATGTCGAGTCCGGGTCGCCGGCGTGGACACCTGTGGCGGTGCGCAGCCGTGCGTTGTGCGCGCGTAGTTCGGCGTCGTAGGCGTCCGCAGGGTCTGGCGGATCCACCTGATCCGGCCCGCCTCTACGCTGCGCTGCTGGGGCGTTGCGTTCAGGTTCGGTCATGGTCCGTTCCTTTCAGTCCAGGTGCGATCTGGTCTGCGCCTGGATGGGACAGAACGCCCAGGGTCTGGAGAGACCGCGCGGCTGCGCGGCGCAGCGGGAGATGCGGTGTTCTCGAGATCAAACCCTCCGGCGTCGCAAGTGGTGCCTTTTGGGGTTGGATCCGGTGCGCAGCCAGCGGGATCCCGGTCGACATCACCGCGGCCAGGGCGAGCAGGCCATTGAAGCCCCAGAGCGCCATGAGCGGCCCCGCGGCTACGGCTGCGGCCGCGGCCATGAGTGTCATGGCGGTGTCGGTGGCGCCTTGCATGCGGGTGTCGCCCATCGAGCATGCGGCGATGTGCGATGAGGCCGCCACGGTGCACACCGACCAGCCGAGGCCAACCAGGAAGAGGCCGAGTCCATGCGTGAACGGGCTCTGCCCGAACCAGCCGACCAGCACCACGAGTGAGACCAGCAGCACGGCCCCTCCCGTAACCAATGCCGTTGGCACTCCGGCTCTGTCGGACAGGATGCCGGACAGGGGGGCGAACGCGTACATTCCGAGGAAGTGGGCTGAGAGGGCAGCGCCGATGGCGGTATGGGCTGCGCCTTGGTGGTGCATTTCCAGCGGCGTCATGACCATGACGGCCACCATGGTGGCGTTGGCGAGCATCAGTGCTGCGATACCCGGGCCGAGTGGGGAGGCGTGACGCTGAGGTCGCACACGGTGGCGTTCGGCTTGGTGGCCAGCCGGCCGTCCCAAGGTTCGGGCGACGATCAGTGGGTCGGGTCGAAGCAGGCTGAAGATCACCAGTGCCGCGATGAGTGCGCCGGTCATGTCGACCAGCAGCGGCCCCGCCAGCGGGTGCAGGCCGAGCCGTGTGGACACGGCCTGGGCCGGGCCGACCATCAGGGGCCCCAGCACCGCACCCACCGTGGCGACCCACACCACCATCGACAGCGTGGTGGCGCGGCGGTCCTCCGGGGCGAGGTCGGTGACCGCGTATCGGCAAATGTTCGTTGACGCCGATGATGCACCGAGCGCGCCCATGCCGGCGATCAGGAGAATGAAGCTCTCGGTGGTCGCGGCCACGACACACGTACCTGCGCCGATGGCGCCGATCAGGTAGCCGGCAGCCAGTCCGCCGCGCCTGCCCTTCCTGTTCATCAATGGTGCCAGCAGGTAGGAGGCCGCCCCAGCACCCAGGATCAGGGTCGCCTGAGCCAGGCCGGCAGCGCCGGAGGAGCCGGCCAACTCGGCCGCCAGTATCCCGCTCACGGCGAAGGTGAGCGCGACCGCGATGCTGCCGACGACCTGGCTCACCATGAGGAGGATCAGGGTTCTCCTCTGCACCCTTCGGAGGTCGAACGGGAGTGCCATAGCGTTGACCTTTCGGGTAGGTGGAGCGGGGGTTGGTGTGGGTGCTCGAGTGGGCGCCGACGCGGAGTAGGTGGCTCGGTGGCCGCGGCGGGCACGACCGGGCCGCCATGGGGTGACCAGGGGCTGTGCTGACCCCAATACCTGGGTGTCATTGGCTTGCGTGACGCGGTGCGGCCGGCGTGGCCGTTGAAGAACGAGGCGGGCTATCCGCTACGGGTCGCAAGCGTGATCCGACCGGCGAAAGCGCGCGGTACAGCAGTGACCTTGTCTGGCATCGCTTCCGAGCCGACTCCCTCGCGGCGCTGTCGTCGTTCCCGGCGTGGAGTGCGAACCAGCGCACGTTGTCTGGGGAGACCGGCCGGGTCGCTATTAGCCTCGATCCGTGGATCAGCCTGCGTGGTGAGTCTCGCTCGCTGAGTTGATCTTGTCCTGCTGGTCGGGTGTGGCTGGGCGTCTGGGGTCCGCTGGCCGGCGGTGCGCAGCAGGTTGGGTGACGGCACGCGAACGCCGGTCCTGATCAGAACCCGTTCGATTTCCAGATCTTCCTCGGGAGGTGCGCCCTTCACGTCACCTCGCCGAGGACCATCCAATGGTTCTGACCGTTGCTCGTCGTGAGCGTGCACCGGACCCTACGGGTGCTGACCGGCCCGGCGTTGCGCGAGTTAACGGTCCCACCCTTCACGTAGACGATGTCGCCTTCGCGAGCAAGCACGGTTCCAGTGGCATCTACCAACCCGGTCGGATCAGAGCGAAGCCGCATGCCTTCGGGCCGTTGATGTGTCGCCGGCCGGACCGTCAGGCAGCGGGTTCCTCCTGGAGGGCACGTACCTCGATCCTGCTTCGCAGCGCCCGCGAGACCTGCTTGGTCCATTCGATCGCGACGTCGTCGTTTTCGGCCTCGATGATCCAGAAGCCGCCGAGGTACTCCTCGGCCTCGACGAAGGGGCCTGGTGTGAGTACGGGGCTATCACCGGAGTAGTCCACCGTGGTCGCGTTCGACGGCGGGTGCAGGCCTCCAGCGGACACGAACGCGCCCGCCTCCTGAAGGGCGGTGTTGAACGCATCGACCGCGGCCATTATCTCCAGCAGCTCCGCGGGGTCCATGCCCTCCATCGTCGGCTCCTCGGCGGAGTCGTGGGGGAGGCTCAGAAAGTACTTTGTCATTGTCGTCTCCTCGTCGTGGGCGTTGCTCTCGATGGTTGTTTCTGACGAATTCGAGCGTTGCGGCCGACGACCGCTGTCTGAACGCTGGAAACGCTAGGCGGGGGCTCCCCAGTGACGCATCGGTCATCGTTACCGGTGTCCGGGAAACCGATGACTGGCGTCGGCCACTAGCTACTTGCCCCTGAAGAAGTCCCCGGGGTGTCTCGGGGCGACAGATCGCGTTGCGGGAGCGCTGTTGCCCGAGGAGGTGACGCGACTGCCGCAGGAGTTAGCCCGGATCGACGCCTACCTCGATGATGAGCGGTTCATCGCGCCGTGGCGGAGCATGTTCCACGCCCGGTTGGGCCGCCCGTCGGTGTCCGTCACCAGCTTGGTGCGGTTGCTGTACCTCAAACACCGCTACCAGCTGGGTTATGAGTCGCTATGCCGGGAGGTCGCCGATTCCATCAGCTTGCGCCGGTTTTGCCGTGTCCCGCTGGACGGGCGGGTACCGCATCCGACCACGCTGATGAAGCTGGTCCGGCGAGCGGGGCCGGAAGTGTTCGACCAGCTCAACGTGGCACTGGTCGGCAAACTCGCCCAGGATCGGCTGCTGCGCGCCCGCAAGCTGCGCATCGACACCACGGTGGTCGAGGCCGACGTCGACCACCCACCGACGCCGATCTGCTGGAGCACGGCGTCCGCAAACTGAACGGGCTGGTGCGACGGATCAAGGCCGCTGGAGCGGCCCGTCGGACCCGTTTTCGCGACCGCCGCCGCGTGGCTGGGCGGCGGATCAAGCAGATCAGTCGTACGCTGCGGCGCCGCACCGGCCAGGCACTGGGAGAGATCGACCGGCTCACGGGTGAGATCGCCACCATCGCCATCCACACGCTCACCGACGTGGCCGAGGTGATCCGCAATGCCCGCCGTGCCGCATCCTGGCGGCCGTCGGGTCGGCTCAACCGTCTGGTCAATGACCTGGCGCAGACGGTCGCTGGGGTGGAGCGACTGCTGAGTCAGACCGCGCAGCGCCTGACAGGTAACCGCACCATCCCCGGCTGGATGGTGTCGCCGGCCGATCCCGATGCCCGCCCCATCCGCAAAGGCAAGCCTCAGCACCCCACCCAGTTCGGCTACACCGCTCTGCTTGCCGAAGACGATCGTGGCTTCATCGCCTTCCATCAGGTCAACAAGGGCAACCCGGCAGACGCTGGCCAGCTCCTGCCCGCCGTCGAGCACGTCGTCAAGGCCACCGGCCGCATCCCGGCAACGGTGGCCGGCGATCGAGGCTTCGGCACCGCCGCCAACGACAAAGCCCTCGCCGACCTCGGCGTCAGACACATAGGCCGGCAACGCGGGGGCACGCTGAGCAAGACCCGCCGACAACACGAGCAGAGTCGAGCCTTCCGCCCCCTGCGCAACTGGCGCGTGGGCATCGAGGCCCGCATCAGCCACCTCAAGCGGGGGTTCGGACTGCGCCGCACCCGCCTACGCCATCACGCAGGCGCACGGACCTGGGTCGGACTCGGGATCTTCGCCTGCAACCTCCAGCGGATGACGGTCTCAGCGGGTGACCACAGGACCTGGGGCCGTTGGGGCCAGGTCTGACCCACTGCATCCACGCTCCCCGACATGCGCATCCGGTCGATCAGGGCTCGCCAACGGCGGGCCAGACGAGGTCGGTCAGCTCGGCGCGACCGGTGACGCCGAGTTTCGGATACGCCTTGTAGAGGTGGTGGCCGACGGTCCGTGGGCTGAGGAATAGCTGTGCGGCGATCTCCTTGTTCGTGTGACCGGTGGCGGCCAGCCGTACGACCTGCAGTTCCTGCGGGGTCAACAGGGTGAGCGGGCCGCTGCGCTGAGGCTCATCGCCCCGCTCGCCGAAGGCGGCTAGCTCGCCGCGCGCACGCTCGGCCCAGAGCCCCGCGCCGAGGCGCTCGAACGCGGACACCGCCGCCGCGAGATGGGCGCGGGCCTCGGTACGGCGGCGCCGGCGGCGCAGCCACTCGCCGTAGACCAGCTGGGTACGGGCGCGCTCATAGGGGCCGCCGTGCCGCTCGTGGAGCCGCAGCGCCTCGGCGTACAGCGCATCGGCGTCGCCGTCGTCGGCCAGCAAGGCCCGGCAGCGTAGTACGAGCCCGGTGGCGACCGGGCGGTCGACGTACTCAGCCCAGTGGCGGAACGCTGCCAGTGGTCCGTGGGCGCGATCCGGCATGCCGCTGCGCACGGCTGCTTCCACCAGATCCGGCACCGCCCGGACCAGGAGGTCGCGGCTTGCAGGTCCCCGGGACACTCGCTCGAGCCGGTCGAGTGCTTCCCCGAACCGCCGGGCGGAAAGGTCGAGCATGCCGAGACCCCAGGCCGCGATCTCGGCATTAACCCGGTGCCGGGCTCGGGCGCGCGGGAGCACCTCCTCGGCAAGAGCTCGGCAGCGTGCCTCGTCACCCGACACGGCGTGTAACCACACCTCCACCGACCGGTGTGCCAGGCTCTCGGTCGTGTTCCCGAGTTCGTCGCTCACGGATGCGCCTTCCGCCACACACGCGCGGGCGTCCGCGAACTCGCCGCGGAACAGCCGCGCCACCGCGAGCACGTTCAGGGTGTACGGGACCCACCCCAACGCCCCGTAAGCCCGCACCTCGGCCAGCATGTCCTCGGTCCCGGCGATGACGCTGTCGTCGTCCGCGATCATGAGCCCGCCGAACCCGGCCGTGATGCGATGAATCAGGTCGTTCCCGCCGCCGCGTGTGGCGGTGTGGAGATCGCGCATCGGGCCAACGGCCAGCTCTGGGCGTCCGGCGAAGAGCTCCGCCCACCCGAGAAGGGCGGCGACAACGGGTGCCCAGTGCTCCGGCGGGGTGAACCCGTGCATCAGATCCGCCGCACGCTGCAGGAGGTCGTGCGCCGCTCCGTGCCGGGCGGCGTGCGCAGCCTCGTAGAGTGTGAGCGCGGCGCGCTCCGGATCGGTGTCGCACACCAACGCGGCGGCTTCGATCGTCAGCTCCGCATCGGCCCGCGGCGAGGTGCGTTCGTACTCCACGGCGCCACGGGTATAGATGGCCGCGGCCCGGATGCCGGGGTCGGTGGTGAGCGAGAGCGCTTCGGCCGCCAGCCGGGCGGCGCGGTCGGCCTTGCCGGCATCGAACGCGGCCTGGCTGGCCCGAGCGATACGCCGGGCCTTCAGCTCCCGGTCGGCACTGAGTCGACCGGCGCGGTCGTAGGCAGCGGACATCGCCATCGCGCCGCCTCGGTGCCAGGCCCGCTCCGCCGCGCCTTCCAGTTCGGCGGCCACAGCCTCGTCGGGGGCGGTGGTGGCAGCAGCGAGGTGCCAGGCCCGACGGTCGGCATCGGCGTCCGTGCGCAGCGCCTCGGCGTACGCGCGGTGTACCTCGATCCGCCGGTGCAGCGGCGCGTCCTGGTAGGCGGCTGCCCGTACCAAGGGGTGGCGGAACGTGATCTGGCTGTCGATCCAGACCAGCCGGTCGCGTTCGGCGGGAGCCAGGTCGCCAGCGGCGCCACCGAGGGATTCGATCACGTGCAGGATCGTCGTAAGAGGCGCCGCCATGTCGGCCGCCGCCACCAGAAGCGCGCGTTGGGTGGGGTCGGGAAGCCCCACGATCTGGTGGCGGAAAGCCTCCTGCACGCGGCGGGTCACCGGCAGCGGGCCGACCTGCTCGGCCGGGTCGGACTCGTCGACATCGTTTGCCGCGAGCCGCGACGACCCGAGCTCGATGATCGCCAGGGGATTGCCGCCGGACTCTGCGAGGACCCGGGTCCGCACCGGTTCGATGAGTTCCGGTGCGTGGTCGTCGAGCAGTCGGGCGGCATCGGGCGCGGCGAGGCCGGACAGATCCACGACCTCGACGCCTGCGATTTCGAACGGCACCGACGTCTCGCGCACCGCAAACAACACCGCGATCGGATCGGCCACGAAGCGGCGGGCCGCGAACAACAGCGCCTCCACGGAACCCTGGTCGAGCCATTGCAGGTCATCGACCACGCACAGCAGCGGGGCATTCTCGGCCAGATCGGCGAGCAACGACAGGGTGCCGGCCGAGATCAGGAACCGGTTGGCTTCGTCTCCCTCTGACAGGCCGAAGGCGCAACGCAGTGCCCTGGCCTGGGGAGCGGGGAGGGCGTCCAACCGATCCAAGTGAGGAAACAAGAGTTGGTGCAGGCCGCCGTACGCCAGCTCGGAGTCGGACTCGACCCCTGCTCCGCGGACCACATGCATGCTGCCCTCGGCTTCGGCGATCGACACAGCGTGGTCGAGAAGAACCGATTTCCCGATGCCCGCTGCGCCCCGCAGCGCCAGCGCGCCGCTGCGTTCGTCGCATGCATTTGTCAGCAGGCGTTGAATCCGCGCTTGCTCGACCTCCCTGCCCACCAGTGACATGCGTAGCTCCTATGTCAAGCCGCTGCCGGGAGTGCAGTCGGCTGGACGGTTTTGTCGGGTTGGAGGGTGTTGTAGACGATGCGGGCGAGGCGCCGTGTCACGGGCGTAGTCCAGGAAGGTGGTCAGCTGCGTGCGCTCGTCCCAGGTGGGAGGCGTATCGGTTCGTTGCGTCATCGCGAGGAGTTTCCCGCAGCTCGGAAGGGGTGTCGAGTGATTAATGGGCGAGACCCTGTCGAGTGCTGGCGGCACCTCGCCCTGGGGACGGCTGAACGCGCCGAGGACCTATCGCAGGCGGATCGCCTCGCCCGCGCGGCGGCAGACCGGGTACACCGGGTTCCCGCCGACGTCCAACCCCTCGACGAGGCGGTCATCGGTGACCACGATGTCCCATTCGCCCGGGGCGACCATGCCCACCACCAGCCCTGTCAGCCACGGCCACGACGGCCTCATCCGTGTCGTCGGCCGTGAGCGGGTGGCGGACCCGCACCGGCGACGCGTCCGGGACAGGATGACCGTGTTGCTCGCCGCGAACGCCTCCACCGCCGCCACGTACTGGTCGACCTTCGCGGCCTCGGCCGCGTTCAGGTCCTGGGCCTGCCAGCGCTCGCCGGTCTCCACCCACAGCCACAAGTCATCGCGCTGCACCCCGAACACCTGTTTGATCCGCTCAACGGTGTGGTCGTCCAGCAGATGCGGGGCTCGCCGCGCCGGTTCCAGGCTTTGCAGCTGCTCGCGGTTGGCGCCCAGCTGCTCCAGGACGACCACGGTCATCATGTCCACGTCGGCCACCGGCCGCCACTCAGGCTCGCCTCTGCCGTCCCTGCCGCCACCATCACCACGCGCCATGCTTCAGAATCGTCCCAGACCACCAGCAGCCGTCCGCCCTGTCCTCACCACATCGAGGACCCGGCCCCAGCACGTTCGTCAACGGCACCAACGCCCCGGTGATCAAGCAGCCAGTTCGACGTCGGTGAAGTCGACCTCACTGACGGGCATGACCGCGGCCGTCACCGGCTCCGGCCTCGACTACACCAGGACTTCTCGCCAAGAAATTCGACCTCCTGCTCGCCATCCGCGACCACGAGTACGTCACCTGGTCCGGCCGCCACCGCCCCGCCCTGAACCACCTGCCCGTCCCGCCCCCAGCAGGCACGGCTACCGTTGCGGCTCCGCGTCGGCGGCACCCATGCGACGAGGGCGAAGGCCGCCCCGCCGAACAGGCCCAGGGTCAGGCCGCCGGCCCAGGTCCTGGGCTCAGACCAGCAGCAGGAGCAGGTGGCGCGCAGCCGTGTGCTGGGCGTGCATGAGCCGGTATTGGCCGGGTGGCATGCCGTAGGCGTGTTTGAAGAGGCGGTTGAAGTGGGTGGCGCTAGCAAAGCCCCAGCGGGCGGCGATCGCGGCGACCGGGCGGGCAGCCAGCGTGGGGTCGGCCAGGTCGTGGCGGCAGCGCTGCAGCCGCCGCGTCCTGATCCACTCGGCCACCGGTTGGTGTTCCTCGGCGAACAGCTTGTACAGCTGCCGCGGTGAGATGTGGTGCGCGACGGCGATCGACTGGGGTGACAGGCGCGCATCGCCGAGATGCCGCTCGATGTAGCTTTGACGTGCTCCTCTCCATGAATGACCCCGTTGCGGATCTCTCATTCGGGGTGGGCTTTGAGAAGGCGGCATAGGTGTGAGACGCGAGTGGGCTCGGGCCGGTGACCTTGCTGCCAGGCGTCGATGCGGGTGAGGTTGATAGCGGTGGCGG
>NZ_JBQQBQ010000071.1:0-43800 GCF_052245915.1 Nonomuraea sp. 10N515B
GGGGCGCGGGTGACGATCGGGGTGGCCGGTCCGTTCGCGTTGCTGGTGGCCGTGCTGGCCGCGGACCTGGCCGGCGCGACGCCGCTGGTGGGCGACCACGCCTGGGACCGGCGGCGGTGGGCGCGGATGACCGGCACGACCACGATGGACCTCCTGGCCGACGCGCCGCTGCCGGACGAGCCCGGCGCCGCCGTCGAGCACGTGGCAGCGCCGGGCGACCTGGCGTGGGCGTGTTTCAGCTCGGGCAGCACGGGCCGCCCGCGTGCCGTCGTCCGCACGCGGGCCTCGTGGACGGCGTCGTTCCCACACCTCGGCGAGCTGGCCGGGATCGGGCCCGACGACGTCGTGCTGGTTCCCGGTCCGCTGTCGTCCTCCCTGTACGCCTTCGCGGCCGTACACGCCCTGGCCACCGGTGCGACGGCCGTCGTGCCCGGCCGCTGGCCCGCAGGATCGCTGCCCGCGTTCCTGGACCAGGCCACGGTCGTGCACCTGGTGCCGCACCTGCTGCCTGCCGTGCTCGCCCGGCCAGGCGCGCTGCGTACGGTCGTGGCCGGCGGCGCGGCGCTCGACCCCCGGTGGCGAGCGGCGGCGGCGCGGGCCGGGGTGCGGATCGTGTCGTATTACGGGGCCACCGAGCTCTCGTTCGTCGCGGCCGACGCCGACGGGGGTGGGTTGCGTCCCTTTCCTGGCGTCGAGATCGAGGTCAGGACCGCTCCCGGGAGCGCACTGGGGGAGGTGTGGGCCCGTTCGCCCTGGCTGGCCGAGGGTTACCTGGGCGAGGCGGCGGGTCCCCTGCGGCGCGACGGTGACGGTTGGATGACCGTGGGCGACGTGGCGCACCCCTACCGGGCAGGAGAGGTGTTGCGGCTGCGCGGGCGTGGCGACGGCGCGATCCAGACCGGCGGCGCCACCGTCGTGCCCGAAGACGTCGAGGAGGTGCTGAGGAAGGTGCCCGGCGTGGGGGACATCGTGGTGATCGGCTCGCCCCACCCGTCACTGGGCTCGATCATCACGGCCATCCTGGAGGCCGACGGGGACGCGCCGCCGCCGCGGGCGCTGCTGGAGGCGGTGGCCAGGAGCGGACTGGACGTGGCGCAACGGCCGCGCCGCTGGTACGCGGTGCCGAGTCTGCCGCGCACCCAGGCGGGCAAGCCCGCGCGTGCCCTGGTCGCGGCCCGCATGGCCGCCGGCGACCCCGACCTGCGGCGGCTGGCCTGACATGGCGGGCACCTCCACCGGCGCACCGGCAGGCGGCGACGAGCCGGTCATCGTGGCCGCTCGGCGCACGCCCATCGGCACGGCCGGGCACGCGTACAAGGACCTGACCGTGGACCGGCTCGCGGCGCCTGTGATCGAGGCCGTCGCCCGCGACGTTGCCGGCCGGCAGGTGGATGACGTGGTGCTGGGCAACTGCATGGGTCCGGGCGGCAACGTGGCCAGGGTGGCGGCGCTGGCGGCCGGGCTGGGGCACGCCGTCCCCGGCGTCACCGTGGACCGGCAGTGCGGCAGCGGGCTGGCCGCGATCCTGCTGGCCGGGCAGGCCGTACGCGCCGGGGAGGTGGACCTGGTGATCGCGGGCGGAGCGGAGAGCGGCTCGACCGCGCCGCTGCGTACCCACCGGGGGGCCGCCGAGCCGTACGCCCGCGCGCCGTTCACGCCCGCCGGCCACCCCGACCCCGACATGGGGCCGGCCGCCGAGGCGCTGGCCGCGGCACACGGGATCACCCGCGAGCGGCAGGACGCCTATGCCTGCCGCAGCCATACGGCCGCGCTGGCTGCCCGCGAGGCGGGCCGGTTCGCCGAGGAGATCGTCCCGGTCGGCGGGCGGGCCGATGATCAGCGGCCGCGGCCGCTGCGGCCGTCGTCGCTGGCCCGGCTGCCGGCGGCGTTCGTGGCGGGCGGTACAGTGACGGCCGGTAATTCCTCCCCGATCAGTGACGGCGCCGCGGCCGTGGCCATCGTGCCCGAGCGGTCGCGCGCGGGCCTGCCGGGGATGCGGCTGGTGGCCGGGTCTGTCGTCGGGTGCGATCCCGAGCTGCCCGGCTGGGGGCCGGTGCCGGCGGTACGCCGGGTGCTGGAGCGTTCGGGGGTGGACGTGGCGCGGGTCGCCGCGGTGGAGATCGTGGAGGCGTTCGCGGCGCAGGTGCTGGCCGTCACCGACGCGCTGGGGCTGGACCCGCTGGGCGCCGACGGCGAGCGGGTCTGCCCCGACGGCGGTGCGCTGGCGCTGGGTCATCCGTGGGGCGCCAGCGGCGCGGTCGTCGTGACCAGGCTGTTCACCCGGCTCGTCCGCGCCGGGGCCCCGCCGGGGACGCTCGGCGTGGCCGCGGCGGCGGTCGGCGGCGGCCTCGGCGTGGCCGCCCTGTTCGAAGTGGTGGGATGAGCGTGATCGAGTTCGCCGGCGTGCCTGTGCGCCTCGGCCTGCGGGTGGTGGCGTGAGGTGATCGAGTTCACTGACGTGCACGTGCGCCTCGGCCTGCGGGACGTGCTGTGCGGCATCACCGCCTCCCTGCCCGAGCGGCGCGTCGGCGTGGTCGGCGCCAACGGCTCGGGCAAGAGCACGCTGGCCCGCCTGATCAACGGCCTGGCGGTGCCGACGTCGGGCAGCGTCACCGTGCTCGGCCTGGACACCCGCCGTCACGCCGCGAAGATCAGGCGCGGGGTGGGTTTCCTGTTCACCGACCCGGACGCGCAGATCGTCATGCCGACGGTGGCCGAGGACGTGGCCTTCTCGCTGCGCCGCAAAGGCCTGCCCCGCGCGGAGGTCGAGCGGCGCGTGGCGGACGTCCTGGCCAGGTACGGCCTGGCCGGCCACGCCGACCACCCTGCGCACCACCTGTCCGGCGGGCAGAAGCAGTTGCTCGCGCTGTGCTCGGTGATGGTGCTGGAGCCGGAGGTCCTGGTCATGGACGAGCCGACCACGTTGCTGGACCTGCGCCACTCGCGTCAGGTCGCCACCCTGCTGCGGGAGCTGCCCCAGCAGGTCGTGGTGGTCAGCCACGACCTGCCGCTGCTGGCCGATTTCGACCGGGTGCTGGTGCTGGACCAGGGCCGCGTCGTCGCCGACGGCACGCCCGGCGAGGCCATCGCCCACTACCGCAAGATCATGTCGTGAACGGGCTCACCGGCGCGTACGTCCCCGGCACCTCCCCGCTGCACCGGCTGCCCGCCGGCGCCAAGCTGGCCGGGCTGGCGCTCGCGTGCACGGTGTTGGTGCTGCTGCGCACGCCGCTCGCCCTGGCGGGCGCGGCGGCCATCGTGGCCGGGCTCTACGCGGTGTCGCGGGTGGGCGTGGCGGTGGCCTGGGCGCAGGTACGCCCGGTGCGCTGGTTCGCGGTGGCGCTGTTCGGCATGCAGTGGATCTTCGTGGACCTTTCGGGCGCGGCCACCACGACCCTGCGCGTGGTGCTCGCGGTCGCGCTGGCCGGCCTGGTCACGATCACCACCCGCACGTCGGCCATGATGGCCGCGCTGGAACGGTGCCTGGCCCCGGCCAGGTTCGCCGGGCTGGACCCGTTCCGGCTGTCGTTGCTGCTGTCGCTCACCGTGCGCAGCGTGCCCGTCATGGCCGAGCTGGCCGCCCGCGTGCGGGAGGCCCAGCGGGCCAGGGGCGTCGAGCGCAGCCTGCGGGCCTTCGCGGTGCCGATGGTGGTCAGCGCGTTGCGGCATGCCGACGCGCTCGGCGAGGCGCTCAGCGCCCGAGGTCTGGATGACTGACCTCCTATCCCAGGCTTGACTTATATAAGCATTCACTGAAAGGCTGGTGCGGTGCACGCATTCGACGTTCTCGGCGACCCTGTCCGGCGCCGGATCCTCGAGCTGCTGGCCGACGGCGAGCAGAGCTCTGGTGAGCTCACCGCCGTCATCCAGCGCGAGTTCGGGATCTCCCAGCCGGCCGTCTCCCAGCACCTGCGGGTGCTGCGCGACAACGGGTTCGCCAGCGTGCGGGCCCAGGGCACGCGGCGCCTCTACGCCGTCGAGCCAGGGCCGCTGCAGGAGATCGACGCGTGGCTGGAGCTCTTCCGCGGCTTCTGGACGCAGCGCCTGGACGCGCTGACCACGGAGCTGGCTCGCGGCAAGCGCGAACGCCGCATGACAGGCGAGACGAAGGACACCTGATGGACTTGCTTGACGAGATCACCCGGGCGCATCGCGAACTGCTCGACGGCGAGCGCAAGGTCATCACCGTGCGACGGCGTTATGACGCCGAGGTCGAGGACGTGTGGGATGCCTGCACCAACGCCGAGCGCCTGAGCCGCTGGTTCCTGCCCGTGACCGGGGACCTGCAGCTGGGCGGGAAATACCAGTTCGAGGGCAACGCGGGCGGCGAGATCCTGCGGTGCGAGCCGCCTCGCCTGCTGAAGGTCAGCTGGCTGTTCGGCGACAACCCCGGCTTCTCCGAGGTGGAGGTGCACCTGTCCGCCGAGGACGACGGCACCCTGTTCGAGCTGCGCCACACCGCCGAGGTTCCGCCCGAGTTCTGGGCGATGGGTGGTCCCGGTTCGGTCGGGGTGGGCTGGGATCTCGGGCTGCTGGGCCTGAGCCTGCACCTGGCGGGCCTGCCGCAGTTCGACGAGAACACCTTCCACCTGACCGACGAGGGCCGGCGCGTCATCATCGAGAGCAGCCAGGCGTGGGGCCGGGCCTACGAGGCCGCGGGCGGCACGCCAGACCAGGTCGCCGCCGCCGTCGCCAACACCACCGGCTTCTACGCTCCCGAAGGGGAGTCGTCCTGACGCGTTCTGCGAGAGCTGACGACTCGACCACTGGTATGGCGCGAACAACATCGAATCGACCTTCACATGGCCGGCCACGTACTCCACAGCCGCCTTCGGCACGTCCTCGTTCATGCCGATGTTCGTGATCGACATGATCGCGACTCGGGGCTCGTTCGTTGCGGCGCAGCCGGTCAGCTTCTCGCTTGGCCCGCTGTTTCTCGGAAGCCTTTCCCTGTCGGTCTGTGAGATGCGTGCCCGAACGTCTGCGATCTCGGCCTCTCGTTCGGCGCGTTGACGCCGTTCGATGTCGTGCTCATCATGGGCGGCGCCTCGTCGAACGCCATGACGAGGCGCCGCCGGCATTCCGCCGGCGACGCCTCGACTTCCGGCCTCAGCTGATGTCACATCCCCACTTGCCGCCCGTCGGCCTGGAGCACACCTGGACGTGAGCCTTGGTCGGCATCTTGTTCGTGGTGAAGGTCCCCGTGACCTTCTGGGCGCCGCCCTTGCTGGTGACGCACTTGAGCTGAATGTTGTTGTTGTGGGTTCCTCTCCACATCAACCTGACGCAAGTCTCGGACGGGAACCTGCGGAAGTCGTCGACCGTGCCGTTGATGCTGATGAACCTCTTGCCCCATCTCACGGTCCCCTTCGACCACCCGTAGCGGGTGCTGGCCACATAGAACCGTCGTCCGGCCGCCGTCGAGGCCGTGACGTCCTGCTGGGTCGCGGCCGGACGGTGGAGACCCTGCTGGGTGACGTTCCGCTCGGTGTCGAGCGGCTGCACGGCCGCAGCAGGAGCCGCGGATACCGCGGCGATGCCAAGGGTTCCGGCCAGAACCGTGCTCGCGAGGAGTTTGGTGGGCAGTGATGCCTTGGTGGTGAATCTCATGATCAGGCGGCGGACCTGGTTTGTTGTTTGCGTAGCCCGGTCCGTTCCCCGCCGGGGGCTATCGCATCGTGCTCAGTACTCTGCCGACCCTCCGGCTCAGTGTCTGTGAAGAAGTACACACAGCGGCTGGTTTTCCGTCAGGTACGTCGGCCCGATGGTGACCACCGGGGAAAGCACCCCTCCAGCTCAAAGAATCCGGTCGACTCGGTCTGCCGCCGCGCGGCCGAGGGGTGACGGCCCTTTTTCGCGCCGCTGGTGATGACGAGCCGGGCGGCGATGTCGCGCAGGCTGAGGTTCTTGCTCGCCGGTGAGGAACTCCAGCCCGATGCCGGCAGCGCGCAGCTGCTCGGCCAGGGCGGCCAGGTCGAGGCCGAGCCGCTTGTGCTCGTGCACCACGAGCGTGACCGCCACGCCCGCCGCGCGCAGTTCCCGGGCCAGCGTAACGGCCTTGTCGAGCTCGGGACGCGTGGTGGCGCGGGTGGAGATCTTCTCGGCGAAGACGCGGGTGACGTCGGCGGCCTTGAGCGCGTCGAGCTGGGTGTCCAGAGACTGACGGACGGTGGAGGCGCCAGGCCGGGCGGCGGCCTCCCTGAGTACAGTGGTGAGTGAATGCTTACTCACCACTGTACGGAAGGGGAAAGCTCATGAGGCTCGTCGTTTTCGGCGCCACGGGCGGCATCGGGCTGGAGGTGGTCCGCCAAGGTCTCGACCTGGCCCATGAGATCACCGCCGTCGTGCGCTCGGCGTCTCGGCTGCCCGCCGAGCTGCATGCGCGGCTCGACGTCGTCGAGGCCGACGTGATGGACCCCGACGCCATCACGCCGGCGGTCAAGGGCGGCGACGCCGTGATCACCGCGATCGGCCCGCGCGGACGCGAGGCGAGCACCGTCCACTCCGGCAGCGTCGCCTCCATCATCGAGGCCATGCGGCGGGCGGGGGTGCGGCGGCTGCTGACGGTGGGCGCGAGCGGCATGGTGGCCGACGCGGGCGACGGCCCGCTCACCCGGTACGTGCTCAAGCCCCTCATCGTGCAGCGGCTGTTGAGCCAGTCCTACGCCGACCTGGCCGCGTCCGAAGAGCTGGTGCGGGCCGCCGATCTGGACTGGACGATCGTGCGGCCCTCGCGGCTGACGAACGCCGGCCGTACCAACCGTTATCGCACGGCCAGGGACCTCAGCGTGCGGGGCGGCCTGAGCACGACCCGCGCCGACGTGGCCGACTGCATGCTGGAGCTGATCGGCGACCGCACGTCGGTGCGGCACGTCATCTCGGTGGCATCCTAGGGGCCGCTCAAGCGCGCGGCGCGTACATGATGACGGCGACGCCGGCCAGGCAGATCAGTGCGCCGATGACGTCCCAGCGGTCGGGGCGGAAGCCGTCGGCGACCATGCCCCAGGCCAGGGAGCCCGCGACGAAGACGCCTCCGTAGGCGGCCAGGACGCGGCCGAAGTTCGGGTCGGGCTGGAAGGTGGCGACGAAGCCGTAGGCCGCCAGGGCCAGGATGCCCGCGCCGATCCACAGCAGGCCGCGCTGCTCACGCCAGCCCTGCCAGACCAGCCAGGCGCCGCCGATCTCGGCGAGGGCGGCCAGAACGAACAGGGCGATCGAGCGCAGCACGGTCATGGGGATGACTTTAAGGGCCGATCACCTCACGGGCTGATCAGCCTCAGGCAGGTCGGCCCAGCGACCGCCGGCTTTGGCGCGCTCAACCGCCGCCAGGCCCGGCGGGCGCATCCGGCCCTCGCGCTGGAGGCGCTCGACGCGGGCGATGTTGGGCCGGGACCACGGGCTGCGCGCGCGTCGCGGGCTGAAGCGCTGCAGGTAGGTCGCCGCGTCGCGGGAGCGCGCCTGGCCGTCGATCCAGCCGTAGCACAGCGCCTCCTCCAAGGCTTGTCCGTACGTGAGGGTCGTCGGCTCGGTGGTGCCCTTCTTGGCGATCACCAGCCACACCTCGCTCTCGCAGTCGTGGTGGCCGGCCAGCCAGTCCCGCCACGCGGCGGCGTCGGTGAAGAGGTTCATGACCTGTATCCTCCCAACCAAAGCGCTCATCAATTGAGCACTTTGTTTGGGAGGATGGGGGCATGCGTGCCGATCGTCTCGTAGCCGCCCTGCTACTGCTCCAGGCCCGGGGCCGGGTGACCGCCGCGGAGCTGGCCGGGGAGCTGGAGATCTCCGTGGCCACCGCCCGCCGCGATCTGGAGGCGTTGTCGGCCGCGGGTATCCCCGTGTATCCGCAGCCGGGCCGCGGCGGCGGGTGGCAGCTTATCGGCGGCGCCCGTACCGATCTCAGCGGTTTGACCGCGGCCGAGGCTCGGGCGTTGTTCCTGCTGCTGGGCCCGGCGACGACCGCCGCGGCCCCGCTGACGTCGGCTCTGCGCAAGCTGATGCGGGCCCTGCCCGCGACGTTCCGCGCCGACGCCGAGGCAGCGGCCCGGGCCGTGGTGTCGGACTCGGCGCGGTGGGGCGAGGTCGGCAGGCAGCTGCCCGCTCTGGTCGAGGACCTGCAGGGAGCCGTCGTGGGCAGGCGGAAGGTGCGGCTGGCCTACACCAGCAGGGGCGGCGGCTCGACGGAGCGGTTAGTGGATCCGCTGGGGCTGGTCGACAAGGACGGTGTGTGGTATCTGCTGGCCGGCACCGAGAGCGGGCGGCGCACGTTCCGCGTCGACCGGGTCGCCGGCGCCGAGGTGACGGACCTGCCGGCCGAGCGGCCTGATGACTTCGACCTGTCGGCGGAGTGGGAGCGGGTCGTCAACGAGGTCGAGCGGCGGCGTTCGCTGGTCTCGGCGGTGGTGCTGGTTCACGACCGGCACGTGCGGGTGCTGCGCGATCAGTTCGGCCGCCATTGCGAGGTGCTCGGGCAGGAGGCCGGCGGCCGGACCTGCGTGCGGGTGGCCGCGCCGATGGCGTTGTCGATCGCCGAGCATCTGGCCGGGTGGGGCGCCCAGGTCGAGGTGGTGGAGCCGGATCAGGTCCGCGCCGAGCTGGCCAGGATCGGCGCGGAGCTGGTCGCGCGTTACGCCTCCTGAGCGTGGTGGGTGAGCGCCGAGGGGTCGCGTTCGGGCGGGCCGGCGGGCCACCAGTGGCCGTCGCGTTCGACGAAGGGGTACCAGCGTCCGTCGCGGCCGTAGCGCAGTTGCAGGGAGCCGAGGGTCCAGCGGTTGCGCCACGCCTCGATCGCGGGCGGCCGCTCGCCTTCCCAGTCGGCCTCCAGCAGCGTCCGCGCCCTGGCCAGCTCCCGGCGGGGCGGCGTCCAGGCCGATTCCAGCACCTCCAGGCCGTCGGCGCCGCCCTGGCGCCAGGCCGCCACGGCGGTCTCGAGGCCGAGGTCGAGGTCGTGGTCGGCGGCCAGGCGTACCCGGTCCTGATATTCGGTCAGCTCCGGGAGGCGGCCGCGGACCAGCAGCTCGCGGGCGCGGGAGGCGGCGGAGGCGGCCAGTACCCGCAGGGCGGCCACATCCACGCCGGCCCCCGGCTCCAGGGCGGGCGGGGAGAAGGGGACGTCGCAGGGCGGCGGCTCGGGCAGCGGCGGCACGCCTGCCGCGAACGCCTGGGCCGCCGCCACCCCGCGTGCGGCCTCGGCGGTGTCGGGGACGTCGCGCCGCTGGAGCGCCTCGATCAGCTGCCGTTCGCCGCGTCCCCGCATCAGCAGCAGTACGAACGGGTCGGCGTCCAGCAGCCAGGAGGCCTGGTAGCACAGCGCGGCCGCGTGCTGGCACGGGTGGCCCCAGTCGGGGCAGGAGCACTCCGGCTCCAGGTCGCCGACGGCGGGCAGCAGCGGCACGGCGGCGTCCTCGGCGGCCTCGACCAGCTCGTGCGGCATGTCGCGGTCGAGCAGCGCGGCAATGTGCCCGCTCTTGGCGGCGACCTGGTCCCAGAAGCGCTCCCACTCGTCGTCAGTGAGCTGCTCGACGCGTACGACGGTGTCGTACTCGCTGTCGGCCACGGCGGCGATGCGCCCGGGGCTGACGGTGATGGGGCCGAGCAGACCGGTCTTGGCGTACGCGCGGCCCTTGCGCAGCAGGCCCTGGTCGAGCGAGGTGTCCTCCAAGGCTTTGATCCAGGCGCGGCCCCACCAGGTGGTGGCGAAGCGGGCCCCGGCGCGCTGCGGCAGGAAGGCGGCGAATCCCCGTACGGCGTTCATCTCAGCTCCACGAGTGCGGCCAGTTCGGCGTCGGTCAGCTCGGTGAAGGCGCCCTCGCCCGAGGCGAGCACGGCCTCGGCGAGCGAGCGTTTGGCGGCCAGCATCTGGGCGACGCGGTCCTCGATCGTGCCTTCGGCGATGAGCCGGTGCACCTGGACGGGGCGCGTCTGGCCGATGCGGTAGGCGCGGTCGGTGGCCTGGTCCTCCACGGCGGGGTTCCACCAGCGGTCGTAGTGGATCACGTGGTCGGCGCGGGTGAGGTTCAGCCCGGTGCCGGCGGCCTTGAGCGACAGCAGGAACACCGGCGCCTGGCCGTCCTGGAAGCGGCGGACCATCTCCTCGCGACGGGTGACGGGGGTGCCGCCGTGCAGCAGCTGGGTGGGCACACCGCGGTCGGTCAGGTGGGTGTCGAGGAGGCGGGCCATGGCGACGTACTGGGTGAAGATCAGCACGGCGCCGTCCTCGGCGACGATGGTGTCGACGAGCTCGTCGAGCAGCTCCAGCTTGCCGGAGCGGCCGGCCAGCCTAGGGGTGCTTTCGTGCAGGTAATGGGCGGGGTGGTTGCAGATTTGCTTGAGCCCGGTCAGCAGCTTGACGATCAGGCCGCGACGGGCCATGCCCTTCGCGTCCGCGATCTGCGCCATGATCTCCCGCACGACGGCCTCGTACAGGCCGGCCTGCTCGGGGGTGAGCGCGACCGGCCGGTCGGTCTCGGTCTTGGGCGGCAGCTCGGGCGCGATGCCGGGGTCGCTCTTGCGGCGGCGCAGCAGGAACGGCCCCACCAGCCGCGACAGCCGGGCGGCCGCCTCGCTGTCGCCGGACTCGACGGGTTTGGCCCATCGCGCCCGGAACCGGGCCAGAGGGCCGAGCAGTCCCGGTGTAGTCCAGTCGAGGATGGCCCACAGGTCCGTCAGGTTGTTCTCAACGGGGGTGCCGGTCAGCGCGACGCGGGCGGCGGCGGGGATCTCCCGCAGCGCCTTGGCGGTGCCGGAGGCCGGGTTCTTGACGTGCTGCGCCTCGTCGGCGACGAGCAGGCCCCACGGGTGCACGCCCAGCCGGGCCGCGTCGAGCCGCATCGTGCCGTACGTCGTCAGGACGAATCCCTCGTCGGCCAGTGTGCGGCCGGCGCCGTGGAAGCGGCGTACCGGAACGCCGGGCGCGAACCTGGCGATCTCCCGTTCCCAGTTGCCCAGCAGCGACGCTGGGCACACCACCAGCGTCGGTCCGCTGTTCCTGTGTAGATGGAGGGCGATCAGGGTGATGGTCTTGCCCAGGCCCATGTCGTCGGCCAGGCAGCCGCCGAGCCCGAGCGAGGTCATCCTGGCCAGCCAGCGCAGCCCGTGCAGCTGGTAGTCGCGCAGTGTGGCGGCCAGCCCGTCCGGCGGGCCGGTCTCCTCCGGCTCGGCCAGCCGGTCGCGCAGCTCGCGCAGCCAGGCGGTGGGCTCGACGGGCACCTGCTCGCCCTCGACCTCGACCGACCCGGTCAGCGCGGCGCCGAGCGCCTCCAGCCCGGTCAGCGGCTTGAGGTCGCGCTGGCGGGCCTTGCGGGCCAGGTCGGGGTCGATCAGCACCCACTGGTCGCGCAGCCGCACGACGGGCCGGTGTGCCTCGGCCAGCCGGTCCATCTCGGCCGCGGTCAGCCGCTGCCCGCCCAGGGCGAGCTGCCAGTTGAAGCTGGTCAGGTGGGGGCCGCTGAGGAAGGACGGCAGGTCGGAGGGCGCGGCGTCCCGCTCGCCGAGGACGGCGGTGGCGGTCAGGCCGCGTACCAGCGACCTGGGCCAGTGGACCTCCACACCGGCCGCCGCCAGCCGCTGCGCGGCCCCGGCCAGCAGGTCCTCCACGTCGGCGTCGGACAGGGCGAGCTCGTCCGGCACCGCGCTGTCGAGCAGCTGTCCCAGCCGTGGCCAGGCGCGGGCGGCCCGCCGGATGGCGAGCGTGGCGTCGATCCTGGCCCGTGCCCCGAACCCGGGGTCCTTGCCCTGCCACAGCTCGGCCGCGTCGACCACCAGCGACGGATCGGCCAGGCTGTGCAGCTGGACCACCGCGCGGAACTCGGCCGCCGCCATGTCGTCGTCGGTCTCCAGCCGCAGCGACAGGCGCACTCCGGCGTCGAGGCCGGCCGACACCTCCTCGGCCCAGCGGCGCAAGTGAGGCACTTTGACGGGTTTGACGGCGGCGAAGGCGGTGGTGCCGGTGGCGCGTACAGCGCCGGGCGAGCGGGGTATGGCGTCGGCGACGGCATCGAGGAAGGCCCGCAGGAGGTTTTCCGCATCGGGCAGCCAGAGCTCCGTGGCATCCGGTGCTGCGGCGTCGGGTGCTGCGGCGTCGGATGGTGCGGGCAGGGGGATGGCGCGGGCGGTGGCGGGCATGGCGGCGGCCAGGTCGCGGATGCGCTGCACGTCGGCCGCGTCCAAAGGGCCGGCCCGCCAGGAGTCGTGGTCGCCTGCCGTCACGCCGGGCAGGATGCGGCCGCGGGTGACGAGCTGGAGGGCGACCAGCGCGGCCGCACCCCAGAAGCGGGCGGCGGGATGGGCCTGCTCGTCCGTGCGCGCCCTGGCCAGCGCCGCCACCGCGGCCGCGACGGGCACGCGGGTGGCGGCGACCCGGCGGGCGCGTACGCTGCCGTCGTGCTGCTCGGCCACGGTCACGGCCTCGCCCCCCGCGGGGTCGAGGAAGCTCACGTGGCCGGACCTGGGCGGGTCGCCGGGTTCGAAAACTGCTGCGTGACGGTACAGATCCAGCATAACCGTACAGTGTACGGTACGAGAGAGGTGTGGTTTACCACAGTGCTGATGGGGCGCTCGCCTCATTCCGGGCATATCTGATCTTCCATAGCCTTGAGCCCATGACTGATTGGCTCGTTGGACTGATGGAGACTCTCGGGGCCCCGGGGGCGGGCCTCGCGATCGCGTTAGAGAACCTGTTCCCGCCCCTGCCGAGCGAGGTGATCCTGCCGTTGTCGGGCTTCACCGCCAGCAGGGGCGAGATGGGCCTGCTGGATGTGCTGGTGTGGACGACGCTGGGCTCGGTGGTCGGCGCGCTGGCGCTGTACTGGGTGGGAGCGCTGCTGGGCCGTGAGCGCGTGCTGGCCATCGCCGCCCGGTTGCCGCTGGTGAAGGTGTCCGACATCGAGAAGACCGAGGCCTGGTTCGCCCGGCACGGTCGCAAGACGGTGTTCTTCGGCAGGATGATCCCCATCTTCCGCAGCCTCATCTCGGTCCCGGCGGGGGTGGAGCGGATGCCGCTGCCCACGTTCACGCTGCTGACGACCGTCGGCAGCCTGATCTGGAACACCATCTTCGTGCTGGCCGGCTATGTCCTGGGTGAGAACTGGTCGCTGGTCGAGGCCTACGTCGGGGTCGGCACCAACATCGTGATCGCCATGGTGGTGGCGGCGGTGCTGGTGTTCGTGGGCGTGCGGCTGGCCGAGCGCCGTAAGGGTCGGCATGCGTCTCGTCGTTGAGGGCCTGCGGCAGTTGGTCGCGGTGACGCTGGGCGCTGTCACCGCGCTGGGCGGCCTGGCGTTCGCGCTGCCGGCGCTGCCGTTCGCGGGCCATCCCCACGCCGGTGCGGCGGCGCGGCGGCTGGCCCGGCTGGAGGCGCGCCGCCTGCGCGTGGACGCCGCCGCCCTCGACGCGCTCACCGGGAACGACGGGCGGCCGCTGCGATATCTGGCCGCGCGGGCGCCCGTGGGCCTGCTGGGCGGGATGGTGATCATCATGCTTGTCTTCGGCGCATGGCAGGGCGGCCAGCTGGCCTGGGCGTGGCTGTGGGGTGAGGAGTTCGACGGGATGGCGCGCTCGCTACCCCTCGCCCTCTACACCGGCACCTTCGGGAGCGTGCTGCTGTTCGTCGCCCTGTCGGGCGTGGCGGGGGTGCATGTGCTGGAGCGGCGGCTGGCGATGCGGATGCTGGGCCCGGACCGTACCGAGGTGCTGGAGCGCAGGATCGCCGAGCTGGCCGAGAGCCGGGCGGGCATCGTGGCGGCGGTCGACTCCGAGCGGCGGCGCATCGAGCGGGACCTGCACGACGGGCTGCAGCAGCGTCTGGTGGCGCTGTCGATGCTCGTCGGGCGCGCTCGCCGAGGGCGGCCGGAGCTGCTGGATCAGGCGCACCAGGAGGCTCAGCAGGCACTGGCCGAGCTGCGCGAGGTGGCCTGGCGGGTCTACCCGAGCGGGCTGGACTCGCTCGGGCTGGGAGAGGCGCTGGCGGGGGTGGCCGAACGCTCCAGCGTGCCGGTCACGGTAGCGTGCGACCTGCGCCGGCGGCCGCCGATGGCGGTGGAGACGGCGGCGTACTTCGTGGTGTGCGAGGCCGTGACGAACGCCGCCAAACACGCCGGCGCCGGGCTCATCACGGTCGAGGTGTGCGAGGAGGATCCGGCGGTGATCGTACGGGTGCGTGACGACGGGGCGGGCGGCGCGAGCCCCGCGGGCGGCGGGCTGTCCGGGCTGGCCAGGCGGGTGGCCGCGCTGGACGGCTCCTTCGAGGTGGACAGCCCGGCGGGCGGGCCGACGACGATCACGGCGGTGCTGCCGTGCGGGTGATCCTGGCCGAGGACTCCACGTTGCTGCGCGAGGGCCTGGTGCGGCTGCTGCTGGAGGAGGGCCACGAGGTGCCGGCCGCGGTGAGCGACGCCGAGACCCTGGTGGCGGCGGTGGCGGCGGACGAGCCGGACGTCGTGGTGGTGGACGTGCGCATGCCGCCGACCCACACAGACGAGGGCCTGCGGGCGGCGCTGGAGATCAGGCGCCGCTGGCCTGCGGTCAAGGTGCTGGTGTTGTCGCAGTATGTGGAGAAGCGCTACGCCACCGAGCTGATGAGCGCCGACGTCGAGGGCGTGGGCTACCTGCTCAAGGACCGGGTGGCGCAGGTGGGCGACTTCCTGGACGCGCTGGAGCGGGTGGGCGCGGGGGGAGCGGCGTTCGACCCGGAGGTGGTGCGGCAGCTGCTGGCCCGCACCACGCAGGTGGATCCGCTGGCGCGGCTGACCGCCCGTGAGCGTGAGGTGCTGGAGCGGATGGCACAGGGGCTGACCAACGCCTCGATCGCCCAGGCGTTGCACGTGTCGCAGAGCGCCGTGGAAAAGCACGTCAACTCGCTGTTCGACAAGCTGGGCCTGTCGCACACCAACGGATACAGCCGGCGGGTGCTGGCCGTGCTGCACTTCCTGGAGTCCTGAGGGTCCACCGACGCCGCCGCGGCCCGCAGCCTGCTCGACCGGCACCGCTACCAGCTGACCGCGCCGGGCGTGCTGTGGGTGGCCTACCCGAAGGGCAACAAGTCCGGTGTGCCCTCGTTGACCGGTTCGAGCACGAAGACCGGGATCTGGCGGTCGGTCTTGCGCTGGTAGTCGGCATAGTCCGGGTATGCGGCCACCGCCCGGCGCCACCACAGGGCCTTCTCGTCCTCGAACACCTCGCGCGCCCGGTACTCCCGGGTCACCGCGCCGTCCTGAAGCTCGACGACCGGCTCGGCGACCAGGCTGGCGTACCACTGCGGGTTGGCCGGCGCGCCACCCTTGGACGCGACAGCCGCGTAGCGTCCCTCGTGCTCGACACGCATCACCAACGTCTTGCGGACCTTGCCGGTCTTGGCGCCCCGGTAGGTCATCAGCACGGTGGGCAGGTCACGGATCGTGACGCCGTCGGTGGTGCCGGTGCGCATGATCTGCTCGACGTGCTCGCGGACCCATCCCCACGCGCTTGGCTCGTAATCACCAGTCAATGACATGCCCCGATCAACGCGCCCGGCTCGTCGCTGATTCCGCGACCTGACCGTGCCGGCGGCCGTCCGGGCGCGACGACCTGCGGCGCTACTTCAGCCGGCCGAAGAAGGCCCGCAGGTCCGAGGCCACCGCCTCCGGCGCCTCCATGGCCGGGAAGTGGCCGCCCCGCTCGTGCTCCGCCCAGTACGTGTCGGCGGACGGGTTGAGCAGCCTGCGGACCGTGGCGTCGGCGCCGAAGACCGAGACCCCCTGCGGCACCGCCGCCGGCGCCCCCCAGTCGGTGGAGTGGGCCTGCTCGTAGAGGAAGCGGGCGGCCGAGATGCCGGAGCCGGTGAACCAGTAGAGGCTCACGATGGTGAGCAGCTGCTCCCGGTCGTAGGGCAGGTCGGTCCACTCCTCGAACTTCTCCGCGATCCAGCCGAGCTGCCCGGCCGGTGAGTCGTTGAGCAGGTAGCCGATGGTCTGGGGCCGGCTGTTCTGGATCGCCAGGTATCCGCTGCCCTCGCTGCGGAACTTCGCGATCCGGTCCAGGATCAGCCGGTCCACCTCGTCCTCCGGGTCCAGCCCGTCGGCCATGCCGGGCAGGAAGGAGGCCGTGTTGGCCGCGGTGAGGGCGTCGGTCACCACGTGCACGCCGGCGACGTGCTCGCCGTCGAGGCCGGCCACCGCGCCGGAGACGCCGGCGCCGATGTCGCCGCCGTGGACGCCGTAGCGGTCGTAGCCGAGGCGGCTCATCAGCTCGGCCCAGGCCCGCGCGGTGCGGCCCATCGCCCAGCCCGCCTCGCGGACGGGGGTGGAGAAGCCGAAGCCGGGCAGCGACGGCACGACCAGGTGGAAGTCCTGCCTCAGGTGCTCGATCAGGCTGGTGAACTCGGCGAACAAGCTCGGGTAGCCGTGGGTGAGCACCAAGGGGAGGGCGCCCGGGTTGTCGCAGCGGACGTGCAGGAAGTGGATCGGCTGCCCGTCGATCTCGGTGACGTACTGCGGAAAATCGTTGAGCCGGGCTTCGGCGTCCCGCCAGTCGTAGCCGTCGGCCCAGTACGCGGCCAGCTCCTTCAGGAACTCCAGCGGCACGCCCCGGCTCCACCCAGCGCCGGGCAGCTCGTCGGGCCAGCGCGTCCTGGACAGCCGGTCGGCCAGGTCGTCGACGTCGGACTGCGGGATGGCGATGCGGAACGGCTGGATGGTCATCGGATCCTCCGTTGGGTGGGGTTACGCATCCCACGCTACGGACCAATGAGGAACATTTCGTTCCGCAATCGGAGACCAAGAGCCGAAGGATGCAGGTGACCACGCGCACCATCCGCAACGACGTGGAGCGGCTGCGCCGGCGGGCGCGCGTGCTGTTGATAGGGTCGCGCCGTGACCGCTTCCGTGCCGCCGCCCTCCCGTCCCCTGCGCATCGCCGCAGCTCAGGCGTGCCCAGAGCCGGGTGACATCGTGGCCAACACCGCTACCGCCGCGGCCATGGTCCGCGAGGCCGCAGAGCACTCGGGCGCCCAGGTGGTCGTCTTCCCGGAGAAGTTCCTCACCGGCTACGAGCCGGACCTCATCCGCGCCGACCCGGAACGCTGCGCCGTGCAGGCAGGCGGAGACGAACGGCTCGACCCCCTGCTCACGGCATGCCGTGACACCGGAACCGTGGCCATCGTCGGCACCGCGGTGCACGACGCCGGTGCGCTGACCGTGTCCGCCCTCGTCATCGACTCGGACGGCACGTGGGTCACCCGCTACGACAAGCAGATGCTCTTCCGCGCCGAGCGGGACGTCTACCGTCCTGGGCGCCACGGGCTCTCGCTCGACGTCGGCGGCTGGCGGCTGGGCCTTGGCGTCTGCTACGACTCCGGCTTCCCCGAGCACGCCCGCGCGGCGGCGCTCGACGGCTGCCTACGTGGTGGGTGCCCTGTTCAGCGTCGGCAACGGCTACTACGAGTCCCGGATGTGGTTCCCGTCACGGGCCTTCGACAACACCATGTACACGGTGCTGTCCAACCACGTCGGCTCCACGGGCGGCTGGGCCACGTGCGGCAGCAGCGCCGTCTGGGACCCCACGGGCCGCCTGGTCACCGAGGCGGGGCCCGACGGCCGGCAACTGCTCGTCGCCGACCTCGACCCGGACTGCCTGCGCCGCGCCCGCATCGCCCACTCCATGCTGGACGACCTGCGCGACCCGGCCCTTGAGCCACGTGAGCGAATCACCCTGTCCCCGATCCCGTCACGGGGCTAGCCGCCTGTCGGCACCGATCCCTCGCGGGTCAGACGGCCCCTGTGGCCTTGTCGCCATCCGTGGCCGCTCGGGGCGGTGTCTGACCCGCTGATCACCGATGCGCCGTCGTTGAGCAGCGGCAGCGCCTTCTGCACCGGGAACAACGTGCCCCGGACGTTGACGCCGAAGGTCTCGTCGAAGTGCTCCTCGGTGACCTGCTCCAGCATCGCGAACGACGCGGCGGCAACGATTCATAGGTCAGTCTCGACGGCGGCCAGGACGCGTGCGGCTTCGCGTACGGCGGCGAGGTTCTTCTTGCCCTGCCGTGACCCGGCCAGCTTGGCCTTGATGTGGTCCCGGACCGTGATCGGTTCGTAGGCCAGCCCGGAGGCGTCATAGTGACTGGCCAGCGTCTCGATAACGGCTTCCGGGTTGCCGTCGTGGAAGAAGGCGGCAGAGCGGCGGCGTTTGATCGTGCCGTCCACGATGGGGGGCTTGACGCGATGCAGGGTCGACATCCATCGGTCGTTGGTGAGGCGGGCCGTGAGGTCGCCGAGGTTGACCAGCAGGGCGCCGTCGGCCGGCGCGACATCGTGCCAGCGTTCGTCCCGGCCGAGGACCTGGAGGCCGGCGACCTGGTCGGCCCACAGGACGGTGACGATCCCGAAGTCGGTGTGCTCCCCCATCCCGACGAGGTCGCCGTCAAGGGTGATCGTTCCTTGCGGCAGGGCGTAGTTGTTCATGCGCAGCACGTCGATGGAGTGGTCGGTGAGCCGGGCGAAGAACTCGGGATCCAGGTGGAGGGCGTCGGCGAAGATCCGGGTGAGCGTGCGTGCGACCCGGCCGGCGTGGTCGAAGTAGGCCTGGACGGCGTCGGTGAAACGGCCGATCTCGGGCCACACGTTGATCCCGTAGTCCTCCTCGGACAACTCCAGCGAGGCGAAGGAGCGGGCCTCCACGCCGATGTTGAAGGCCTCGAAGAAGTCGTTCATGCGGCTGGCCGACTCGACGCCGAGGCTCAAGCTCAGGGATTCGCTCTTGGGCGGGCTGTAGCCGCGGTTGGCGCCCGTGACGCGGTAGGTCTTCTTCGTCTCGAGGGGCAGGCCGAAGAAGGCGTTCATCGCCGAGGCCAGGCCGGCGATCGCCGAGTCCGGGATCGCGTGGCCCAGGATCTGGATGAAGCCCACACTGGAGCAGGCATCGTCGATCTCCTGTGCGACCCTGCGGCGCTCCGCTTCGGGCCCTGCCTGCACGTAGGGGGATATGTCGACGGCCGGAACGGCGAAGTGCTCAAGCGCTCGTATCATGCCCGGGCCTCCCGTACGACGGCCGTCCCCGCCCGGAGCGCGGCGATGGGATCGGCCGCCTCGTCCAGCTCGATGAGTACGATGCCGGCGCCGGGCGTGCGGGACATCGCCTGGGCCCACGCTCGCCAGTCGACGATGCCCGTGCCCAGTTCGGTCATGTAGGGCTGCTGCTGAGCGAAGACCGTTTCGTCGATGGTGAGTTCGACGTCGATGGGCTTGACCGCGTCCTTCCAGTGCGCCAGTGCGATGCGCTGGGTGTGGCGGCGCGCGACGGCGACGGGGTCGCCTCCCCCGAGCGCGATGTGGCAGGAATCGGGGCACAGCCACACGTAGCGGGGATCGGTCATCATCATGAACAGGTCGATGTCCCTCTCGTACCAGAGGGTGCTGTTGGACTCCGTATGGAAGGCGAGCTTCACGCCCTGCTGAGCGACGGCCTCGCCGACCACGTGGGCGATGTCGGCCATCCGGGTCATGTACGCGGCGTCGACGAAGAAGGGCGGGCGGGTCCCGAACGTCGTCCGCATGGGCAGTCCGGCGACGAGGAGGTCCGCGCCCACGTCGGCGAGGAAGGCGGCGTGGCGCTCGGCCTCGGCGACGATCGCGGGCAGGTTCTCGCCGCGCCGCCAGTCGGGTGATGCGCTGGCGGCCATGAAGGCGCTCACGACGGACAGGCCCCGGGCCTGGAGTTCGCGGCGGAACGACGGCGCGTCGCCGAAGGCCCGCAGGGCCGAGTCGATGTCGCCGGGCGCGAAGGTCAGCTCGATGCCGCTGACACCGGCCTCGGCCAGCGCGTCCAGCACCCGCTCCCAGAAACGGTCAGGGTTCTTGACGGCCCAGTCGCGGAAGGCGTCGGCGGAGTCGAGTCCCCAGAATTTCGGGTGATAGAAGGTGATGATGTCGGTGGCGAAGCAGGGTTCGGTGGTGTCGTGCGGCGTCATTCGGCACCTCCGCGAGCGTTGTAGACGGTGACGCCGCCGGCGTCGACGGCCTGGCGGTAGTCGCGGAACACGGCGAGCGCCTCCTCTCGCAGGACGTCCCGGGTGACCTTGATGCCGCGTGCTTCGAACTGCTCGGCCCAGTCCGCGCCGAGCGGGCCCTCGTCGAACGTGGTGATCTCCTCCAGTTCCGGACCCTCGCCGGCGACCACGAGTGCGCGTATCCCGGACCACATGGCCGCGCCGTAACACTGAATGCACGGACGCCAGTTCACGACCAGCTCGTGTGCGGGCAACCCGTCGCCGCCGAGGTCCCAGCCGCCGACCGCCGTCTGGGCGAGTCCGAGCGCGACGACCTCGGCGTGTGCGCTGGAGACTCCGGAGGCGAGCACGACGTTCACGCCGACCGAGACGATCCGGCCGGAGTCCTGCTCGGCGACGAGTGCGGCGAACGGGCCGCCGTTGCCCTCGCGCCAGTTACGGTCGGCGAGGCGGTGTACGAGGCGCATCCGGTCGGCGCGGTCAGGGATGAAGGCCGGCACGGCAGCCAGTTCGTCGCCGATCCACGCGGGCAGCGCCACGCGGTATTCCGTGGGGATGTCGATCACAGTCGTGCTTCCTCTCGGTGTGCGGCGGGTGCCGCGTGTCGTTCGGCGACGGCGCGGGCGGCCCGTACGGCGGTCACCGCGCCGGTCAAGGTGACATTGGCGGCCATCGCGGTGGGAATCACGCCGTTGCCGGCGAGGTACAGGTTGTCGAAGCCCCACACCCGGCCGTCCGGGCCGCACACGCTGGTGCCGTCGTCGGCCAGGCCGGCCCGGACGGTGCCGGTCTGGTGCAGCGACGAGCCGGGCGGCAGCAGCGCACGCTCGGTCGCCGGGTCGAAGGAGCCGAACTCCTCGGCGATCGACCGGACGTCGTCGAGCGCCCGGCCGATCAGCGTGCGGTCGCCGTCGGAGTAGCCGAACTCGACGGTGATCCGCGGCATTCCGGCGAGGTCGGTCTGGGTTTCCGAGAACACGAGCCGGTTCTCCGGGCGTGACTCGACGGGGACGTACAGCGACAAGCCCACGGAGTGCGCGAGGGGGTGGCCGTTCTCGTCCACGTATGTGCGGTCCATGATCTGCCCATGGAACGGCTGTGCCGCTCCGTTCTGGGGCAGCCAGAGCGAGTCCGTGCTGAACTCGCCGGGGCGCGGCAGAGGCAGGGCGTCGAGGCCGATGCCGAACCGGTCGAGGTCGAGAAGCACCCGGGCGGTGACGAACGCGTGCTCGTTGAGATAGCGGCCCAGTGCCGCGGGCCGGATGCCCGAGGCGAACAGCAGCTGTGGGGTGCGCAGCGCATCGGCGCACACCACGACGGCGTCCGCCAGGAGCTCCCCCTCGACTCCGTCGGCGATGCGGCGCAGCCGGGCCCCGGCGACCCGGCCATCGGAGAGGAGGAGCGTCGTGGCAAGTGTGCCGGTCGTCAGGGTGAACCCGGGGTCCCCGCCTGTCGCGATCGCGGGGAAGATCGTCCCCGGCGCGGTGCGCGGCATGGGACCCGATGCCGTCGCGGTGACGGCCATGGGCATCGGCTGTGGTCGCCGGTCGCCCGGCCCGACGGCGTCGAAGCGCCGGCGCAGGACGTCGAGCACGATCCGACCGACCTCGGTCGGGCCGATCGCGGACGGCGTGACCGCGAGCAACCGGCGGGCGGTGTCCAGGTCCGCCGCCCAGCTGTCCGGGTCGCCGAAGTCGAACACCTCCTCTCCGGCGGGCCACGGCGTCGCGGCGGTCCAGTGCACGCCCATGCCGCCCGCGTTCCACGCGAGCGCGGTCGCCGGCATCGCCTCGGCGTCCTGGCCGAAGGCGAGCGCGTGGAACATGCCGGGCGTCAGGTCGGTGAGGCTGCCGGCGACCTCGCGCACCACGTCGGCGCCTGTGTACATGCCCTGGATGCCGGTGGCGACCTGTTCGTTGTAGCGCGACCAGAGGACCGGGTCGTCGAGGTCGTGCAGGTGCAGGCCGGGGGCCTCGCCGATCGCGGTGCCGCCGTCGACCATCGTGATCTTCAACGCCGGATCGGCCTCTCGTAGTAGTCGGGCCACGACAGATCCCATGATGCCGCTGCCCACGATGAGGACATCGGTGCGGGAGGTGTCGGTCACGGTGAGACTCCCTGTCTTGTGCCACGGGTGATGGGAAGGCGCGGGCAGTCCGTGCCCGTTCACGCGCGTGGGGTGAGTGGGCCGAACAGTTCGGTGTCCATGCGGTCGAGGGCCAGCTTGACGGCGCCGATGAGCGGGGCGTCGCGGCCCAGGACGGTGGCGCGCAACTCGACCGCGGGGGTCCGAGCCTCGCGCAACGCCGCGCGCACCCGGGGCAGCAGCACATCGGCCGCGTCTTCCAGGCCGCCGCCGAGCACGATGAGCGACGGCGCGATGGTCCACGACAACGTGGTGAGGATCGAGGCGATGTTCTCCACGAGTTCGTCGACCTCCGCGAGCGCGGTCGTATCGCCGGCCCGAGCGGCGGCGAAGCGGTCGAGCGCGACCCTGCGTTCGGCCGGTTCCGGTGAGGTCAGCATGGCCGCTGGGCGGTGCTCAACCGAGGCTGTCGGTATCGACCGTGCTTCGATGATCTCACCCGCGGCGCCGTCCAGACCGCGGTGCACGGCTCCGCGGATGAGGATGCCGAGGCCCGTACGGTTCCCGAGGATCGCCCATACGACGTTGTCGTGGTCTCCGGCCACGCCCCGCCAGCGCTCCGCGAGCGCACCGAGGTTGGTGTCGTTGTCGGCGAACCAGGGCACCTGGATCCTTCGCCTGAGTTCTCCGGGCAGGTGCACGCCTTCCCAACGCGTCGTGTGCACCAGGCGCCGTACGATCCCGTGGTCGTCGATCGCGCCACCGCTGGCGACCGCGCCGGCGCGCAGCCGGTCCGTCGACCCGCCGGCATCGTCGAGCGCCTCCAGCACCAGCGCCGCGGCGTCGTCGAGCGTGACGTGCGGATCCTGGTAGGCGCGCAGCAGCCGGTGCGCCCGGCCGACGATGCGGCCGCGCACGTCGGCGATGACCGCGGACACGTCCGAGGTCGTGATACACACGGCTGCCAGCAGCGCGTGTTCGGCCCGTAGTTCGTAGCGGCGGGCGGGACGCCCGGCGTTGCCGCTGGTCGGCACGCGGTCCAGCTCGGTCACCCAGCCCGCCTCCACGAGCGAGTCCATGATGAGCTCGAGGGTGCGGCGGGACAGGCCGGTCTGCTCGGCGAGCGCGGCCAGCGTCATCGGCCCGGAGGACACGGCGAGTGCCCGGAGGGTGACCGAGGTGTTGACGCGCCGGACGGCGCTCTGGTTCATCCCGGGCATCAGCACGTCTCCGCCGCCGGGAACATCGCCCGTGCCACAGGGTCGAACACGCCCGTGGTGTCGGACGCGAGCGCTGCGCCGGGCCGGCCGTATTCGCGCGCCGGATCGCCGAGCACGCCGGTCGCCCGTGCCCAGGCCGGCTCCTGGCCGCGTACGAACCCGGTCAGATCGGCATGCATCAGCGTGGCCAGTTCGGCGGGCGGGTTCGGTCCGAGCGCCCGGGCGACGCCGGGTGCGTCGAGCACGTCGAAGAAGAACGGGAGGTCGACACAGTGCGCGGCGCCGCCGAGCACGGGGGAGGGCCATTCGAAGGAGTACAGCCAGGTGCCGGCGAGGGCTTGGCGGCGGGCGGCCGCCGTGCGCGCGCAGGCGGAGCGGAACAGGGTGTCCGTCACGCGGGTGCCCGCCGCGCGGGCGGCGGCTGTGGCCTCCGGCCCGGCCCCGCTGTCGAACTCGTCGCCCGTCGCGCCGAGCAGCACAGGGACGTCGTGCCCATGGACGGTGAGTCCGTCGGCTATGAGCACCGGCAGGATGTCGTCGCCGGCGCACGGTACGAGCACCGGCGCGTCGTCGCTCCGCTCGCTCCGCAGGTCGAGGACAGCCTGCTGGATCTGCTCCACGGTGCGGCTGCCGAATCCTGTGCGCGTCGGCGGCACGCCGAGCCTGTGCCCGAGCCGTTCGAGGAGCTCGCGTGCGGCGCCCGTGCCTACGTTGAAGACGGCGCCGGACAGGCTGACCGCGCGGTGGAAGCGGCCGCTGCCCGAGGGTGAGGAGAGCAGCGCGAGCACCGCCGCGCCACCGGCCGACTGGCCGGCGATGGTGACCCGGTCAGGGTCGCCGCCGAAAGCGGCGATGTTCTCCTGCACCCAGTCCAGGGCGAGCAGCAGGTCGCGTAGCCCGAGGTTGGGGAGGACGTCGTCCAGCGGGGCGAATCCGTCGACACCCAGCCGGTAGCCAACGGTGACGCAGACGACGCCGTCACGGGTGAAGGCGCGGCCGTCGTACCACGGGCTGGCCGGGCTTCCGGCCAGGAAACCGCCGCCGTGGATCCACACCAGGACGGGGAAGGGCCTGCGGTCGTCGTCCGCGGCCGGGGCGACGATGCCGACGGTCAGCACGTCGTCGCCCGGTATCGACGGCTCCGGGATGGTCGTCGTGGCGTACAGCGGCACCCGCTGCGCGGTGGCACCGTGCCGGGACGCGTCGAACGGCTCGGGGAACCGGCCACGGGGGACCGGCGGGGCGAACCGCCGGGCACCGACGGGGGCTTCGGCGTAGGGGATGCCGAGGAAGCGCCGCACCCGGCCGCTGCGACGGCCGATGATCGTGCCTGCGGGAGCATGTACGGTGACCGGCTCGCCGGGCGCGTCGAGGGAGTCCATCCGATCATCCAACACCGGTCACCGCATTCCCGTTCCGGCGATGCCCTGAACGAAGTAACGCTGCAGGAACAGGAAGAGCACCAGCACGGGCAGCATCACGACGATCGCACCCGCGAGCTGCAGCCCGTAGTCGGTGACGTGCGACGCGGCCTGGCTGGTGGCGGCCAGTCCCACCGGGAGCGTGTAACTGGACATGCTCTGAGCGACGATGAGCGGCCAGATGAAGTTGTTCCACGAGGTGAGAAACGACATGATCGTGATCGTGGCCACAGCGGGGCCGGCCAACGGCAGGAAGATCCGAAAGAAGATCCGGAACTCGCCGGCGCCGTCGATGCGGGCCGCTTCGAGCAGGTCGCCGGGGATCGACATCGCGTACTGCCGCATGATGAAGACCGACAGCGGCATCGCCACGCTCGGCAGGGCGATGCCGGCGAGGGTGTCCGCCAGACCCAGGTCGACCGTGATCACGAACTGCGTGACGAACACCGCGGTGAACGGCACCATCAGCGCCGCCATGACGGCGCCGAACGCGAGCCGCTTGCCCGCGAAGTCGAGCTTGGCGAGCGCGTAGCCGGCGGCTGACGCCGCCACGATGTTGCCGGCCACCACCATGATCGCGACCACGATGCTGTTGGCCATGAACCCGCCGAAGCCCTCGGTGGCGAACAGCCGGGTGAAATTGTCGAGCGTGACGTCGCGCGGAAGCCAGGCGCCGGGATCGGAGCGGATCTCGTCGAGGCTGCGCAGCGAGCCGCTGATCACCCAGACGAAGGGAAGCATGGTGAGCAGCGCGCACAGCACCAGCGCGCCGTACAGCAGGGGCGAGGTGACGGACCGGCGGCGCACGGCGACCCGGTCGATGATCATTTCGGTGTCCCGCACCGTGGCGACGGTGCTCATGCGCGGGGCCTCAGCAGCCGGAACTGAACGATGCTGACCAGCAGCACGAGCACGAGCATCACGAAGGACGCGGCCGAGGACATCCCGAACTCGCCGGAGCCGAACTGGTGGTAGGTGTACAGCGCCACCGATTCCGTGGAACCCAGCGGGCCGCCGTTCGTCAGCAGGTACGGCTCGTCGAACACCTGGAGGTAGAAAACGGTCAGCAGTACCGACACCATGAGCGTGGTGGGCAGCAGCAGCGGCAGGGTGATGTGCCTCAGCTGCCGCCACCGGCCGGCCCCGTCGATGGAGGCGGCCTCGTACACGTCCTGCGGAACCGCTTGCAGACCGGCGAGGAACAGCACCATCGCGGTGCCGAAGTTGCGCCAGACGCCGAGCAGGATGACCACGGGCATGGCCAGGTTCGGGTCGTCCAGCCAGTTCGGTCCGGCGAAGCCGACGGCGCCGAGCACCTTGTTGACGGTGCCGTTGGCGTTGAAGGCGTACTGCCAGATCAGTGCGACCGCCACGATGTTCGTGACGACCGGGGCGAAGAAGACGATGCGGAAGGTACGGCGCAGGCGGCGGATGCCTATGTTGAGCGCGAAGGCCAGCGCGAATCCGACCCCCATGGTCAGCGGCACACCGACCCCGACGAAGAGGGCGGTGGTGAGGATGTCCCGCAGGAAGCTTTCGTCCTGGAACAGGCGGAAATAGTTCTCCAGGCCGGTGAAGTCGACGGCGAACGGATTGCGCAGATCCGTGCCCCGCAGGTCGGTGAGGCTGAACCCGAGCGCGGCGACCGTGGGGATCGCCGTGTAGAGCAGGAAGACGACAGTGAACGGTGCGAGGAACAGCCAGGCGACGGCCGTTCGGCGGGAGCCCCGGGATCGGCGCGCCGTGCGCGCCGCCCCCGGGACGGCGGTGGGGGTCATCCGATGATCACCTCGTGCCCGTGCCGAGGCTCTCGGCGTACGCCTGGATGCTCGCGGCGGCCTTCTCGGCGCTCTGCTTGCCCTTGGCCACCGTTTCCATCTCCTTGCCCAGCCGGGTCGCGACCTGCTGCCAGGTGCTCGCCTGCGGGAACGACCGGGTGTTCTTCAGCTGGGTCAAGAAGGCGTCAAGGAGCGGCTGGTCCTTGATGGCCGGGTCGTCCCAGGCGGACACGACGGCTGGCAGCGAGCTGTACGCCTTGTACTGCGCGACCTGGGTGCTCGGCTGCGAGATGTGCCGGATGAGCTTCCACGACGCGGCCGCGTTCCCGCTGGTGGCCAGTACGCCCCAGCTGCCGCCCGCGGAGAAGGAGACGCTGCCCGACGGCCCGGCCGGCAGCGGTGCGGTCGCGACATGTGACGCCGTCCAGCCGGTCTTCTTCGCGGCGGTGTCGAGCTGACCGATCACCCACGGGCCTGTGATCATGGAGGCGGTCTTGCCGGCGACGAAGTACGGCTGCGAGTCGAGGAACCCGGGCCCGCTGGTGTCGGCGACGCCCGACGTGAAGAACGACGCGTTGAACTTCAGCGCTTCGACCATCGCCGGCGTGTCGAGCGTCCACTTGCCGTCGGAGGAGAGCAGTGAGCCGCCCGCCTGCCAGGCGTACATCGCGACATCCTGGCCGTTGAAGATGTCCCAGCCGATGTCGGCCCCGAGGCCGTGCCCGGCACCGGCGCCCTGGAGCGCCTTGAGGAACGGCACCAGCTCCTCCCACGTGGCCGGCGCCTTGACGCCCGCCTTCTTCGCCAGGTCGGAGCGGTAGACGAGCGCATAGGTGTAGGCGTACCAGGGCACCGTGTAGGCGACGCCCTTCACCACGCCCGCGTCCCAGAGGCTCTTGAAGAAGGCGTTGGGGTCGATGAGGTCGTCCGGAACCGGCTGGAGGATCGACGGACTGAGGAACTGCGCCTGCGACTCGGGGAAGAACTGGGCGACATCGGGTCCGTTTCCCGCCGCGATCGCCGACTGGAGCTTGGTGTAGTACTCGGCGTTCGGGATCAGCGTGAGCTTCACGGTGAGGTCGCGGTTGGCGGCCTTGAAGGGCTCGATGACCTTCTCGAGCACGTCGGCATCGCCCTGGGCGGCCCAGACATTGACGGTGCCGGTGGCAGCGGACGCGTCGATGGGCTTGGCAGTGCCTGTGGACGCGGCGGTGTCATTGCTGCGTCCGCAGCCCGCCAGGGTAAGGGTGCAGGTGAGAGCTATGCCGGCGGTCAGCCGTAGGGCACCGCGTCGGGAGAGGTTGGACACTGGGGGGCTCCTGTCACATGAAGGCGCTGACCATGGTGAGGCGATTTTCGGCGAAAGTAGCGTTTTTGATCAGACGGATCCGATGGCGCCTATGCAGCTGTTACGGACAGTATGTACGGCGTGTTTCGGCTGCACGGCGGACTCGTCACGGAACAATTTCGGAACTTGTAGCAAAATCCGTTCGCTACTCTCCGTCGCGATCACCATCGCCTCGCCGGCCTGGTCGATCAGGGGGTGGCGGGTGATGGGACGGTGGTTGACAAGCGCTGCAGTCACAGAAAGCGACAGAAGGAACCGCAGCCCCGGCTCATGCCAATGGCCGACCGGTTTGCCGAGCTGTTCACGCAGCACGGGCCAGGGCTGAAGCGCTCACTCAGGACTTTCCCAGGGTGGCCGGATTCGGTGGTCAGGCGGGGATCTCGGCGGTGGCGGTCAGGACCGCGCGGCCGAGGATGTGGCCGGCGATGGTGAAGCCGAGGTAGGCAGGGGTGGCCTCGGCCGGGACGCCGATGGTCTCGACGTCGAGGGCGTGCACCACGATGAAGTAGCGGTGCGGGCCGTGCCCTGCCGGCGGGGCCGCGCCGATGAAGCGCGCCATGCGGGCGTCGTTGGGCAGCTGGTAGGCGCCCTCGGGAAGGCCCGAGCCGGTCTCGTCGCCCGCACCCTCAGGCAGCTCGGTGACGGTGGCGGGGATGTCGGCCACGGCCCAGTGCCAGAACCCGGAGCCGGTCGGCGCGTCCGGGTCGTACACGGTCACGGCATAGCTCTTCGTCTCCTCAGGGGCGCCGCTCCAGGACAGGTGCGGGGAGACGTCCTTGCCGCCCGGAATGCCGAAGGCGCCGGACATCTGCTCAGCTGGCCAGGGGGCGCCGTCGGTCAGCGTGGTGCTGGTGACGATAAAGGAGGGCACCTCGGGAAGACGGGCAAAGGGGTCATTGGCGCTCATCGCATTGTTCCTTCACGGAGATGGCGGGACACAATCGACTATAACACAGATAATCGATTATTTATGGAATCGTCTATGCTGTGGGCATGACGCAGACGGCCGGCACATCGACGAAGCAGATGCTCTCCGAACGTGTTCACGCCCGGCTCCGGGAAGCGATCATGAGGGGCGAGTACGCCCCGAGCGAAGCGCTCAAGCCGCAGGAGCTGGCCCAGCAGCACCAGGTCAGCCTGGCGGTCGTCCGCGAGGCCCTGGTGCGGCTGGTCGGTGAGGGCATCGCGGTGCGGCTGCCCAACCGCGGCTTCGCGGTCCCCGACTTCTCCGATCGACGCTGGCAGGAGATCGCCGAGGCACGCCGCACCATCGAACCGGTCATGCTGCGCATGGCGATCGAGCGCGGCGACGTCGACTGGGAAGCACGGGTGCGCGCGGCCCACCACCGGCTGGTCCGCACCCCGGCGTACGTGCCGGACGAGGGGGAGTACTACAGCATTGCGTGGTCCGAGGCCCACCGCGTCTTCCACCGGACGCTGCTGGAGGGATGCGGCAACCCGGTGCTGCTGGACACCTCCGACAGGCTGTGGACGGCCGGCGAACTGGCCCGCCGCTGGTCGGCCCACCGCAGACCCGACCGCGACGGCGCCGCCGAACACCGCCGGCTGGAGGAGGCGGCCCTGGCCCGCGACGCCGACACCGGCACCGAAGTGCTGGCCCAGCACCTGACTCTGACCGCCGCCGGCCTGACCTCCTGCACCAACGACGAACAGAGGGAAGGATTGTGACGCCTATCGCCGTTCGACCCGATCCAGCGGCAGGCGAGGGGCGTTCACGCGTTCAACCGCTTGAACCGCTGTCCCGCTCTCGGCACACCGCCAACTCGGCATGCCGGCGAGCCGGCGGGACCCCGGGTCGGCCAGGACGTGCCAGGACTCCTCGCCGGTCTGGCCGATGTCGGCGGGGCGCGGCCCCGAGCTTCGATGGCCCCAGCCCTTTGGGAGTGCCGCATCGAGCCGTTCGCACCCTTCAACACCCCGCGCCATCGTGGAGGACGACAGCCGGCGACGGCGTCGCGATCGTCAGGGCCGCCACCGCGGGTCGCGCCCGATGAAGGCGAGCAGCTTGTCCTGCTGGGACGCGTCGCCGCCGACCGGCACCTGCGGGCCGAACACCTCGATGCCCGGCCCGAACGCGCCCGGCGTGCGAAACTTGTCCATGAGCTCGGCGGGCAGCGCGTTCATGGCCGCCCAGGCGCGTTCGACGTCGGCGGCATCCATCGTGTCGTCCTGCGACGTCGCGCGGGCCAGGTCCCAGCCGTGCAGCGGGAGATCGTCGCTGACAACCTGGTCGATGTGCTGCTCGGCCGTCATCGGCCCGGTAGGCGTGTCGCAGGGCAGGGCGGCGAGCGCGGGATCGCCCAGGATCGCCTCCACGTCGGCGCGGGCGGCGCGGAAGGCCGCCACCGGATTGTCGTCGACCGTCGGCGCCGGGCTGAGCGAGCGGCCCAGAGGCCGCAGCATCACCCCGTGCATGTCGACGATGTGCCGGACCACGTCCCTGGCCGTCCACCTCGCGCACGGGGACGGATGCGACCACTGGTCCGGGCGTACGGACACGAGTTTGCGCTCGAAGGCGTCGGCCCGGCGCCGGTAGCGGTCGGCGATCTCACTCGTCACGGCCATCCCTTTCCTTGAGCTCGTCCAGCAAAGTGCGATGCGCCAGCGGCGGCACTCGAAGCTTCGCTGGTAGTGGCAGCGTCGGGCAGTGGCCTGGTGCCGGCGGCGCCAATCTGACCAGCGCAGATCGAGCGCCTCTACTTTCGGCCGCGGGTTGCCAGCCGCACGATGAGGACCACGCCGCCGACAATTCCGACGAAGATGAGCAGCATCACAAGCAGCTGGATGAGTTCTGGAAGTCCTAAGTTCATGATTGTCCTTGCGTTGAGAGGTGACATGAAGAAGACGCGCGAGGCTCAAGCGAGGTTCCTGGGGCTCTACACGTTGTCCTGCTGATGCGTACTGTCGGAGGCAGACTCCAAGGCGGCCCTTGCGTGGGGCGTCCGCAAGGCTCCGGCGCTGGTGGATCGGGGTCACATGGCGACGGCCACCGCGTGATCATTCGGAGTTTGTGAAGACAACAAAGATCGTGCGGTGGCCGCGAGCCACAGCGTAGACCCTGACGGCTGGATGGTCATTTTCAACGAGCTGATGGCCCGGATCGCCGGCCGCTTTGGCCGCGTCGAACCACGCCGCACCGCCACCGCCTACGTGCGCGGACTGCTGGCCGACATCGACCGCAAGAACTGCTGGAACCTGGCCGAACACGCCGGGCTGATCGGCCCACAGACCCTGCAGCGGCTGCTGCGCACCGCGCGCTGGGACGCCGCACCGTGATCGACCGCCGTGATAACGGTGGTGTCCTCGTCAACGTCTTCTACAAGCACTCCCGGATCAAGCAATACCTCAAGGACGGCCGGGCGATGCGCATCGAGACCGTCGTCAACGCCCCTCGTGATCTGGGCTGCCAGGCCCGCCTGCACAACCTGGAGGAGCTTCAGGCCAAGGCCCGCGCCGCCAATCGGCGCATACTGGAGGTCGAACGTGCCGGCCAGGGTTGCGTCCTTGCGAGTCCAGCCTTTGAGCGGATCGCGCACCCCACCACCGATGAGGTGGGGCGCAGGACCCCGGCGCTACGCTTCGGCGATCCTCGGGTCATGGCCCTGGCCGGCGCCCTGTGCCAGACGCTGCTCGCCGCGACCGGCTTCACCAACAAGAACCTTCGCGTCTTGATGACCGGACTGCTCGGCACCACCGCCTACAGCACGGGCCAGATGACCTACGACCTGCGCCGCCTACGGCTCAACGGTCTGATTTGCCGGCTGCCCCGCTCCAACCGCTACGTCCTGACCGACGACGGCGTGCGCATCACCGTCTTCTACACCAAGATCTACAACCGTTTACTCGTCCCGCTGACCGCTGCCGATCAAGCCCAAGCGCCGCCCGAACTCCGAGCCGCGCTCAAGACCATCACCCGGCACGTCGACGACTACGCCGCCCAAGCCCGACTCCCTCGGGCGTCGTGAAACTTGACACAAACGTCCAGAAACGCGAGACCAAAGATCGCTAGCATCGGATCATGGGCAGGCCCGTGTACATGGCCGCCGCCGTTCAGGTGGCGGCGCCCCCGGAGCAGGTGTTCGCGTTGATCACCGACTGGCCCCGGCACCAGGAGTGGATGTTCCTGACCACCGCCGTCCAGACCGGCCCTGACACGATCGAGGCCTACACCGGGGTGCGGCCGTTCGGCTTCCTCGACACGATGACGATCACGCAGTGGCGGCCGCCCGCATGGGTGCGGGTGGAGCACACCGGCCGGATCGTGCGCGGCCGGGGTGCCATCCGGGTCCTTCCGCGCGCGGGCGGCAGCCGGGTCGTCTGGGCCGAGGAGTTGCGGCCGCCGTTCGGGCCGCTGGGTCGGGCCCTGTGGCCGATCGTCCGCCTGGTCGGCATCGTGTTCGCCCGCCGTTCCCTGCGCAAACTCGCCGTGCTGGCCGAGCGCGAGCGCAGATGACCGGCTCGGCAGCTTCGACCCGCAGGTCGTCGGCTTCTGACCCGAGTCGCGTACGCCGTCAACGCGTGCCGACGCGCTGCGCTGTCTCGCCCCGGCCGGCGTGGCGGGCGACCGCGGCCGCGAACGCCGAGATCACCGGGTGCGGCCGCCGCCCGTCGCCGGCCAGCTCCGGCTGGAACAGCGTGCCGAGGAAGAACGGGTGGCCGGGCAGTTCGGCCGCCCGCACCGCGCCGTCGTCGGCGGCGTGACCGGAGAACACCAGCCCGCCCGCCGCCAGCGTCTGCGTGTAAGACTCGTTGAGCCCGTAGGAGCACACGTAGGCCTCCATGGTGGCAGGCGTGCCCATGATCTGCTCGATGAGCGTGCCGGGGGTCAGCCGTACCAGGTTCTCGTGGCCGGCCAGCGAGCACGCCAGCGGCGTGAGCAGGAAGTCGCGGGCGCCCGGCTCGTTCTCGGCGTGCGCCACGTCCAGCCCGCACACGTGCCGCGCGAACTCCAGCAGCATGTGCTGGAACCCGGCGCACGTGCCCAAGAGAGGGATCCGCTCCTCGCGGGCGACGCGCGCGGCCTCCACCACGCCCGCCTCGTCGCGGTACGGGCTGCCGGGCAGGATCCAGATGCCGTCGAAGGCGTCCAGCCCGGCCACGTCCGTGGTGGGGATCCAGTACGGGTCGAGCGCGATGCCGTCGCGCTCACGCAGCGCCTCCATCAGCAGCGGGATGCGGGTGTGCGAGCGGACGCTGGGGGAGCGGTCCCCGACGAGGGCGATTCTCATGCCCCTATGGTGGCCGCCCGCTCCAGTTAAGCGCCAACGATGAAATCTGCACCTGCTATAAGGAACGCTGATGGATCCTCATTTGCTGACGACGTTCGTCACCGTCGCCCGGCACGGCTCGTTCTCCGCGGCCGCCGCCGAGCTCGGCTACACGCAGTCGGCGATCTCCCAGCAGGTCGCCGCGCTCGAGGCGGACCTGGGGCTGGCACTGCTGAGCCGCCGCCCGGTCGAGCCGACCCCGGCGGGCCGGCGACTGCTGGAGCACGCCGGGCCGCTGCTGCTGCGGCTGCGCGCGGCCCGCGCCGACGTGCTGCGCGCCGCGGCCGCGCCTCGGCATCGGCTGCGCCTGGCCGCCACACCGCTGGCCGTCAACGCGGTCCTGGCCGGCCGCCTGGCCCGGGCGCGCGCCGCTCAGCCGCGGCTGGAGGTGACGCTGGTGACGTGCGGGCGCGAGCACGTCGGCGCCCTGGTGGCCGAAGGAGAGGCGGATCTGGGGCTGGCCGACGGCATCGCCGCGCCCAGCGATCCGCTGCGGCTGCCCGACACCGGTCCGATGACGACCGTGGGGGTGAGCGAGGAGGAACTGGTGGTGGCGCTGCCCGTCGATCATCCGCTGGCGGGGCGGACGGCCCTGCGGCTGGGCGACCTGGTGGACGCGCGCTGGCTGCAGACGGACCTGTGCCCGCTGGCGCGGCTGCGGGATCTGATGGGGGAGGGGTTCCCGGTGGCGCTGGAGTACCAGGGCGACGACGTGCACACGGTGGTCAACCTCGTGGCCGCCGGCCACGGCCTGACCCTCCTGCCTGCCTCCGCATTGCCCGGACGGGCGCCCGGGCCGTCGGGCTCCGTGGCGCCGCCGGCGGCGTGTGGCGTGCCGTTGGCCCGGCCGCGTCTGGTGCACCAGGTCGAGCTTCTGCATGGCGCGCTGCCTCCTGGCTCGGCCGCCGACCTGGCGCGGGCGCTGTCGAGCTGACGGCGATCCGCGCGCCGGCCGAGCCGGCGGCTGTCCTGCGCGCGCTACCGGCCCGGTTTCCGTGAACGGTTTCTGAGGGCGAAGTCGAGGGTGTCCAGAGCCCACGCCCAGGAGGCGTCGGCGTCGCGCGGGGTGTGGCGGAAGCCGCCCGCCATTTCCAGGCTCACGTATCCGTGGAAGGTGCTGCCCAGGAAACGCACCGCGTCGGTCTGGTCCGGCTCCGGCAGGTCGTAGCCGCGCAGGATCGCCCGCATCATCTCCGTGTGCCGGGGCCCCGCACTGGTGGCCGCGGTCTCCGGGTCGAGCTCGAACCGGGCGGCGGCGTACCGGCCCGGGTGCTGCTTGGCGTAGTCGCGGTAGGCGTTGGCGAAGGCGACCAGCGCGTCCTTGCCCGCACGCCCGGCCAGCGCGGCGGCGGCCACGTCGGCCAGCTCCTCCAGGGCCAGCAGCGCCACCCGCACCTTCAGCTCTCGCGCATTCCGGATGTGGGCGTACAGGCTCGGGTCCTTGACACCCAGCCTGCGAGCGACCGCCGAGCCGGTCAGCTTGTCGAAGCCGATCTCGTCGGCCAGCTCCGCCGCTGTCCGGGTGAGCCGTTCGCCGGTGATGCCCTCGCGTGCCACGGGACCTCCGCATCGTTTCTAATTAAATAAGGGATTTGCCTAATTATATTAGGAAAGCTAGCCTCGGGGAACATGAAACCCCTCACAGAGAGCGATGTCCGCCGGTCCTTCGTCAACTGCTCCAAGGGCGAGGCCAAGCGCCTGGGCGTCCCCCGCGACCTCGATGAGCAGCCCTGGGACCACCTCGACTTCCTCGGATGGCGAGATCCTGGCGCACCAGAACGCGGCTACCTGGTCGCCGAACGCGACGGCGGTCTCGTCGGGATCGCGCTCCGGGCGGCCCCGGGGGCCTCGCGCGGCTTCACCTCGCGCAGCATGTGCTCGCTGTGCCTGACCACCCACACCAGCGGCGGCGTGGCGCTGATGACCGCACGCCGCACCGGTGAGGCCGGACGCCAGGGCAACACGGTCGGGCAGTACGTATGCAGCGATCTGGCCTGCTCCCTCTACACCCGGGGCAAAAAGCAGCCGGCTGCCGGGGGAGACCTTGACGAGACCCTCTCCGTGGGGGAGAAGATCGCCCGCACTCAGGTCAACCTGACCGCCTTCATCGACAAAGTGATCAAGTAACGGCCTTCTGAGGCGGTGTCGTGTCAGCGGCCGTGTCAGCACGGCAACAGCCCGATATCAGAGCGGTCGGCGATCGTGGATGCCATGAACGGCTCAGCGACTGCGTCCTCGCGCCGCACGGCCATTGCAACGCATCCTTCGCGAGATGAGGAATAGCCATGGGTGAATCCCTCCACACCGTCACGACGATGCCGACGGCGCGTCAGCCCGGCTGCCCCTTCGACCCGCCCAAGGAGCTGATCGACGCCCGCGAGCACGGCCCGATCAGCCGATTCCCCTTCCCTAGCGGGCACCAGGGCTGGCTGATCACCGGCTACGACCTGGTCCGGTCGGTCCTGGCCGATCCGCGGTTCAGCTCGCGCAGGGAGCTCATGCGCCACCACCCGCTGATCGACTACGGCGACATCGAGGTCCCCCCGGCACCGCCCGGCGAGTTCCTGCTCATGGACGAGCCTCAGCACAGCCGCTACCGCAAACCGCTGGTGGGCAAGTTCACCGTCCGGCGGATGCGGCTGCTCACCGAGCGCGTCGAGCAGATCACCGCCGACCACCTGGACGCCATGGAGAAGGCCGGGACGCCAGTGGACCTGGTGACCGCGTTCGCCAAGCCGATCCCCGCCATCGTGATCTGTGAGCTGCTGGGGGTGCCGGATGAGGACCGGGGCTTCTTCCAGGAGAACATCGACAAGTTCCTCGGCGGAGAGGTCAGCGACGAGGAGCTGATGGCGGCCTACACCGCGACCCAGCAGTACCTCTCCGAGCTTGTGGTGGCCAAGCGCGCGAACCCCACCGACGACGTGCTCAGCGACCTGCTCGACAGCGACCTGACCGACGAGGAGTTGCAGGGGATGGCCCTGATCCTGCTGTCGGCCGGGTTCGACACCACCGCGAACATGCTGGCGCTGGGCACCTTCGCGCTGCTGCAGAACCCGGAGCAGCTCGCCGCGCTGCGCGCCGAGCCCACGCTCACCGACCAGGCCGTGGAAGAGCTGCTGCGGTATCTGAGCGTCGCCAAGCAGTTCCACAGGGTCGCGCTGGAGGACGTCGAGCTGGGCGGCCACACCATCACGGCCGGTACGACGGTCATCCTGTCCCTCAACACCGCCAACCGCGATCCCGAACGCTTCACCAACCCCCACGCGCTCGACCTGCACAGGCAGGACGGCGGCCACCTGGCCTTCAGCCACGGCATCCACCAGTGCCTGGGCCAGCAGCTGGCCCGCGTCGAGATGCGCGTCGCGCTCCCCGCGCTGATCAACCGCTTCCCCACGCTGCGGCTGGCCGTACCGGCCGACGAGGTTGCCCTCCGTCCGGAGACCGCGGACATCTACGGGGTGAAGAGCCTCCCGGTCACCTGGGGCGTGTGACCGGTACCGGCGTGGTCCCCGATCTTCGGCGTTGCCCCGGCGTGCCGCCCGGCTCCGCACCTCAGGTCGCGGAGCCGGCCGGGGTCGATCGACGTTTCATAGATGTCGCCGGTACGCCACGTCTGTCCCAGAGCGTCGGTCACGGTGGTGCGCTCGCCGGTCAGGAAGGCGATGACGAACGTCGCGGCGGTCCCTACCAGGGGCACGCCGAAGAATCCGCCGCCGTGCTCCCAGATATGCCGCCGTGCTCCCAGATATACAGCTTCAGGATGGTGGCGAGAGTGGGATCCATAGACAGATCCCGGGCGACCATGGCGAAGGACGCGACGAGCGGGGTTCCGATGGTGGTAGTGACGAGCGCATGGCCCGCGCTTCGTCCTGACGCCTCACCTACGCGCTGAGCTCGAGGCGCGCACGCCGGCCGAGCGCGGCCCCGGCCCGCGGCGGGAGCGGGCCAGAGCCAGCCCGCCGAGGACCATGGCGATCAGCCCGACCACCAGGGCCACGAAGCCGCCGACTATTCCGTAGCCGGTACCGGGGCCACCGTCGGCGGCGGCCACAACCAGCCCGCCGATGACCGCGCCGGCCAGCCCCGCCACGAGCGCCACGATGGCCCCCCTTCGCCCGTTGCCGGTGCCGATCCGACCAGTGGACCGGGCCAGGGCCAGCCCGCCGATGACCACGCCGGCCAGTCCCAGCAACGCGGCCACCACGGACCAGAGACGCCCGGCGGTCAAGGTGTAGGCACCGACATCGGCCGCCGGGACCATGACATGCGCGGCCGCCGGTGTGGCGAACCCGAGACCTCCCAGCAGGGCGGCTGCGACGGCGGCAAGGAGGTGGCGGACGGGCATGAGGTGCTCCTTCTTCTTCCTGCGACTGAACCTCGCCTGAGCATGTCCGCTGGACCCGCCGCCGATCGTCCCCCGGAGGCAGGCAATTCACTCTGCCGCCGATGCCGCACCCGCGTGCTGCGGAAGCCGCAGGAGCAGCGGAAGGTACTGCGTGCGCGGTAGGCGGCTGGTCATCCGTGCGCAGGTGTTGCCCCGGGCGAACATCCGGCTAGGGTGCGCGCATGAGCACAGGACGGTCCGGTGTCCGGGCAGGTGTCACAGACTGGGCGATCGCCGTCGGCGTGGCGGCGGCGCTGCTGGTCACCGGGCTGTCCGGTGAGCACTCGGCCACGTTCCTCGACCTGCTCGGCTACGTGCTCCTGACGGCCGGCGGCCTGGTGCTGGCCGAGCGCCGCCGGGCTCCGGTTCCCGTCCTGGCCGTCACCGGGCTGTGCGCGGTGGGTTATCAGGCGGCCGGTTTCGACGTGCCGGCCGTCGCGTACCTGGTCGCGGTGTACGCAGCCGTGCGGGCGGGACACCGGACGATCACAGTGGCGGCGAGCGTGATCATGCTGGCCGTTCTGCCCCTCGCGGCCCTGGCCTCGGGCCTGCACGACACCGGCGAGGCGTTCGCGCAGGCCCGAGGCGCCCTCGAGCTGGCCTGGCTGATCGCGGCCGGCGCCGCGGGCGAAGCGCTGCGGCAGGCCGAGCGGCGGGCGGATGAGGCCGAGCGCACCCGGGAGGAGACCGCGCGGCGCCGCGCCGACGAGGAGCGGCTGCACATCGCGCGGGAGCTGCATGATTCACTCACTCACCAGATCTCGATCATCAAGCTGCAGGCCGAAGTCGCCGTCCACGTGGCCCGCAGGCGGGGTGAGCAGGTGCCGGAGACCCTGCTGGCGATCCAGGAGGCCGGACGCGAGGCGGCCCGGGAGCTGCGCGCGACCCTGGAGGCGCTGCGCGAGGACGACACGAGTCCGCCGCGTGGGCTCGACCACGTTGCGGAGCTGGTGGAACGGGCTCGGTCCACCGGCCTGGACGCGACGCTGACGATCGGGGGGCAACGACACGACGTGCCGGCCGCGGTGGACCGGACCGGCTACCGGATCGTTCAGGAGTCCCTCACCAACATCGCCCGTCACGCCGCGGCCGCGACGGCGTCGGTCCGGATCGACTACCGTCCCGACGCCCTCGCGATCCGCATCGATGACGACGGCAAGGCCACACCGGACGCCGCCCCGATGCCCGGCGTGGGGCTGCTCGGGATGCGCGAGCGCGTCACCGCCCTCGGCGGTCGCCTGCGGGCGGCACCGCGCGGCGAGGGCGGCTTCACCGTCCAAGCCGAACTTCCCGTGGACCGGACGTCATGATCCGCGTCCTGCTGGTCGACGACCAGCCGCTCCTTCGCAGGGGATTCCGCGCGCTCCTCGACCTCGAGGACGACATCGAGGTGGTGGCCGAGGCCGCCGACGGGAAGGAGGGCCTGGACCTGGTCAAGGAACACCTGCCCGACGTGGCGCTCATCGACATCCAGATGCCGGTCGTGGACGGCATCGAGGCGACCCGGCGCATCGCCGCGGACCCGGCCCTGGCCGGGGTGCACGTCGTCATCCTGACCAACTACGGCTTGGACGAATACGTCTTCAACGCGCTGCGTGCCGGCGCGGCCGGATTCCTCGTCAAAGACATCGTGCCGGAGGACTTCCTCCACGCCGTACGCGTCGCGGCGCGCGGTGACGCCCTGCTCGCACCGTCGATCACCCGCAAGCTGATCAACCGGTACGTCACCCAGCCGCTCCGCACCGGCGCCGGCACGGGGCTGAAAGAACTGACCAACCGCGAACGCGAGGCCGTCACGCTGGTCGCGCAGGGCCTGTCCAACGACCAGATCGCCGACCGCATGATGATCAGCTCACTGACCGCGAAGACCCACATCAACCGGGCCATGGCCAAACTCCATGCCCGTGACCGTGCCCAACTCGTGGTCCTCGCCTACGAATCGGGCCTGGTAGTCCCCCGCACCTCCTGACCTCCCCGGTAGGGCTAGCCGGCCAGGGTGTGGAGCATGCGCTTGATCTCCCTCTCCGCGGTCTCCGTGGTCAGGCCGAGCCCGTTGAGCGCGGCCACGACCGCCCCTTCGCCGAGGGCCAGCAGGCCGAGCAGAATGTGCTCGGTGCCGACATAGTTGTGGCCGAGCCGGAGCGCCTCGCGCAGCGTCAGCTCCAGGGCCTTCCTGGTCTGCGGGGCGAGCGGCAGCAGGTCGGGCGCGGCCTGGCCGCCGGGGCGCAGCATGGCCTTCATGACGTCCTTGACCTGGTCGAGCGGCGCGCCGAGCGTCACCATGGCCTTGGCCGCCAGCGCCTCCGGCTCGTGCAACAGGCCGAGAACGAGGTGCTCCGGCTCGACGGTCTCGCTGCCGGCCTCCCTGGCCTCCTTCTCCGCCGCCACGACCACGTTGCGGGCACGAGGGGTGAAGCGGCCGTAGGAGGCCAGCTCCGCGGCCAGCCCTCCCTCCTTGAGCACGAACCGCTTCTGGGCCGCCTGCTTGGTGACGCCCATGCTGCGGCCGATCTCGGTCCAGGAGGCGCCGGAATGGCGGGCCTGGTCGACGAAGTGGCCGATGAGGTGATCGGCCACTTCGCCCAGGTGCTCGCCCAGCGTCACGGCGTCGGAGAGCTGCTCCAGGGGGTCGCTGCCGGAGTGCCGGCTCTTGATCGCGTTGATGAGGTCGTCGAGGCGTACGATCTGATCCATACGTCAACCATAGGTTGACGATAGACAATCGTCAACCTCAGGTTGACGATTGTGGGCGGCTACCCGAGCGTGGCGTCGTGTCGTCCGCGGAGGCCGGCCACGTGACCGGTCAGCCGCTCCCAGTTGCCGGACCCGATCGCGGCCTTCTCCTCCTCGGTGAACGGCGCCCGCTCCAGGAAGGACCGGGCGACCCCGCCACCGGTGTCCAGGAAGGGAAAGCCGCCGGGCCGCGTCCCGAAGGTGTACGGATAGTCGGTCGAGTACAACATGCGGTCGGTCCCGACCACCTCCGCCGTCCACCGCAGGTAGCGCTCGCTCACCGTGCCGCTGCCGGCCACCCAGAAGTTCTGGCGGAAGTAGTTGGCCAGGGGCCGCTCCAGCTTTGCCGCGTTCTGCAGGATTCCGATGTGGTCCAGGTAGAACAGGACGACCTCGCCCCAGTGCCCCGCGATCACCTGCAGATCGGGATGACGGTCGAACACGCCGGAGAAGATCATCCGCAGATACTGGACGCCGAGGTCGTAGTACCAGCCCAGTCCGGCGGTCGCGAGCATGGGGCCCACTCCGTTGGGCAGTCCTGAGTAATACGCCTCCTGAACCGCCTGCACCGGGGTCTGCGGGTGGAAGTGCAGCGGCACGCGGAGCCGCTCGGCGGTGGCGTAGAGGTCGTCGAACTCCGGCGCGTCGGCCGGCTTGGCGCCAGTGCGCCCGTACAACATCGCGCCGCGAAAGCCGAGGTGCGTGACGGCGCGCTCCAGCTCCTCGGCGGCGGCCTCGGGGGACGGCGTCGGGATGGCCGCGAGCGCCTGGAACCGGTCCGCGTTCGCGTCGACGATCTCGGCGAGCGCGTCATTGGCGTCCCGCGCGACGCGCACGGCGTCCGCCGCCTCGAGGTTTTGTACGCCTGGTGTGGCCAGCGACAGCACCGCCACGTCCAGGCCCTGATCGTCCATGTCGGCCAGGCGCTGGTCGCCGGTCTCTCGTAGCCGCCGAGCGAACGGCTCGTCGCCGTAACCGAGCTGCGGGATCCGCGGGACCCCGGCCTTCGCCCACGCATCGAGCAGGACTGGCAGAACCACGTGTTCTTCGAGACCTACGATGCGCACCTTCTCTGACATGCCATGCTCCTTCTGTTTCCGTCGATTCCTCTTTAACGGCATCAAGGATAACATCAATGTAAACATATCAGCGTTATCGTTGATTCATCACACCGATCGGCGCTGGCACGGTGGACTTGTGGGGTCCCAGTAGTCCTGTCGAAGAATCCAACACATACAGCTCTGAGCTGCGGCGATGCTGGGTCGATGGAGGAGTCGAGATCGTTTCCGCGACGTGTAGATGCCTCGCAAAACTGGCGAACCGGCGCCGCCACCCGCTTCTCGGCGGCCATCCGGGCGAAGGAACGCGGCTGGCGCTCTGACCTGCGATGGTCCTCCACGCTGTGTCAGACATATAGTAAGAAGTCATCTAATGACTTAATATCCTGGCGTGATCACCAGATCTCGCAGCAGCCGGGCGTTATCCCGGTTACTCACTGCAGCCCTGTCGCTGATCGTCATGATGGGGCTGCTCCAAGCGCCCCCCACGGCCGCCTCCGCCACCGCTACCTCAGCTTCCGCCACCGTTCTCACGCCGCCCCTCGACCTGGCCGAGATGTGGGGCCGGTACGGCAACGCCGGCGGCCACTGGACCGGCGGCGACGCCACCGTCTCCATCCCGCTCCCCGACGGCCGCATCGCCTGGATCTTCTCCGACTCCTTCCTCGGCGCCGTCAACCCCGACTACTCCCGTCCCCAGGACGCCCCGTTCCTGCACAACTCGATGGTCATCCAGAGCGGTTCGAACCTCGGCCCAACGCTGCACGGGGGCACCGCCGCCGCGCCGACCTCGCTGATCGACACCGACCTGTCGGCCGACGACTTCTACTGGGTGGGCGACGGCACGGTCGAGGGCAACACCCTCAAGGTCATCTACGGCCGCTACCTCAGCACCAACGACGGCACCCCGCTCGGGTTCAAACGCCAGGGCACCGTGCTGGCCACCTTCAGCCTGCCCGACCTACGGGTGACCTCGGTCCGGCAGATGCCCGTCAGCGACTCCATGACCTGGGGCTCGGCGCTGATGGAGGACGGCGGCTACAGCTACATCTACGGCAGCGAGTACGCAGAGGGCGCCAAGTTGGGTAAGCAACAGTTCTTGAGTTGAGGGCTTTGGATCCTCCTCACTCTGCACGCTCACTGCCTGCGAACTGCGTCTTCTCCCGTTTGCCGGATCGATCAGCACCCATCGAAGTACCTTCACTCACCGTGAAGCTTCTGTCACGGGATTGATGGAACGGCAGCGCTAATGAAGCCGGGAGGTGTGGGTTGGCGCTGGGAGTCGTACGAGATCTACGCGATCAGCGAGCCCTTGGCAGCGAGGAAGACCTTGTTGCCTTCGAAACGGACGTCCTGGCGGGGTTCGTGCTGGCTCGCGCGTCGGCCGGGCTGACCGACAGCACCATCCGCAACGACGCCAATCATCTGGAGCTGATCCGGGACTGGTTCGGCCGGCCACTGTGGGAGATGCAGCCTGAAGACGGCGATGTCTACTTCGGCAAGGTGCTGCGAGAGGCCAAGCCCTCCACTCGCACCGGCCGAGCGGCCGCGCTGACGGTGTTCTTCCGGTTTCTGGAGCTCAGATACAAGCTTGAGCTGCATAACCTCACCGGCCGAGTCGTGGAGTGTCCGCTCGATGAGGTCAACCGTCCATGGCTGTCCGTGGATCCGCAGCTGCGCGTCCCGCCGACCGTCGAGGAGATCGAGCAGCTGTTCGCCGGGTGGCGCGAAGAGCTGCTGAGCTGCCGCAAGTTCGCTCCGGCGGCCCGCAACTACGCCGTGGCCCGGCTGATCTCCGATGTCGGGTTACGGATCAACGAGGCCCGGATGCTGGACCTGGACGACGTGCGCTGGGAGCTGGGCCGGTTTGGCAAGCTGAACGTCCGCCACGGGAAGGGATCTCGCCGCAAAGGGCCCAAGCCACGGCTGGTGCCCCTGATCAACGGCGCCGATCGCAGCCTGCGCTGGTTCATCGAGGACGTCCTCGGGCTGTTCGAACTCAACCTGTCCAGCCACCGCACCCCGCTGTTCCCCTCCGAGCGGAAGAACGCCGACGGCACCTGCGCCCGCGCCACGGCGGACGTGTTTCGCCGAGCCTTGATCGACGCCGTCGACCGCCATCTGCCGACCTGGTCGGGGCGGCTAACGCCGCACGTGCTGCGGCACTTTTGCGCCTCCCAGCTCTACTTGGCCGGGATGAATCTGTTCGCGGTCCAGGAACTGCTCGGCCACGCCTGGACCGGCACCACGGCCAGATACATCCACGTCCGAGGTGTGTCAGAGAAAATGCACCAGATCGGGTCTTAAATACCCATCAGTCGCGGGAGGGGTTATAGGGGATCCTGGCGTAGTTCTCGCCGGGCTGCAACCCGGGCCTCGTGCGCGTCCTTCAGCCCCGCGCGACGGGCGGCCCGGATGGCCTCGCCGCGGCCGTGGTGCTCATCGTCAGGGGTGACGTAGCCGATGCCCTCGTGCAGGCGTACCTCGTTATACAGCGTGCGGATGGCGT
>NZ_JBQQBQ010000072.1:0-42329 GCF_052245915.1 Nonomuraea sp. 10N515B
ATCACATCGCGGGGGACGGCTGGTCCATGGCCCCGCTGGCCCGGGACCTGCTCGCCGCCTGCATGGCCCGCTCGCAGGGCCATACACCGGAGTGGGAGCCGCTGCCGGTGCAGTACGCCGACTACACCCTGTGGCAGCGGCAGCTGCTCGGCGACGAGAACGACCCGGACAGCGTGTTCGCCCAGCAGGTGGACTACTGGAAACAGCGGCTGGCCGGGCTGCCGGAGCAGCTCAACCTGCCCACCGACCGGCCCCGGCCCCCTGTCGCCTCCTTCCGGGGCGCCGACTACCTCTTCTCCCTCGACGGCGACCCGCATCGGCGCATCACCGAGCTCGCCCTGGAATCCAACGCCACGGTGTTCATGGTGCTGCAGGCGGCCATGGCCGCGCTGTTCACGCGCCTGGGCGCGGGCACCGACATCGCGCTGGGCAGCGGCGTCGCGGGCCGTACCGACGAGGCCCTCGAGGATCTGGTCGGCTTCTTCGTCAACACGCTGGTCCTGCGTACCGACACCTCCGGCGATCCCACCTTCACCGAGCTGCTTGAGCAGGTGCGCCAGACCAGCCTGGAGGCTTACCAGCACCAGGACGTGCCCTTCGAGCACCTGGTGGAAGTGCTCAACCCGAACCGCTCCACCGCCCACCACCCCCTCTTCCAGGTGGCGTTCGTGCTGCAGAACGCCCCGGGAGACGTCTTCGAACTGCCCGGCGTACGGGCCGGCGTCGAGCTGGCCGGCACCGGCCGGGCACGGTTCGACCTGCTGTTCTCCCTGAGCGAGCGGCACGACGGCGCCGGCGCGCCGGCCGGCATCGACATCGAGGTGGAGTACGCCACCGACCTGTTCGACGAGGAGACCATAGCGGTCCTCCTGAACCGCTACGCGGGTTTCCTGGACGACGTTCTCGCCGATCCCGCCCGGCGCATCGGGCAGGTGGACATCCTCACCGAGCCGGAGCAGCGCCGGGTGCTGGAAGGCTGGAACGACACCGTTGTCGACGTCCGGCGGGGCACCCTGGTCGAGCTTCTCGAAGATCAGGTCCGCCGTACGCCGCAGGCCACCGCGGTGCGGTCGGGCGAGGAACGACTCAGCTACGCCGAACTCCACGCCCGCGCCAACCAGCTGGCCCGCCACCTGGTGGAGCTGGGCGCGGGCCCGGACCGGCTGGTCGCGGTGGCGCTGCCGCGCTCGGCCGACACCATCGTCGCGCTGCTGGCAGTGCTGAAGGCCGGGGCCGCCTACCTGCCGATCGACCCGGACGACCCGGCCGACCGGATCGAGTTCATGGTGCGCGACACGCGAGCCATGCTGCTGGTGACCTCTCTCAAGGTGGACATGGCGTCGGTGGCCACCGGCACGCCCACTCTCGTCCTCGACGCTGACGAGACCCGCCTCAGGCTCGCGGCCCAGCCGGACCGGGACCTGACCGACGCCGACCGCCTCGGCCGGTTGGACCCGGCGCACGCGCTCTACGTCATCTACACCTCCGGGTCCACCGGCCGCCCCAAGGGGGTGCTGGTCGAGCACCGAGGGCTGGTCAACAACCTGCAGTGGATGCAGGACGCCTATCCGGTCGGCCCCGGTGACACGCTGCTGTTCAGGACCTCGGTCCGGTTCGACTCCGTGGGTCTGGAGATCTGGTTCCCCCTGCTGTCCGGTGCCACGGTGTGCGTCGCACCCGGCGACGTGGTGCGCGACCCGGAGTCGCTGGTCGCCTATCTGGCGGCCAACCAGGTCACGGTCGCCCAGTTCCCGCCGTCGCTGCTGGCGAGCCTGCCCGCCCCGCCGGACCATCATGCGGTGACCCGGATCTGGTCCAGCGGTGAGGCGCTGCGGCCCGAACTCGCCGCCGAGATCAGCACCCGCTGGAACAGCGCGCTGTTCAACCTGTACGGCCCGACCGAGACCACGATCCAGGTGGCCTCCGCGGTCTGGGACGACGCGATGACCGACCGGCCCGCGGTGCCGATCGGCCGGCCCACCTGGAACACCAGCCTGTACGTGCTGGACGCGGGTCTGCGGCCGGTACCCCCCGGCGTCGTGGGTGAGCTGTACGTGGCCGGCGTCCAGGTGGCCCGGGGCTACGTCGACCGCCCCGGCCTGACCGCGGAACGGTTCGTGGCCTGCCCGTTCGCCCCCGGCCGGCGGATGTACCGGACCGGAGACCTGGTGCGGTGGAGCGCCGAGGGCGAGTTGGAGTTCGCCGGCCGCGCCGACGAGCAGGTGAAGCTGCGCGGCTTCCGGGTGGAGCCGGGTGAGGTCCAGGCGAGCCTGCTCGCGCACCCGGGGATCCGGCAGGCCGTGGTGGTGGCCCGCGAGGAGGCGCCGGGCGACCAGCGCCTGGTGGCCTATGTGGTGCCCGACCTGGACGCCGCCGCGGCCCTGGCCTCGGACTCCGCCGGGCAGGTCGCCGAGTGGGAGTCGATCTACGATTCGGTGTACGCCGGGTCCGAGGTGGACGTCTTCGGCGAGGACTTCACCGGCTGGGACAGCGTGTACACCGGCGCTCCGATCCCCTTGGAGCAGATGCACGCCTGGCGTGCGGTCGCGGTGGAGCAGGTGCGCCGCTATCACCCGGAACGGATCCTGGAGGTCGGCGTCGGCTCGGGTCTGCTGCTGTCGCAGCTGGTCGAGCACTGCAAGGAGTATTGGGGCACCGACCTGTCCGGCGCCGTGATCAACCGGTTGCGGCAGCAGGTCACCACCCGAGGACTGGCGGACAGGGTGACCTTGCGGGCCCAGGCCGCCGACGTGGTGGACGGCCTGCCCGAGGGATACTTCGACACCATCGTGCTCAACTCAGTGGTGCAGTACTTCCCCGACGGGCCGTACCTGCAGCGGGTCGTCACCCAGCTGATGGGGCTGCTGGCGGCCGGTGGCCGCCTGGTGATCGGCGACGTCCGGAACGCCGGATCGCTTCGTGCCCTGTACGCCGCCGTGCAGGCCGGCCGCGCGGGCGGCGCGGACCTGGCCCGGGACCGGGTCGCCGTGGATCACGCCGTGCTGATGGAGAAGGAACTGGTGGTGGCACCGGAGTTCTTCACCGCCCTGGCCGAGACCGAGCCGCGGATCGGCGCGGTCGACATCCGCCTCAAGCCGGGAGCCCATCACAACGAGCTGACCCGGCACCGCTACGAGGTCGTCCTGCACAAGGACCCGGTCAGGGCCACCGACGTGTCCCTGCTGCCCACCGTCCCCTGGAGCGAGGACCTCCGGCTGGAGCAGGTCCAGAGTCCGGCACGGATCACCGGCATCCCCAACGCGCGGCTGGTCGGCGAGGTGGCCTGCGAACGCGGCCAGGCGACCGGATCCGCGCTGGCTCCGGCCGCCGGCGTGGACCCGGCCGAGCTGACCGAGCGGGGCCGGGCACGTGGCGTCCGGCTGATCCCGACCTGGTCCGCAGCGGGACCGGAGTTCTTCGACACGGTGCTGCTGCCCGAGGCCGCCGAGCAGGTGCTGTCCGGGGTGTACGCCCCCGCGGGCGCCGCCGGTTCGCCGTTGCAGTGGGTGAACAACCCGCAGGCGGTCCGTGGTCTGGGCGCGCTGCTGGCCGAGGTCCGTGACCAGTTGGGTGAGCGGTTGCCGGACTACCTGGTGCCGTCGGCGGTGGTGGCCCTCGGCGCGGTGCCGCTCACCCCGAACGGGAAGCTGGACAGGCGTGCCCTGCCGGCGCCGGACTACGTGCGCGCGGGCGGTGGCAGGAAGCCCGAGACACCGCTCCAGGAGATTCTGTGCGGGCTCTACACCGAGGTGCTCGGCCTGGCCGAGGTCGGCATCGACGACAACTTCTTCGACGTCGGCGGCCACTCGCTGCTCACCACCCGCCTGGTCAGCCGGATCCGCCGCGTGCTCGATGTGGAGCTGCCCATCGCCGCAGTCTTCGAGACCCCCACGGTCGCCGGCCTGGCCGAGCAGCTGGGCCGCCGCAGCCGCCTGCCGATGCGGGTGGCGTTGACGCGCCAGGAACGGCCCGAGGTGATGCCGCTGTCCTTCGCCCAGCGCCGGCTGTGGTTCCTGCACCGGCTCGAAGGCCGTTCCGCGACCTACAACATGCCCGTCGCGCTGCGCCTGTCGGGCGCCCTCGACCGGGAGGCGCTCCGGACCGCGCTACACGACGTGTTGGCCCGGCACGAGCCGTTGCGCACGGTGTTCCCGGAGATCGACGGCGAGCCGCGCCAGGTGATCCTGGACCCGGTCGACGTCGAGTGGCAGGTTCGCCAGGTCTGCGAGGCCGACATTTCCGCCGCCCTGGGCACGGCGGCCCGCTACGGGTTCGACCTGGCCACCGAACTGCCCGTGCGCGTCACCCTGTTCGACTGCGGCCCCGACGAGCACGTCCTGCTCATCCTGATCCATCACATCGCGGGTGACGGTTGGTCGATGGGTCCGCTGGCGAGGGATGTGCTCACCGCTTACATGGCGCGGGTGGCGGGTGAGGCGCCGGTGTGGGAGCCGTTGCCGGTGCAGTATGCCGACTACACGTTGTGGCAGCGGCAGTTGCTGGGGGATGAGTCCGATCCGGACAGTTTGTTCTCGCGGCAGGTGGAGTACTGGAAGGGGCAGCTGGCGGGGTTGCCTGAGCGGTTGGAGTTGCCGGCGGATCGGCCGCGGCCGGCGGTGGCCTCTTATGACGGCGCGTATGTGGTGTTCGAGCTGGATGCGGGGTTGCATCGGCGGTTGGCGGAGTTGGCGCTGGGTGCCAATGCGACGGTGTTCATGGTGTTGCAGGCGGCGATGGCGGCGCTGTTGACGCGGTTGGGTGCGGGCACCGATGTGCCGTTGGGCAGTGGGGTGGCCGGTCGTACGGATCGGGCGTTGGAAGAGCTGGTGGGGTTGTTCGTCAACACGTTCGTGTTGCGTACCGACACCTCGGGTGATCCGAGTTTCGCGGAGTTGGTGGGCAGGGTGCGGCAGGCGAGCCTGGCCGCCTACGACCACCAGGACGTGCCGTTCGAGCACCTGGTCGAGGTGCTCAACCCGCAGCGCTCCACCGCGCATCACCCGCTGTTCCAGGTCGCCCTGGTGCTGCAGAACACGCCCGGCCGGGAGTTCGATCTGCCCGGGCTGCGGATCCGCCAGGAGGAGGTGGGCATCGGCAAGTCCCGCTTCGACCTGATGTTCAGCCTGTCCGAGCTCGACGGCGATCAGGGCATGGGCGGGCTCGTGGAGTACGCGAGCGACCTGTTCGACCGGAGCACGGTCGAGGGCGTCGTCACCCGCTGGGTGCGACTGCTGGAACAGTTCGTGGCCGAGCCGCAGCGCCCGATCGGCCAGGCGGAGCTCCTCACAGGGACGGAGCTGGACCAGCTCCTGCATGGCTGGAACGACACCGCGGTCGAGGTACCGCCGCTGAGCCTGACCGGCATGTTCGAGGAGTGGGCGGGCCGCACGCCTGATGCGCCTGCGGTGGTGTGCGGCGGCGAGTCGGTCACCTACGCCGAGCTGGACGCGCGGGCGAACCGGCTGGCGCACTGGCTGATCGCCCTGGGTGTACGGCCGGAGCACCGGGTCGGCGTGCTGCTGCCACGGTCGTTGGACTTGGTGGTAGCCGTGCTGGCCATCGGCAAGGCCGGCGGCGTCTACCTGCCCGTGGACCCGGCGTATCCGGCCCGGCGGCGCGAGTTCATGGTGGCCGACGCGGCACCGGTGCTGGTGCTGGAGGAGCTGCCGGACGTCGACGGCTGCCCGGACACCGCTCCTGGCGTGGCGGCCGACCCGGCGGGCGCGGCGTACATGATCTACACCTCGGGCTCCACCGGCATCCCCAAGGGCACGGTGGTGTCGAACCGCGGCATGACCAGCCTGGCCGCGGCCCAGGCGAATCTCGCCGTCGGCCCTGGCAGCCGGCTGCTGCAACTGTCCTCACCCAGCTTCGACGCTGCCATCTGGGAGTACGTCACCGCGTTCGCCGCCGGCGCGACGCTGGTGGTGCCCGAGCAGCAGCGCCTGGTCGGTGACGAGCTACGGGACGTGCTCGCCACGCAGCGCGTCACCCACGCGCTGATCCCGCCGTCCGTGCTGGCCACCCTCCCGCCTGACGCCGCGACCCAGCTGACAGACTTCACCGGGCTGGTGGTGGGCGCGGAGGCGTGCCCGCCGGAGCTGGTACGGCGCTGGGCCCCGGGCCGGGAGATGCTGAACGCCTACGGGCCCACCGAATCGACCGTGTGCGCCTCGATGACCGGACCGCTGCCGCCAACCGGCGAGGTGCCGATCGGCCGTCCGGTCGCCAACACCAGGGCCTACGTTCTCGACGCGCGGCTGCGACCGGTCCCCCAGGGCGTCATCGGCGAGCTGTACGTCGCCGGGGCGGGCCTGGCCCGGGGCTACGCCAACCGCGCGGCGCTGACCGCGGAGCGGTTCGTGGCGTGTCCGTTCGCGGACGGGGAGCGGATGTATCGCACCGGTGATGTGGTGCGCTGGCGCGGCGATGGCCAGTTGGAGTTCGTCGGCCGGGCTGATGAGCAGGTCAAGGTGCGGGGTTTCCGGATCGAGCCGGGTGAGGTCGAGGCGGCGCTGGCTGAGCATCCGGGGGTGCGGCAGGCGGTGGTGGTCGCTCGGGAGGATGTTCCCGGTGACCGGCGGCTGGTGGCCTATGTGGTGCCGGATCTGGATGTGGCCGCCGATGCTGCGGCTGGGCAGGTGGGTGAGTGGCAGGAGATCTACGACACGGTGTATGCCGGGTCGCAGGTCGAGGCGTTCGGTGAGGATTTCACCGGCTGGGACAGCTCCTACACCGGTGAGCCGATTCCTTTGGAGCAGATGCGGGCTTGGCGGGCGGCCGCGGTGGAGCAGGTACGCCGCTATCACCCGGAACGCATCCTGGAGGTCGGCGTCGGCTCGGGCCTGTTGTTGTCCCAGTTGGTCGGGCACTGCGACGAGTACTGGGGCACCGATCTGTCGGGTGCGGTGATCGACCGCTTGACGCGGCAGGTGGCCGAGCGGGGCTTGGCCGACCGGGTGACGTTGCGGGCCCAAGCCGCCGACGTGGTGGACGGCCTGCCCGAGGGACACTTCGACACCATCGTCGTCAACTCGGTCGTCCAGTACTTCCCCGACGGGCCGTACCTGCAGCTGGTGATCGACCGGTTGGTCGGCCTGCTGGCGCCGGGTGGCCGGTTGGTGGTGGGCGACGTACGGCATGCCACTACGCTGCGGACCCTGCATACCGCGGTACGGCAGCCACGCTTCGCCGGCCAGCCCGACCGGCTGCGGGCCGCGGTCGCGCACTCGGTGATGGTGGAGAAGGAGCTCGTGGTGGCGCCGGAGTTCTTCACCACCCTGGCCGAGGCCGATCCCCGGATCGGAGCCGTGGACATCCGCCTCAAGCCGGGCGACTACCACAACGAGCTGACCAGGCACCGGTACGAAGTGGTGCTGCACAAGAACCCGGCCGAAGCCACCGACGTCACCCAGGTACCGGTCCTGGCGTGGAGCCGGGACCTCGACCTGGACCAGGTCGTGGCACCGGTGCGCATCACCGGCATCCCCAACGCCCGCCTGGCCGGGGAGATCGCGCGCGAGCGAGCACTGGACGCCGACGAGGTCGTCCCCGCTGCCGGGGTCGATCCGCACGACCTCACCGAGTGGGGCCGAAAGCGCGGCGTGCAGGCCGTCCCGACGTGGTCGGCGGCCTCAGTGGCCCACTTCGACCTGCTGGTCCTGCCCGCGGGCACCGGACCGGTGCTGTCCGGCGGATACCTCCCCGAGGTGACCGGCGGCTCACCGCTGCGGTGGGTCAACAACCCCCAGGCCGTCCGCGGCCTGGGCACGTTGCTCACCCGGATCCGCACGGACCTGACCCGGCAACTGCCGGAGCATCTGGTGCCGTCGGCCGTGGTCGCGATCGGCGCGGTGCCGCTGACGCCCAACGGCAAGCTGAACAGGGCCATGCTGCCGGCGCCCGAGTACGACGGCGGTGAACGTTACCGCGCACCCCAGACCGAGCAGGAGAAGCGGCTCTGCGCGCTCTTCGCCGAGGTGCTGGGCAGGGACGTGGACCGGGTCGGGGTCGACGACAGCTTCTTCGACCTCGGCGGGCACTCCCTGCTGGCGACCCGGCTGGTGAGCCAGATCCGCGCCACCGCTGGGGTGGAGCTGCCGATCGCCGCCATCTTCGAAACCCCCACCGTGGCGGGCCTGGCCGACCGGCTGGACGCGGCGCCGAAGTCCAACCGGCCCGCCCTGCGGCGGATGGCACGACCGGGAACGGAGCAGTGAGCATGCAGACATCCCTGGAGTTCGGCGTGGGTCCGCAGCGCGAGCTGCCGGACGTCCGCGTCCACCAGTTGTTCGAAGAGCGTGTGCGAGAGCACCCGGACCGGGTCGCCGCGGTGTGCGACGGGGTCGCGTGGACCTACGACGAGCTGAACCGGCGGGCCAACCAGGTCGCGCACGCGCTGCGGGAGCGTGGCGTGGGCACCGAGGACGTGGTCGGCGTGCACAGCGAGCGGCACCTGGAGTGGCTGGCGTCGGTGCTCGCGGTGTTCAAGGCCGGCGGCGTCTACCTGCCCATCGAGCCGCACTTCCCGCAAGCCCGGATCGCCGCCATGCTGTCCCGCAGCGGATGCCGCATTCTGCTCCGCGACGACGACCCCGTCCCCGACCACTATCCCACCACCGACCTGGACCTTCCGGTCGGCGCCGACCAGCTCGCGTACGTGTACTTCACCTCCGGCTCCACCGGCGAGCCCAAGGGCGCGATGTGCGAGCACGCCGGGATGCTGAACCACATCCTGGCCAAGATCGAGGACCTGGACATCGGCCCGGGACAGGTGGTCGCGCAGACCGCGCCCCAGTGCTTCGACATCTCGCTGTGGCAGCTGGTGGCCCCGCTGACGGTCGGCGCCCAGACGTTGATCGTGCCGCAGCGGGACATCCTGGACCTGGGCCGCTTTCTCGACACCGTTGTCGTCGGCGGGGTGGAGGTGCTCCAGGTGGTGCCGTCCTACCTGGAGGTGATGCTGAGCCAACTGGAGCGGCAACCCCGGACCCTGGGACGGCTGCGGTGCGTGTCGGTGACCGGTGAGGCGATCAAGGCCGAGCTGGTCAACCGCTGGTTCGCCTCCTTCCCTGACATCACCCTGGTCAACGCCTACGGGCTCACCGAGACCTCCGACGACACGAACCACGAGGTGCTGACCGGCCCGCCCGGCGGCGACCGGATCCCGCTCGGCCGGCCGGTCCGCAACGTCCGGATCTACCTGCTGGACGACAACGGAGAACCGGTCCCGGCCGGCGAACCTGGCGAGATCGTCTTCGCCGGCGTCTGCGTCGGTCGTGGCTACATCAACGATCCTGAGCGCACCGCCGCCGCGTTCGGATCCGACCCGTACCGGCCGGGAGAACGCAGCTACCGCTCCGGCGACTGGGGCCGGTGGCTGCCCGACGGCAAACTCGAGTTCCTCGGCCGCCAGGACGCCCAGGTCAAGATCCGTGGCTTCCGGATCGAGATCGGTGAGATCGAGAACCAGTTGCTGAAGTCCCCCGAGGTACGGGACGCCGCGGTGGTGGTCGCCGAGACCTCCGACGGCGCCAAGCATCTGGTCGCCTACTTCTCCGGCGCCGGCGAGCCGTCCCGGCTCGGCGCGGAGCTGGCCGCCGCGCTCCCCGAGTACATGGTCCCGCGCTGGTTCGAGCAGCGGGACGCGTTGCCGCTGACCGGAAACGGCAAGGTGGACAAGAAGACCCTCCGCGCGGAGGCGACCGCGCTGGTCTGTGCCGCGAGCCAGGCGGTGGGTTCTGACGCTCCGCTGACGTCGGCCGAGCTGCGGCTGGCCGAGGTGTGGGCCGAGGTGCTGAAGATCCCCGCGGACCGGATCTCGCGCGAGGACGACTTCTTCGGGCTCGGCGGGACCTCGCTCGCCGCGATCCGGCTCGGGATCGCCCTGGGCTCGGCGGTGACCCTCCAGGATCTGGTGGACCATCCCGTGCTGGCCGATCTCGCCTCCCTCATCGAAAGGAACACCACGCATGACCTCCGCTGACCTGGAGCTGAATCCGGGTAAACCCCCCATCCTCTCGGTGACCGGGCCGATAGACGCCGCCGAGTGGGTCGCGGAGCACCGGGAGCTGCTGACGGAGACGCTGCTCGGCCATGGCGCGGTGCTGGTACGCGGCCTCGGGGTGCGAGACGCCGCGCTGCTGGGGCAGCTCAGCGCGCAGCTGATGGAGTCGACGGTGACGGACCGGGAGGCGTTCGCCCGCCGCCAACCGCTCGGGGGCCCGGTGTTCTCCTCGCTGGAGTGGCCGGCGGACCAGCCCATGTGCATGCACCACGAGCAGAGCTACCTGCTGGAGGTGCCGCGACTCCTGGCGATCGGCTGCTTCCTCGCCCCCGTCTCGGGCGGGTGCACCGGCCTCGCCGACGCGGAGGCGGTGCTGGCCGCGCTGCCCGACTCGCTGGTGACGCGCTTCGCCCAGACGGGCTGGACGCTGAGGCGCTCCTTCAAGGAGGTGGTCGGCCTGCCGTGGCGGGACGCCTTCGGCGCGGCCGACCGGGAGGCGGCTGAGAAGTACTGCCAGGACAACCAGATCAGCTTCGATTGGGAGCCCGATGGCCTGCTTACCCGACAGACCCGGCGCGCCGTGCTGGACCACCCGGTCACCGGCCGCCCGGTCTGGTTCAACCAGATCGCCTTCCTCAACGAGTGGACCATGGATCCGGCGGTCCGCGAGTATCTCGTCATGCAGCTGGGCGCGGATGGCCTGCCGTTCAACACCTGCTACGGCGATGGCGAACCGATCACCCCGGAGACGGTCCGTACCATCAACGAGGTGTACGAGTCGCTCACCGTGCGGGAGCCGTGGCAGGCCGGTGACCTGCTGCTGGTGGACAACGTCCGGATGGCGCACAGCCGCGAGCCCTATCAGGGGCGCCGGGAGATCGGCCTGGTGCAGGGCGATCCGGCGCCTACGCCGCGCGGTTGAGCCGGATCGCGGTCTTGCCGTCCGGGATGCTCCAGCCGTGCCGGCACTCGTGCTGCAGCACCGGGTCGTCGGCTTCGTGGCCGGTGGGCATCAGCCGGTTCAGCAGCGAGCCGAGGCACGCCTCCCGGAACCCCGGGTGCGGCTTCTCCGCGTGATCGCGTGCCAGCAGCAGAAACGCCGGATCGACAGTCTTGACCTCACCGTCTTCGTCGATGACCTCTAGCCAGGAGTGAGCGATGTCCAACATGCCGAGGATCCAGCCGCGCCGGGTCCGGGCCTCGAAGCCGGCTGCCCGGCATTTCTCCGCCAGATCCAGCGAGGCGGGGATGCAGGGCGCGAACCCGTGGGGTAGCAGCAGCTCCGACTGCCACTGGAGCTGCTCAGGAATCCGGATCCACCGGTGGCCCTCGCTGTACTCCTGCACGATCTCGCGCAGCCGGGGCGACCGAAGCGAGCGCTGCGCGCCGTTGCTCACCAGAACAGCCTCGACAGCAGCTCCGTCTTTGGTCACGCTGAGTGTTTCGGTCCGGCCGCCATAGAGGTCCGGCTCCGGACGCGCGATGTCCCAGCTCCGCTCGCCGTCGCCGCACCCCTCGGGATGCGGGCACGAGACCTCGATCGAGAAGTTCCACGTCCGGGGCGTGTAGAGGGTCTCCGGCGCATCGTGCATCCACCGGAGCGCGTACTTCATGGCCAGCTCGGGCCCGGAGGTGCCGGATCCCGAGTAGAGCGAGAGGTTGAGCAGGTCGTAGCGGTCGAAGCGGATCTGCCCGCTGCTGTCGGAATAGGGCAGGCCGTGGTCGACCAGCGTCTGCAGCAGGGAGTCGCCGCCGCCCAGTAAGTCGCGAGCCCGATTCCACTCCACCGTCTCGTCACGGAACTCCGGCGGGATACGGAACAGCCTATTGAGTGAGTCAAGCCACCCGTCAAGTGTCTGCGTCTCCATGACTTTTAGCATAACCCGATAATATTCGGCAGGCTTGATTTCATTCAGGGCTTGTAGTTAACTGGTTTCTATTGTTCGGTTGCAGGCGCTCTATCCGAGGATTTGCGTGGCTTTTCCTATGCGTGAAACATGAACAATCTGCACGCCCATGAATTATCATTGACCGCGCTGTTCGAGGCGCAGGTGAATCGGGCGCCCAGCGCGACGGCCGTGACGTGCGGCACCGAATCCGTGTCCTATCGAGAGCTTAATAAGCGGGCGAACCGCCTTGCGTATTGGCTGATATCCCAGGGAGCCGGCCCGGAAAAGCTGGTCGGGGTGATGGTGCCCCGGTCGGTGGACATGGTGGTTGCCGTGCTGGCCGTGGGGAAGGCGGGCGGGGCGTTCCTGCCGCTGGACCCGGCCTACCCCGCCGAGCGGCTCGAATACATGATCGCCGACGCGGCGCCGGTGCTGGTGCTGGACGAGGACCTCGCCGGGGCCGACTACTCGGCGTATCCCGATTCCAACCCCGGCGTGGACTGCCCCGCGCTCGCCGCGGCCTACGTCATCTACACCTCCGGGTCGACGGGACGGCCCAAGGGCGTCCTGGTCACCCACACCGGCGTCGCCGGCCTCGCCCAGGCCCAGGTCGAGCGGCTCGCGGTGACCGCCGACAGCCGCTACCTCCAGCTCGCCTCGCTCAGCTTCGACGTGGCCTTCGGCGATCTGTGCACCACGTTCGCCGCCGGCGCCACCCTGGTGATCCCCGAACCGGGCCGCATGCTGGGCGCGGTGGTGCGCGACCCCACCGGAACCCGGTTCATGGTCGGCATCCGGGAGCTGGCGACCTCCCGCATCACGCACGCCGGCATCCCGCCATCGGTGCTGGCGGCGATCCCCGCCGGCACCGAGTCGAAGCTACCCGACCTGGTCACGATGATGACCGGTGGCGAACCCTGCCCGCCGGAGCTGGTACGCCGCTGGTCGGCCGGCCGCCGGATGGTCAACGCCTACGGGCCGACCGAGTCGACCGTGTGCGCGGCGATGAGCAGGCCGCTGTCGGCCGCCGACCCGGTGGCGCCGATCGGCACCCTGCTGGCCGGCACGCGCGGGTACGTTCTGGACGAGAAGCTGCGGGCGGTGCCGGAAGGCCAGGTGGGCGAGCTGTACCTGGCAGGGCCCGGCCTGGCCAGGGGATACCTCGGCCGGGCCGCCCTGACCGCGACCCGCTTCGTGGCGTGTCCCTTCTCCACCGGGGACAGGATGTACCGGACCGGGGACCTGGTGCGCCGGCGCGACGACGGGCAGCTGGAGTTCACCGGCCGGGTCGATGACCAGGTCAAGATCGGTGGGCATCGGGTGGAGCCCGGCGAGGTCGAGGTCGCCCTGACCGCGCATCCATCGGTACGGCAGGCCTTCGTGATGGCCAGGGAGGACACTCCCGGCGACCGGCGCCTGGTGGCCTACGTCGTACCCGCCGGCATCGACACCGGCGCCGTCCTCGACCACCTGGCCACGTGCCTGCCCCATCACCTGATTCCCGCGGCGATCCTGCCCATGGACACGGTCCCGCTCACCCCGAACGGCAAGGTGGACCGTAGGGCTCTGTCCGGACACCCTCTCCAACCACGCTAGGACGAACCTTGAACGATCGCATTGAGAACGTCGTCATCCTGGGCGGTGGCACCGCCGGCTGGATGACGGCCGCGTACTTGGGCAAGGCCCTGCAGGGCACGGTCAACATCACCGTGCTGGAGGCTCCCGCCATCCCCCGGATCGGCGTCGGCGAAGCCACCGTGCCCAACCTGCAGCGGGCGTTCTTCGACTACCTCGGCCTGGCCGAAGAAGACTGGATGCGGGAGTGCAACGCCAGCTTCAAGATGGCGGTGAAGTTCATCAACTGGCGAACCCCCGGCGTGGGTGAGGCCACCGCGCGGGAGTGGCAGGGCCGGCCCGACCACTTCTACCACCCCTTCGGACTGCTGCCCGAGCACGATCGGATCCCGCTCTCGCACTACTGGTCGCTGCGTAGGGCGCGGGGGGAGACGACCGAGCCGTTCGACTACGCCTGCCTCCCCGACACCGCGGCGATGGACGCCAAGCGGGCGCCGCGGTGGTTCACCGGCGAGCGGGCCACCAACTACGCCTGGCACTTCGACGCCAAGCTGGTGGCCGACTTCCTGGCCCGCTTCGCGACCACCAAGCAGGGTGTCGTCCACGTCCAGGACGAGCTGAGCGAAGTGCTGCGGGACGAGCGCGGCTTCATCACCGCGCTGCGCACCAAGAGCGGCAAGCTCCTCGAGGGCGAGCTCTTCGTGGACTGCTCGGGCTTCCGCGGCCTGCTCATCAACCAGGAGATGGCCGAGCCGTTCATCGACATGAGCGATCATCTGCTGTGCGACAGCGCGGTGGCCACCCAGGTGCCCCACGACGACGACGCGCACGGCATCGAGCCCTACACGTCCTCGATCGCGATGACCTCCGGCTGGTCCTGGAAGATCCCGATGCTGGGCCGGTTCGGCAGCGGCTACGTGTACTCGAGCAAGTTCGCCGGCAAGGACGAGGCGACCGAGGAGTTCTCCCGGCTCTGGGACCTGCCGGAGGACACCCCGTTCAACCACATCCGGTTCCGGGTGGGGCGCAACCGCAGGGCCTGGGTGAAGAACTGCGTCGGCATCGGCCTGTCCTCCTGCTTCCTGGAGCCCCTGGAGTCGACCGGGATCTACTTCACCTACGCGGCGATCTACCAGCTGGCCAAGTACTTCCCGAACCGCGGCTTCGACCAGACGCTGATCGACCGGTTCAACCGCGAGATCGAGGACATGTTCGATGACACCCGTGACTTCATCCAGGCCCACTTCTACCTGGCACCGCGCACGGACACCCCGTTCTGGCGCGCCAACAAGGAGCTGTACCTGACCGACAACATCCGCGAGAAGATCGCGATGTTCAAGGCCGGCATCCCGATCAACCAGCCCGCCGCGGACGAGGCCACGTACTACGGCAACTTCGAGGCCGAGTTCCGCAACTTCTGGACCAATGGCAGCTACTACTGCATCTTCAGCGGGCTGGGACTGCGGCCCGACGGGCCGCTGGCGGCGCTCACGTACAAGCCGGAGTCGATCCAGGGCGTGCAACCCCTGTTCGACGCGGTCAAGCAGCGGCAGAAGGAGCTGGTGGAGACGCTGCCCAGCATGCATGAGTACCTCAAGCGGCTGCACGGCGTCGGTTAGGCAGCACCGGTGACCGGCGGGGCCGCGGCGGCAGTCGGGGCGGACGACTTCAGAGCCTGGATGAGCCGGTATCCCACCGGCGTGTCGATAGTGACGACCACCGACCCGGACGGGCACCCCCGGGGCATGGCCTGCTCGTCACTGGCCAGCGTGACCCTGGACCCGCCCACGGTGGCGGTGAGCCTACGTAGCGAGGCCGTCACGTGCCGGGCGGTCGAGGCGCGCGGTGAGTTCGCGGTGAACCTGCTGCACAGCGGCGGACGGCACGCGGCGCAGGTCTTCTCAGGTCCCGTCGCCGACCGCTTCGCCGCTGTGCAGTGGCAGTGGTCCACCGGGAAGCTGCCCTGGCTGCGTGCGGACGCCTACGCCCTGGCCGAATGTCAGGTGGCCGGCGCCGTCGTCGTGGGGGACCACACCATCGTGCTGGGTGGGGTCGTCGGGCTGGTGGCCGGCGAGGGCGATCCGCTGCTGTACGCCCACCGCGCGTACCAGCGGCTTCACCCGTGAACGCGGCGCTTCCTGCCCGGGTCGAGACTGCCGACCGGGCAGGGCGCGCTACTCCGCGGAACGCAGCAGGGCCACGAAGTCGTCCAGGTGACTGCGCAGTTCCTCAGGACGGTACAAGCCCGCGTTGCCGTCGAACTCGATCAGCAGCCCGCTGCGGTCGGGCCTGTCGTAGATGTTGATGGACATGTCCTCGACCGGACCGGCGCACAAGTTGTAGGGCGTGGACGGATGGCCGCCGAAGGTGAGACTGCCGTTGAACGCGATCACGTTCACCTCCGGGCCCAGCTGGCGCCGTCCGGGCGGCAGGCCGGGAAGCTCGCGGACGAGCAGTTCGTACGGATATCGCTGGCGCTCGTACGCTGCCATGAGTTCGGTGGCCGCCGCGGCCACCACCGCGTCGAAGCCGAGCACCGGGTCCACGGTCAGGCACATCGGGGCCACGTTGGTCAGCATGGCCGGAGTACGGCGGGCCACCGGGCTCGGCCGGGCCGCCACCGGCAGGCCGAGCACGATGTCCCGCAGGCCGGTCACCCGGTGCAGGTAGATCGCCACGCCTGCGATCACGACGCTGTACCAGGGGACCCGCAGCCGGCGAGCCACGGCGCGCAGGCGGTCCACGTCGGCGGCGGCGATCCGGGTGCTCTCCCTGATGAAGGCACTGGTGCCGGACGGCTCCCGGCTGGCGAGGGTGGCCACCCGGGGCGGGTCGGGCAGCCGCGCCAGCCAGAACTCCCGGTCCGCGGCGAAGTCCGGCCCGGCGGCATAGCGCGTGTACTCGTCGATGACCTCGGCCAGCGAGATCGGCGGCTGCTCCCGGACCGGAACACCGGCCGCCAGGTCGGTGTACACGTCCGCGACCCGCGAGGTGATCAAGGAGAGGCCGAAGCCATCCACGATGACGTGGTGCATGGCCTGGTACCACAGGTAGCGGGCCGGCTCGACCTTGATAAGGGCCCAGCGGAAAAGCGGGCCGGCGGCCAGGTCGAACTCGGCGGCCGCGTCGGCGCGCATCCATTGCTCGGCCGCGGCCAGGGGATCGGCCGAGTCGGAGAAATCGAGTTCGGTAAGCGACCAGTCCGGAGAGTCGGTGATGACCTGGCGCAGCCCCTCGCCGGTCAATTCGAACCGGGCCCGTAGCGCGTCGACTTCGGAGAGTACGGTCCGCAGCGCGGCATGGAACTGCGCACCGTCAATCGGACCGTCAATGGCGCCGTAACCAGCAATGTTGAGTGACCGGTCCAAAGGATTGAGTTGTTGCGCGACCCACACACTCAGCTGAGCTGCGGAAAGCTCCAGTTGATACGCCATGCTACTCCAGTTGACCATCTTGTTACGGTTGGTTCAGATGTTAAGGGTATGCCCTCGTGTTGTGATACGGTGCATTGCGAAAGCGAGCAGCCCATCGTGCAGTTGAGCGAGGATTGTCAGTGATCGACGGCTTCGACTTATGCGATGCCTTTCTCGAGCAGGTGCGCCGCCAACCCTCCGCTCCGGCGCTGGTCTGGCACGGCCAGGACATTAGTTATGACGAACTCCTCGCGCTGGCGAAAGCGGTCCATTTAGCCGACGACGAACCGCTGTGTATTGTCGCGCGTAAGACACCGGAAACCATTGCGCAGATCCTCGCCTGCCTGCTGGCGGGCCGGCGCTTCCTGCTGCCCTCCCCGGCGCTGGACCTCGACGAGCTCAGGGCTCTGCCCTGGCAGAGGCTGGGCGGCGAGGCCGACGTCTCGTTCATCTTCACCACCTCCGGGTCCACCGGGCAGCCGAAGATCGTGCCGCTGGGCCGCGGTGCGGTGAACCGCTTCGTCGCGTGGGCCGGTGTGACGTTCGACCTGAGTTCCGGTCAGTCGGTAATCAATTACGCTCCGCTCAACTTCGACCTGAGCCTGCTGGACATCTGGGCGACACTCGCGCACGGCGGCCGGGTGGTGCTGGTCGACACCGAGCAGGTGGTCTCAGGGCGGCACCTGCTCGACCTGCTCGACCGGTACCAGGTGAACCTGATCCAGGCCGTGCCGACGTTCTTCGCGCTGCTCCTGGACACGGCGCCGCCGACCGCCGGGCTCGACGCGGTCAAGCATGTCGTCACCACCGGAGACGTGCTGCCGCAACGAACCCTGGGCGCGCTGCCGCGACTTTTCCCGAACGCCCGCGTCCACAACCTGTACGGCTGTACCGAGACCAACGACAGCTTCATACACGAAGTGACTGAGTCCGACACCGCGCCGCTGCCACTGGGCACGCCGCTACCCGGTGTGCGGACCCTGATCGTGGACGATGAGCTCTACGTGTCCACGCCGTTCCAAGCAAGCGGCTATCTCGACGAGGCGCGCACCGCCGAGAAGTTCGTCGATCTGCCGCTGCCCGATGGCACGCCGGTGCGCTACTTCCGTACCGGCGACCTGGTCCGCCGTGCCGCCGACGGCCGGATCTTCCTCGTCGGGCGTAACGACTTCCAGGTCAAGGTGCGAGGCGTCGCGGTGAACACGGCCACCGTCGAGCAGGCGCTGCTGGGGCATGCCGAAGTACGCGAAGCCGCAGTCGTGGCACTGCCTGACGAGGTCGCCGGTCACCGGCTGGTGGCCGCGGTCCGCCGCGACCCCGGCAGCACGCTGAACAGCTTGCGGCTGCGGGAGGACTGCGCCCGACTGCTGCCCACCGCGGCGATTCCCACGGTGCTCGGCGTCACCGACGACCCGCTGCCCCGTACCTCCACCGGGAAGATCGACCGCAATGCCGTCACGGCGCGGCATCTGTCCAGGACTCGAGAAAGGTGACCATGAGTCACGCCGATGTGATCAAGCAGTTCGTGCTGACCCAGTTCCTGAGCGATGTCAGTGCCGATGAGCTGCCCGACGACTACGACTTCATCGCCAACGGAGTGATCGACAGCCTCGGCATCCTCAAGCTGATCGCTTGGCTCGAGGAGACCTTCCAGGTCGTGCTGGACTACTCCGAACTGGATCCGTCCCATTTCCGCACGGTCGAGTCCATCGACGCGTTCGTCACCGCCGCCCGGGGTCAAGGAGCCTTGTCGTGATCATCCGTAGCATCCAGGACGTCCCGGCGGTGGAGTGGGGCAACGGCTTGAGCCGCCGGTTCCTGACCGAAGCCGACGGGCTGGGGTACACGATCACCGACACCGTGGTGCGGGCTGGCACCAAGTCCCAGCTCGAGTACCGCAACCACCTTGAGTCGTGCTACTGCATCTCGGGCCGTGGTGAGGTCATCGACATGACGGGCACCTCCTATCCGATCGCCCCGGGGACGCTGTACGCACTCGACCAGCACGACGCTCACTACCTGGTCGCCGACCAGCACGAGGACCTTCGGCTGGTGTGCGTGTTCTCGCCCGCGCTCCGCGGCGACGAGGTTCACACCCTGGCCGGGGATCAGTACTCGGCATACTGAAGAGGCGGGGTCATGATCCGATGGAGCCCCGAGCAGGCCGAGTTGCGTGCGGGACTGGCCCGCTGGTACGACGACCTCAGCGCCGATCACGTGGAGCAAGACGCCGAGGGCGTCTTTCCGCGCGAGAAGTGGGAGCTGATCAAGAAGAGCGGCATTCTCGGCCTGCCCTTCGGCTCGTCCTGGGGCGGGCTCGGGCAGGACCTGCTGACCACCATGTACGTGCTCGAAGGGCTGGGCCACGGCTGCCGGGACAGCGGGCTGAGCTTCTGCGTCACCACCAGCATGGCCAGCACCGGGGTGCCGCTGCAGGACTTCGGGTCCGCGGCGCTCAAGGACCGGTATCTGCCGGGGATCTGCAGCGGCGACGCGATCGGCGCCCATGCCATCACCGAGACCGAGAGTGGCTCGGACGCGCTCCAGATGCGCACCACGGCCAAGCGCGACGGCGACCACTTCGTCCTGGGCGGCAGCAAGATCTTCGTGAGCAATGGCCCGATCGCCGACCTGATCATGGTGTACGCCCGGACCCGGCCGGACGCCGGCGCGCTCGGCATCACCGCGTTCCTGGTCCCGAGGGACACGCCGGGACTCAGCGTCGGCGCGCCGACGGCCAAGATGGGGCTGCGTACCTCGCCCCTGGCCGAGCTGTTCCTGGACGGCTGCCGGGTGCCCGCCACCCACGTGGTGGGCAGGGAAGGCGGCGGCTTCCTGGTGCTGGACCACGTGATGAAGCGGGAGATCCTCTTCTCGTTCATCGTCAACGTGGGCGAGATGCAGCACCGGCTGGACCGGTGCGTCGACTACGCCCGGACGCGCAAGCAGTTCGGTCAGCCGATCGGCTCCTTCCAGGCCGTGTCGCACAAGATCGTGGACATGAAGATCCGGCTGGAGACCGCGCGGAAGTGGCTGTACGACACGGCCGAACGGCTGCTCACCGGCGCGAACGTCACCACCGAACTGGCCATCGCCAAGCTGGTCACCAGCGAGGCCAACCTCGAGTCGAGCCTGACGGCCGTGCAGATCTTCGGCGGCAACGGCTACATGTCCGAGTACGGCCTGGAGAAGGACGTCCGCAATGCCGTGGCCGGGCGGATCTACTCCGGCAGCAACGAAATGCAATACAACCGCGTCGCGGCCATGCTCGGCCTGGGCGCGACCGCACCGACGAAAGAGACGCCGAAGCCATGACCCCGCCGACCCCACCCACCATTGACATCGCCGTGCAGTACCTGCGGTCCAAGCAGCCCGAACTCACCGAGATCCCCCCGGACTTGGATCTCATCGAGAGCCGCATCCTGGACTCGATCGGGTTCGTGGGCTTCCTGGTCCTGCTCGCGGAGCACACCGGGGAGGAGATCCGGATGGAGGAAGTGACTCCGGAGGATTTCCGCACCCTGAACGCGATCGAGAAGAGGTTCTTCAGTGCTGGCAAAGCTTGGTCCTGACCTGGTGCGGCTGCGGGCCGCGCTGGAGACCCGATTCACCGGCTGGGCCGCGGAGTCCGGTGCCGCTGCCATGCTGTACCCGCCGCTGGTGCCGGTGGCGGACCTGGAGCGGATCGACTACTTCCGCAACTTCCCGCACCTGGCGCTGCTCGGGTCGGGCCTCAACGGCGAGGCCGTCACGCGGTACGGCGACGCCGGCGTGACCGGGCCCGCGGTGCCGGCGACGGCGCTGACCGATCCCGCCTACGCGCTGCCGTCGGCGGCCTGCTACCAGGTGTACTTCGACCTGGCCGGGCAGCAGCTCGACCAGCCGCGCCGGGTGACCACGGTGGCGACCTGCTTCCGCCGCGAAGAGCACTATGACGGCCTGCGGCGGCTGCTCGGATTCTCGATGCGAGAGATCGTCTGCGTCGGTGACCGGGACGCCGTCCGGGATCATCTGAGCTCGTACAAGGAGCTGCTGACCGGCTACTTCGCCGCTCTCGGGCTGCCGGTCAAGGTGGCGCCGGCGGCGGACCCGTTCTTCGAACCAGGCGAGACAGGCGGCGCGCGGGCGCTGATGGCGCAGCTGTTCCCGGTCAAGGAAGAGTTCCTGTACGACGGCACGCTGGCCATCGCGTCGGTCAACTTCCACCGAAACTTCTTCGGCGAACGCTGTGACATCCGCACCGCGGACGGGACTCACGCCTACACCGGGTGCGTCGCGTTCGGTATCGAGCGCTGGATCAGTGCCCTCACCACGCACTTCGAGCTCAGCAACGCCGAGCTGTGCGAGCTGGTGCTGGCCCACTGAGGGTGCCGCGGCAGCTCTTCGTCCCATTCTCTTTCACGTACTTGCGCCAGGTGCCGCAAGGCCAGACAGGTCGGGGGAAACTTGCCGGTATTCAGCTCTGCGAGCGAGATCATCCTTGATGACATTTTCCTGCGGCTCCCCGGCTTCGTCGCCGATCTGGATGTCTTCCTCAAACTCGAGGCCTTCAACCCGGCCGGTTCCCTGAAACTCAAGACCGCGGTCGGACTGGTCGACAGCGTGCTGTCCGCGGGTCTCCTGACCCAGCCGCACGGCCGGCTGATCGAATCGAGCTCGGGGAATCTGGGTGTCGCGCTGAGCGTGGTCGCCACGGAACGCGGCTTCCCGCTCACCATCGTCACCGACGTGAACGCGAACCGGCAGGCGATCCAGACGATGGAGGCGCTGGGCACCCAGGTTGTGGTGATCGACCAGAGAGACCAGAACGGTGGTTTCCTGCAGCACCGCATCACCTACATCCAGCGTGCGCTCGAGCAGGATCCGCATCTGATCTGGCTGAACCAGTACGCCAACCTGGCCAACGCCCACGCCCACCGGGACCGGACCGCCCGCAACGCCCACGCCGAGCTGGGCACCATCGACGTGCTCGTGGTGGGGGTCGGTTCCACCGGCACCCTGATGGGGTGCTTGGAATACTTCGCCCAGCACAGCGTGCACACCCGCATCGTCGCCGTGGATGTCGAAGGATCGGTGACTTTCGGCGGTATTCCGGCTTCTCGCCATATTCCCGGCATCGGCACCAGTCGCAGACCGGAGATCTTCACCGACTCCGACGCCTTCGACAAGGTGCTCGTCGCCGAGCCGGACACCATCGCCATGTGCCGCCAGGTGGCTCGTGAATATGGCCTGCTGGTCGGTGGCTCGACCGGCTCCGCGCTCAGCGCGGTGCGGCAGATTTCCAAGTCCATCGCGCGCGGAAGCCGAGTGGCGGTCATCTCCCCCGACCTCGGTGACAGGTACCTGGACTCGATCTATTCCGACGGGTGGATCGCGTCGCGCTACGGTGACGCGCTGGCCGAGACAAGCGGGAGCAGTTTTGTTTGAGTTCGACGTGGTGCCCGGGACAGTGGTCGCCGAAACCCTTGGGTCGAGCCGGAAACAGGTCCTCGACCTGGTACGGGACGCCTACCTTTGGCATGAGCGCGACCAGACCGTCAATCCGGACAGCTATTTCCTACGCTTCCCCGACAAGCCCGAGGCCCGCATCATCGCACTGCCCGCCTACGTCGGCGGGACGGTGGACAGGGCCGGAATCAAGTGGATCAGCAGCTTCCCGAAGAATATCGACCGGGGCGTGCCGCGGGCCTCGGCCGTGCTGCTGCTCAACGACTACGCGACCGGGCATCCGATCGCGTGCCTGGAGGCGGCCGGCATCAGCGCCGCCAGGACCGCGGCTTCGGCGGCCGTCGCCACCGCCGCTCTGACCGAGCAGGTGTCGCGGGTCTCCATCGTGGGCGCCGGGGTCATCGCCCGCACCATTTTCGACTACCTGCTGGCGGCGGGCCTCCGGCCGCACCGTCTGGACGTGTACGACCTGGAGACCGGCAGCGCCGAAAGCCTCGCGCGGTATGCCGCCACCCAGCTCGACCACGTGTCAGTGGTGCCGACCCTTGACGAGGCCCTGGGCAGCGACCTGGTCGTCTTCGCCACCACGACGGCGACCCCTTATGTCGACGCCGCCACCCGGCTGCGGCCGGGCCAGATCCTGCTGAACATCTCGCTGCGCGACCTGGCGCCCGAGCTGCTGCTCGGCGCCAACAACATCGTCGATGACGTCGAACACTGCCTGAAGGCGCAAACTTCGCCGCACCTGGCCGAGCAGCTGTCCGGGAGGCGGGACTTCATCAACGGCACCATCGGCGGCCTGTTGCTGGGACAGGTCAGCCTTGACCCTGACCGGCCGGTGATCGTCTCGCCGTTCGGGCTGGGTGTGCTCGACATCGTGGTCGGCAACTTCGTGCTGGAGCAGGCACGCCGCGACGGCCGGGCGATCGGGATCCCCGGCTTCTTCGGCGAGACGACGCGCTGGTAGGGGGTCTGACCCGGGCGCATGACCGCTCGCCGTCGCGCCCGGGTCGCGTCCCGTCTCACCGGAGCTAGATCAGCCCGGCGGTCATGGAGACCAGAGTCCGGCGCTTGCCCGTGAACGGCTGCCTGCCGTGGGCGCAGCGCATGTTGTCCACCACGAGGATGTCGCCCGGCTCCCAGGGGAAGGCGAAGGACGCCTCGTCGTACGCGGTCTTGATTGCTTCCAGATCCTCGGCGGGGATGGGCGACCCGTCGCCGAGATAGGCGTTGCGCGGCAGGCCGTCCTCGCCGTAGACCTCCATCAGCGTCTCGTAGATGTCCGGCGACAGGCTGGAGGCGTGGAAGAGGTTGGCCTGGTTGAACCAGACGCGCTGTCCCCGGTAGTCCTGGTAGGCGGGGCGGTGGTGCCGCGTGCGCAGGCCGTCCGCGGTCCACTCGAACTCCTGGTTGTGCTTCTTGCAGTAGACCTCCACGTCCGTGGGGTCCTCGGTCTGGAACGCCTCCTGCCACGACAGGCCGATGTCGGAGCGGAACGACCGCGTGTACACCACACCCCCCTCGAAATGTTCACGCACGAGCTCCGGGAGAAGCCGGTAGACCGCGGCGCTGTCGGCGATCGGTGTCGCGCCGCCCGTCTCGGCCGCCGTGACGGACAGGAAGAACAGCACGCCGGGCCAGGTCTCGGAGTAGGAGGCCTCGTTGTGCATGGGGATCGACACCTCGGCGGGATACTCGGTCGAGGTGTAGACCGCGTCGGTCACCGAGGTCCGTGGGGTCGAGCGCTCGGTGTACTTGAGGGGCTCCCCTCCTACGTTCCGCACAAAACGCTCGAACTCGTCAACGTCCGCCGAGCCGCCGCGCAGGAGCACGGCGCCGTGCTCCGTGAGCGACTCCCGGATCCGCCCGACGTCGGGGGTGACCGCGATGGTGGTGTGCTCGTTTCCCATGAGTTCCATTTGCTGGTCTCCATCCACAGGGGTTCACAGGTTGACGCGCAAGCCGTACGAGCTTAGCGAAGTTGATCTAGACCGCCAGGCTCGGTACCTCGATCGAACGGCTCCACCCTGACAGGACGACCGGCCAGCCGGGTCGGCTGGCCGGTCCTCTGCTCAACGGCCTCTAGAAAGAAGGCCGTAGTTGCCCCAGTTGTTGCGATGTTTTCGCCGGTGCCGCTTTGGAAGTCCCCTCGGCCGTTGCCTCGGTAGAGGTGGAGGGTTTTTGGTGCCGAGCAGACCATCGTCAAGGCGATCCGGCGGGCCAAGTGTGTGCGGGCGCTCGATGGAGGGCTCCTGGACAAACGAGCGGCCCAACTACCGCTGCCGGCCAGCGTGTTCATCCGTCAGGATGTGATCGCGGCGCATCTAGGCGCCCTGCTTATCCGTGCCATTGCCGATGCCGAAGGCGTGACCGACCTGGATGCCCTCGCGATTTGGCCGAACAGTCCCAGCTTTGTCTTGCCATGGGTCTGGCGCTCACCTATGACCCGGCAGCCCAGGCCCTGACCGCCAGCGGGGCTACGGGCGAGATCAGGATCAGCCTGAGGTAGATCCAGGAGCAGCGGCGGCGACAGGTGTCCCGGGGAGTCGAACCCCCATGGAGGACTATGCAATATCACCTGACACCGGCCCGGAGAGATAGATCTCACAACCGAAATCATCCGGTGACAGGGAGTTATTGCATCTTCATGCGACTCTATGAATGACCTTGGTGTCCGAGGGGGGACTTGAACCCCCATGCCCATCACTGGGCACTAGCACCTCAAGCTAGCGCGTCTGCCTATTCCGCCACCCGGACTTGGTGCCTGCACGCGAGACCGTCATCCCGCGTCGGCTCAGTAAGGTTAGCAAACTCTGCGGGGTGCGTCATACCAAGAATCCGGTCACTCTTCGAAGACCTCTTGGTAGGGCCCGGATGGGGCACGTTGGGGGCGCTGATGGCGGCGTCTTGGTGTGGGTGCCAGCCGGATGGGGTGATTGGGGCTGGTTTGGGAGTTGTGCGGTTGGCGAATTCCTGGGACTCACGTGAAAAGAGGGTTGCGGCGACCTTGCGTGCTGCTACGGTTACGGACCGTTGAGGGATGAGTCCTCGGAACGTCCTCATGGTGTGGGGTCGGTTCTGGAGTCCGGGAGGTCACGTGGTGCGCGCGGCAGTGCGGCAGTCGAGGGAGATGTCCTTCGCTGCGTGCCGTCTGCCCGTGGCCCATCCGGAGCAGGACGCGGCTGACGATCGGGTTCGCCGGATGGCGCGGTTCGCGGCCGGTGCCCGACGGGTCGTCGTGCGGGCAGTCATGATCGGTGCCCTCGCGGTCGCCGGGTGGCTGCTCGCCGTTCTGTTCGGCATGCTCACCGCTGCTCCGGCAGCTGCGGACGTCACCGCCACGGCGGATTCCGCCGTGGCGGAAGCGGTGCCCCATGCCCTCGTGGGCTCGGATCAGGGCTCGGCGTCGATCAACGCCGAGGCCATGGCCGGGCGCACGGTCGACGGGCTCAACAGCCAGCGGGATCCTGGCCTTCCATCACCGTCCACTGCCGGAAAGATCCTGGACACCAATGGCTTGGTGCCCAATGGCGGTGGCAGCGGCCCGTTCGGTGCCGCTACGGGGGACATCGCGAGGTCCGTCTTCGACCCGCGGCTCCAGGCACGGCGCGCTCTCCCGGCGTACGTGCTGCCCCCCGTCGTCCGCACAGCGGCGGACGACCCTTCTTTCTCACCTGACTGACCCCCGCCTTCACATCGCACTGGTCGGCATCTTCATGCCACAGCGGCGGAGCGCGGCTTGATCCCCTCCGCCGGCGGGTGACACGTCAGTCAAACCGGTTCGCGGTCCCGAGGTCTCCGCTGTGCGTGAACCTCATCTGGTCTCGGGCTGCCCGCGATCTGTTCAGGTATCCCCCCAAGAACCACTAGGAGCATTCATCATGCGTACGTGGGCCAAGGCATCGACCCCTGCCGCCCTTCTCGCGGTGGCGGTCATGTCGTTCGGCGGCGGCACCGCCCTCGCCGACACCTCAGGCGACGGTTCCATCGGCGGCGGCAACCAGGTTGACTTGCCGATCTCCCTCCCCATCGACATCAGCGGCAACTCGGTCGCGGCGGCCGGCTCGGCGGAGGCCTCCTCGCAGGGCGGCGCCGAGGTCGTGAACAACGGCAGGAGCGGCATCTCCGGCAGGACCTCGGGTGACGATTCCGTCGGCGGCGGCAACCAGATCAACGTTCCGATCAGCGCCCCGGTCAACGCCTGCGGCAACGCGATCGCGCTGTTCGGCGAGGCCGACGCCGGCTGCAAGGGCGGCGCGAGCGTTCGCAATCAGGGCAAGGGCGGCGCGGGCGGCAACCGTACCTCCGGCGACGGGAGCGTGCTCGGCGGCAACCAGATCACCGCGCCCGTCTCCGCCCCGCTGAACGCCTGCGGCAACGCGGTAGCGATCTTCGGCGACGCCACGGCGGGGTGCAAGGGCGGCGCGACCGTCTACGGCACAGGCGCGGGCGGCAACCGTACGTCCGGTGAGGGGAGCGTGCTGGGCGGCAACCAGGTCGTCGCGCCCATCAGCGCGCCGATCAACCTCTGCGGCAACTCGGTGGCCGTGTTCGGGCGGGCGTTCTCGGGCTGCAAGGGCGGCTCTTCCGTGACCAGCGGCGGGCCGAGCTACCGCAAGCACCACAGGAGCGCGGGCAACGACACCGACGGGCGCTTCGGCGCGGGCAGCGGCAACCAGGTCGTGGCCCCGGTCAGCCTGCCGGTCGAGGTCTGTGGCAACGCCGCGGGCAACGCCACCGCGGGCTGCAACGGCGGCGCCGAGGTCCGCAACGCCGGCGCGGGCGGCAACCGTACGTCGGGAGTGGGCGGTGTGCTGAGCGGGAACCAGGCGGTCGCGCCGATCAGTGCGCCCGTCAACGTCTGCGGCAACGCGGCCGCCGCGCTCGGGCACGCTTTCGCCGGCTGCAAGGGCGGCGCCAAGGTCCGCAACTCCGGCGCGGGCGGCAACCGTACGTCGGGAGTGGGCGGTGTGCTGAGCGGGAACCAGGCGGTCGCGCCGATCAGTGCGCCCGTCGACATCTGCGGCAACGCGGCTGCGGTGTTCGGGGCCTCCGAGGCCCACTGCAAGGGCGGCGCGGGGGTCTCGCCGGGTAACGGCGGCGGCAACCGGACGTCCGGCAGGGGCGGTGTGCTGGCCGGTAACCAGATCGTGGCGCCGATCGCCGCGCCGGTGAACGTCTGCGGCAACGCCGTGGCCGTCCTGGGCGACGCCGCGGCCGGATGCCTGGGCGGGGCGAACGTCGGCAGGCCCGGACACGAGAGTTCCGGCGGCTCGTACGGGCGCACCCACGCCACCGTCAGCAAGACCGCGACCGCGAAGAGCGGCCTGCTGCCCATGCTGGCCGGCGTCCCGGCCCTGGGCGGCCTCCAGGGTGTCCCGGCCGTCGGGGCTCTCGAGAGTGTTCCAGGGGTCGAGGTCCTGGAGAGCGTCCCCGCAGCGGGGGCGCTGAAGGAGACCATCGGTGGCGTCTCCGCGGTGACCGAGCAGGTGCAGGGTCTGGCGTATGGCGCTCGGCTGCAGGACGTCGTCGGTGCCGCGCCGCTCGACGCCGTTTCCGGTCTCACGCAGCAGGTGACCGCGGTGCCGCTGGTCGAGGACGTCGCCAGGACGTTCGGCCTGCCGCAGCTGCCTGAGCTGCCCGGCCTGCCCGTCCAGGCCCAGGCCCCGGCCAAGGCGTCGAAGACCGCGCACTCCCGTCCGGCGCCGGCCCGCTCGTCCTCCCCGCTCAGCACGGCGACCGACCTGGTCTCCTCCACTCCCGTCGGCGGCGCGGTGACCTCCGTCACCCGGGGCCTGCCGATCGGCGGCATCGGCCTGATGAGCGCCGAGCAGCCTGCCGGCCTCACCGGGATGAACCCGAGCTCGCTGCTCGCCCTCGCGCTCGGCGCCATGTTCGCCGCGTCGGCCACGCTGTTCGCGTCGGCCCGCCGCATCCGGTTCGCCCGCAGGTAGTCCCGCCACACCTTCCGGCTTCGACCCGGCCGGAAGTGAGGGATTCGGCGAGTCCGTATACAGGTACGGCTGCTGCTCACAGCCCGTGAGCAGTCAGCGATAGATGCTTTGCCCGTTCCGGGGGCGCGGCCTGGGACGGGCAAAGCCATGTCCGCGTTCAGAGCGTCCGGCGGACCCGCATAATCTTGCGGCGTAGCCGTACGTGACGGCTCCCGTCGGGGTGGACGCGTACGCGCGCGAGCTCCCATTGACCGTACTCTGCGTGTTCGGTCAGCAGCTGACGTGCTGCTTCGCGAGTGAGGTCGCGCGGAATGAAGATATCCATGTAGGAGTAGTCGAGCACAACGATTAGTCTCCAGGGTGAGTCAGGGCGCCATGCCGCTCGATGGGCCTTATTCTGCGTGCTTGTGGGTGGACCCGGAAGGTAGTGGGTAGCCCGGGGGAAGGAAATTTCCGCGAGTCGGGTTACCTTTCAGTCTGTGCCGACTCCCGGCAGGGGGATTTTGCTAGCGAACAGCGAGGTAGGAAGCAGCGTGCCAGCCAAGAACGGCAGCGCCGGCGGAACACGCCTGGTGATCGTCGAGTCGCCGGCCAAGGCGAAGACGATCGCCGGGTACCTCGGGCGCGGCTACATCGTCGAATCGAGCATCGGCCACATCCGCGACCTGCCGGAGAAAGCCGACGACATCCCTGAGAAGTTCAAGGGGGCGCCATGGGCGCGTCTCGGGGTGAATGTCGAGCACGACTTCGAGCCGCTGTACGTCGTCAACCCGGACAAGCGGTCGCAGGTCGCCAAACTGCGGCAGCTGCTGAAGGACGCCGACGAACTCTATCTGGCCACCGACGAGGACCGCGAGGGCGAGGCCATCGCCTGGCACCTGCGCGAGGTGCTCAAGCCCAAGGTTCCGGTGCACCGCATGGTGTTCCACGAGATCACCCCGCAGGCCATCCAGGACGCCGTGGCCAACCCGCGCGACCTCAACCTCCGCCTGGTGGACGCCCAGGAGACCAGGCGCATCCTCGACCGGCTCTACGGTTACGAGGTCAGCCCCGTGCTGTGGAAGAAGGTCAAGCCCAGGCTGTCGGCGGGTCGCGTCCAGTCCGTGGCGACGCGGCTGGTGGTGGAGCGTGAGCGGGAGCGCATCGCGTTCACGTCCGCCCACTACTGGGACCTGCAGGCGCTGTTCGACACCAACAAGCCGGAGGAGCGTCCGCGCGACTTCACCGCGACGCTGACCCTTGTAGACGGCAAGCGGGTGGCGCAGGGCCGCGACTTCGCCAGCACTGGGCGGCTCAAGAACGCCGATGTGCTGCACCTGTCCGAGGCGGCCGCGGGCGAGCTCGCCGGGCGGCTCCAGGGGGTGTCGTTCGCGGTCAAGTCGGTCGAGCGCAAGCCGTACACGCGCAAGCCGTACGCGCCGTTCCGGACGACCACATTGCAGCAGGAGGCCAGCCGGAAGCTGGGATTCTCCGCCAAATACACGATGCAGGTCGCCCAGCGGCTCTACGAGAACGGCTTCATCACCTACATGCGTACCGACAGCATCACGCTGTCGGAGACGGCGATCGCGGCCGCGCGGTCGCAGGCGATCAAGCTGTACGGCCGCGAGTACGTCCCGGACAAGCCGCGCGTCTACAGCAGCAAGGTCAAAAGCGCCCAGGAGGCGCACGAGGCGATCCGGCCCTCTGGCGAGGAGTTCCGCACGCCGGGCGAGACCGGGCTGACGGGCGACCAGTTCCGTCTGTACGAGCTGATCTGGCAGCGGACCGTGTCCTCCCAGATGAAGGACGCGGTCGGCGAGTCGGTCACGGTGAAGGTGAGCGGCAGGTCGTCGGCCGGGGAGGACGTCGAGTTCAGCGCGTCCGGCCGGACGATCACGTTCTACGGCTTCCTCAAGGCGTACGTGGAGGGGGCCGACGATCCGTCGACCGACCGCGACGACTCCGAGAAGCGGCTGCCGAACTTGGCCGAAGGCGACCCGCTCAGCGTGACCAGGCTCGATGTGGCCGGCCACTCGACCAAGCCGCCCGCCCGTTACACCGAGGCGACGCTGGTCAAGGAGCTGGAGGATCGGGAGATCGGGCGGCCGTCGACGTACGCCTCGATCATCGGGACGATCCTCGACCGCGGCTACGTGTTCAAGAAGGGCACGGCGCTGGTGCCGTCGTTCCTGGCGTTCGCCGTGGTCAACCTGCTGGAGCAGCATTTCGGCAACCTGGTCGACTACGACTTCACGGCCGACATGGAGAAGGTGCTCGACGACATCGCCAACGACCGCGCGGAGCGGGTGCCGGAGCTGCAGCGGTTCTACTACGGCTCCGACGGCGACGAGGGCCTGAAGGAGATGGTCACCGACCTCGGCGACATCGACGCCAAGGAGATCAGCTCGTTCCCGGTCAGGGGGTCGGACATCGTCCTGCGGGTCGGGCGGTACGGCCCCTACCTGGACAGGGAGGGCGCCCGGGTCAACGTGCCCGAGGACATGACGCCCGACGAGCTGACCGCGGAGAAGGCCGAGGAGCTGTTCTCGCGGCCGACGGGTGACCGCGAGCTGGGGCACGACCCGGTGACCGGGCACATGATCGTGGCCAAGGACGGTCGTTACGGGCCTTATGTGACGGAGATCCTGCCCGAGCCGCCCGTGGACGAGGAGGCTCCCAAGCGGCGGACGAAGAAGGCCGAAGCGCCGAAGCCCCGTACGAGCTCGCTGTTCAAGACGATGTCGCTGGACACGATCACGCTCGAGGACGCGCTCAAGCTGCTGTCGATCCCCAGGGTCGTGGGTGAGCTGGAGGGCGAGGAGGTCACGGCGTACAACGGCAAGTTCGGGCCCTACCTGAAGAAGGGCACGGACTCGCGCTCGCTGGCCTCCGAGGAGGCCCTGTTCACGGTCACCATCGACCAGGCGAAGGAGCTGTTCGCGCAGCCCAAGCCGCGTGGGCGGCGGGCCGCTGCCGCGGCGCCGCTGCGCGAGCTGGGCGACGACCCCAACTCCAAGAAGCCGGTCGTGGTCAAGGAGGGGCGCTTCGGCCCCTACGTGACCGACGGCGAGACCAACGCCTCCCTGCGCAAGGGCGACACGGTCGAGGACATCACGATCGAGCGGGCGGCGGAGCTGCTGGCCGAGCGGCGGGAGCGGGCGCCGGCGCCGAAGAAGACCACCACGACGAGGAAGGCGCCGGCGAAAAAGCCTCCCGCGAAGAAGCCGGCTGCCAAATCGTAAGTAGCATCTAATACGTGGTGGTCCTGATCTTCGTCGGCCTGGTGCTGCTGGCGCACTATTACCTCTGGCACCGGCTGGTGCGTTCGACCACCGGCCCCGGGCGGCTGCGCAAGGCGCTGACCTGGGGCATGGTGGGCCTGTTCGCGCTGGTCGTGGGCACGTTCGTCAGCACACGGATGGAGTTCGGGCACTGGCTGGCCTGGCCGGGTTACGTCTGGCTGGCGTTGCTGTTCTATCTGTTCCTGTTCTTGGTGGTGCTGGAGATTCCGCGGGCTGTGGCGGGGTTGTTCCTGCGCAGGGCCGAGCGGAAGCGGGCGCCGGAGGCCGAGTTCGAGCCTGTCCCGGTCCTGGCCGGCACGGCGGCGCCGGTCGAGGAGACCGCGCCGGCTGAGACCGCGTCGGTTGAGACGGTTCCGCCAGTTGAGACGATCCCGTCTGCTGAGGGGGCCGCCCCTGTTGAGAGGGCCGCGCCGGCTGAGAAGGCCGCGCCCCCTGCTCCGCTGAGCAGGCGGTTGTTCCTCGGGCGGGCCACCGCCGCCATCGCCGGGGCCGGCGCGCTGAGCGCGGTCGGCTACGGCATCACGAGCGCTCTGGGCGATCCCGTGCTCGAGCGGGTCAAGGTCACGCTGCCGAACCTGGACCAGCGGCTCGGCGGCCTGCGGTTCGCCGTGGTCAGCGACATCCATCTGGGACCGCTGACGGGGAAGGCCCACACCGAGCGCATCGTCCGCATGATCAACGGGCTCGAGGCCGACGTCGTCGCGATCGTGGGTGACCTGGTGGACGGGTCGGTGGCCCAGCTCGGCGCGCTGGCGCGGCCGCTGAAGGACCTCGAGTCCCGCTACGGGGCATATTTCGTGACCGGCAATCATGAATACTTCGCCCCCGGCGGGTTCGCCGAGTGGATCGAGGAATTGGGGCAGCTCGGTGTACGTCCGCTGCGAAACGAGCGCGTGGAGATCAGGCACCAGGGCGCCGTCCTCGATCTGGCCGGGGTGAACGACCTCAACGGCACCTCCCAGGGCGACGGCCCCGACTTCGACAAGGCCCTCGGCAACCGCGACACCAGCCGGTCCACGGTGCTGCTCGCGCATCAGCCGGTCCAGGTCGACCAGGCCGCCCGCCATGGCGTGGACCTGCAGCTGTCTGGCCACACGCACGGCGGTCAGATGGCGCCGTTCAGCCTGGTCGTGGGGCTGCAGCAGCCGGTGGTGTCCGGCTTGGCGACCGTGGACGGGGTGCAGGTCTACGTCACCAGGGGCGCCGGGTTCTGGGGGCCGCCCGTGAGGGTCGGGGCACCGCCCGAGATCACGATGCTGGAACTCGCCTAGCGTAGTCGAGTGGCCACAAGGCGCCATGATGCCGTAGTATCCGGCCGGATACGCAGGGGAAGGATCATCCATGGTGCCCTCGCCGATGGAGGCGGCGCTGGCGTCCGGTGTCGCCGTCTGGGCCAAGCGCGGTGGGCTGCTGTTCAAGCAGGCCAGGCACGCCGCGAGCATGAATCAGAAGGCGCTGGCCACCGTCAGCGGCACGTCGCGGACCACGCTGTCGGCCTATGAGCACGGCAGGAAGTCGCCGACGCTCGAGACGGCCGGGCGCATCCTCGACGCGGCCGGGTTCCGGTTGGCGCTGGAGCCGAAGGTAGAGTTCGCCGCGCGGCCCTTTCCTGTGCCGAACCGGTTGTGGCGGTTGCCGGTCGCCGCGGCGCTGGGGATGGCGCGGCTGCGTGGCCGTGACTACGACCTCGCCGACCGTGCGGGGCGGAGGGCGGCATACACCCTGTTGTTGTGCGAGGGCAGTCCTCAGGAACTGCACGACCACGTGGACGGTGTGCTGCTCGCCGAGCTCTGGGACGATCTGGACCTGCCACCCGATATCCGGGCCGAGTGGGGCCCATTGGTAGCAGAGGCTCGAGATGGGACCGGAGTTTTCAATTGGTGATATTTTCGGGGACCCATTCGAGGTGTGTAACCTGCGCGCGGGGCCGCGTACGTAATACTCTCGGCCACGAGTCCGCCGGGAATATCCGGCTCGTCTCTTGTCCACCCGCTTCTGGTCAAGACCTGGATACCCTGAAATCATGACTGCCCCTGGCCGACGCCGCCCTACCCACGTGCTGGCCAACGCGCCGTTTCGACGGCTCTGGATGGCCATGTCGGTGTGCAGTCTGGGTGACTGGCTCAACATTCTCGCGCTGACCGCGCTGGCCGCCAACCTCACCCAAGGTGACGACTACCGTGTGCAGTCGCTGGCCGTCGGCGGTGTCTTCATCGCCAAGATGTTGCCGGCCGTGCTGCTCGGGCCGCTCGCGGGCGTGTTCGCCGACCGGTTCGACCGGCGGCTGACGATGTTCGCGGCGGACCTGGCCAGGTTCGCCGTGGTGCTGTCGATCCCGGTGGTCAACAGTTACCAGTGGATCATCGTGGCGACCATCCTGGTCGAGTGCGTCAACCTGTTCTGGGTCCCGGCCAAGGACGCCACGGTTCCCAATCTGGTGCCGAAGGAGCAGCTGGAGTCGGCCAACCGGCTCAACCTGCTGGTCACGTACGGCAGCGCGCCGGTCGCGGCCATGTTGTTCGCGGCGCTGTCCGTGGCGGGCGACCTGATGAGGACCGTCGTGCCGTTCCCTGCCGGCCGGGACGCCACCGGGCTGGCGCTGGTCGTCAACGCCTGCGCCTACCTGGCGTCGGCGTTCCTGATCTTCACGTTGCGTGACATCCCCAAGCGGGACGGCGCGATCTCCACTCCCTCTGTGCTCAAGCAGATCGTTGAGGGCTGGCGGTTCGTCGGCGGCAACCGGCTGGTGCGCGGGCTGATCATCGGCATGCTGGGGGCGTTCGCCGCCGGTGGGGCCGTGGTCGGCGTGGCGAGGATCTACGTGAGCACGCTCGGCGGCGGCGACGCGGCCTACGGTGTCGTGTTCGCGGCGGTCTTCGTCGGCATGGCGCTGGGCATGTTCTTCGGGCTCCGGCTGCTGCGCGAGTTGTCGCGGCGGCGGCTGTTCGGGGTGGCCATCACGGTGGCGGGCCTGGTCCTGGTCGCGATCGCGCTGGTGCACAACCTGGTGATCGTGGTCATGCTGACCGTGCTGCTCGGGGCGTGCGCCGGGATCGCCTGGATCATCGGCTACACGCTGATCGGGCTGGAGGTCGAGGACGGGCTGCGTGGCCGTACGTTCGCGTTCCTGCAGTCCACGGCGCGCGTCACGCTGCTGCTCGTGGTCGCCGTCGCCAGCCCGCTGGCGGCGTTGTTCGGCGTGCACAGGCTGGAGCTGGGCGAGTTCGCCTACCGGTTCGACGGGACCAACCTGGTGCTGGTGGTCGGCGGGGTGCTCGCCACGATCGTCGGCCTCCTGGCGCTGCGCCACATGGACGACAGGAAGGGCGTCTCCCTGGCGGCTGATCTCATCGCGGCGGTGCGTGGCGAGCGCTTCCCCACCGAGGCCGTCGAGCACGTGCCGGGGTTGTTCGTGGCGTTCGAGGGTGGCGAGGGGTCGGGCAAGACGACCCAGGCGCGGCTGATCGCCATCTGGCTGCGCGACCAGGGATACGACGTCGTGCAGACGCGCGAGCCGGGCTCCACCAAGGTCGGCATGCGGCTGCGGGCCATCCTGCTGGACGCGGCAGAGCGCGGGTTGTCGGCGCGCTCGGAGGCGCTGCTTTACGCCGCCGACCGGGCCGAGCACGTGGAAAAGGTGATCCGGCCGGCGCTCTACCGGGGCTCGCTGGTGATCACCGACCGCTACGTGGACTCGTCGCTGGCCTACCAGGGCGCGGGGCGGGCGCTCGATCCCAAAGACGTTTCCAAGATCAACGCTTGGGCGACGGGTGGGCTGGTGCCGCATCTGACCGTGCTCATCGATACGCCGCCCAAGCTGGGGCTGACCCGGCTGGGCGGGGCGGTCGACCGGATCGAGGCCGAGCCGCTGGAGTTCCACGAGCGGGTGCGCAAGGAGTTCCGGGCGCTGGCGGCGGCCGCGCCCGAGCGTTATCTGGTCGTGGACGGCACCCAGCCGCTCGAGATGATCACCCGGCAGATCCAGGACCGCATTCGCGACATCCTGCCCGACCCGGTCCCGGAGGAGGCGGAGGACGTCACGGGGACGATGCCGGCGATCCGCGACTGGGGGTGAGTCCCTCGCCCCGTTGTTGCGCCCACGTGGGGTGGCGGGCAATTACCCTTAGCGCGTGACCGTTTTCGATGACCTCGTGGGGCAGGACAAGGCGGTGGCCGTGCTGTCGCGGGCCGCGGCGGCGGCCGGAGAGGTCGTCGGCGGCGGGCGCGGCACGGGCATGACGCATGCCTGGCTGTTCACCGGCCCGCCCGGCTCCGGACGCCAGGACGCCGCCCGTGCCTTCGCCGCAGCGCTGCTGTGCCCTGACGGCGGCTGCGGCCACTGCGACCAGTGCCACCAGGTGCTGATCGGCTCTCACCCCGACCTGGAGTCCGTACGCCCCGAGGGCCTGTCCTACAGCGTCAAGCAGACCCGCGAGCTCATCCTGCGTGCCGCCGGGGCACCGACGCAGGGGCGGTGGCGGGTCATCCTGTTCGAGGACGCCGACCGGGCCACGGAGTCGGCCGCGAACGCCCTGCTCAAGGCCATCGAAGAGCCCCCGCCCCGCACGGTGTGGCTGCTGTGCGCGCCTGCCCCCGACGACCTGATGATCACCATCAGGTCCCGCTGCCGGCTGATCACCCTGACCACACCCAGCGCGGACGCGGTCGCCCACGTGCTCGCGACGCGTGACAGCGTGCCGTGGGAGACGGCCGCGTTCGCCGCCCGGGCCGCTCAGGGGCACATCAGCAGGGCGCGGGCGCTGGCGCTCGACGAGGGGACCAGGCAGCGGCGCGAGGCCGTGCTGAGCATTCCACGCTCGCTCACGGGGGTGGGGGAGTGCGTGTCCGCCGCCGAGCGTCTGGTGAAGACGGCGGAGGAGGAGGCGGCCGCGGCCACGGCCGCGCTCAATGAGAATGAGACCGCCGAGCTGCGCAAAATCTACGGCGAGGGCTCCACGGGCAAGGGGCTCAACCGAGGGCTGGTGCGGGGCGGGGCCGGGGCGCTGAAGGAGCTGGAGGACCGGCAGAAGTCACGGGCCACGCGGATCAAGCGGGACTCACTGGACTCGGCGTTGCTCGAGCTGGTGTCGTTCTACCGCGACGTGCTGGCCATGCAGTTCGGGGCGGCGGTGGAGCTGGCGAACGACGACATCCGGTTCGATCTCGATCAACTGGCCAAGCGGTCGACGCCCGAGGAAACAATGCGGCGGATCGATGCGATCATGCAGTGCAGGGAACGGCTCGGGGCCAATGTCAACCCGCAGATCGCGGTCGAGGCAATGATGCTGGCGCTGCGCGGCTGACATTTCACAAGCGAAGGGGTTCGTGAACAGGGTGCCTGGCGGCATGGTGCGGGCGGGATCCCGGCGTTCGTGGTTATTGAGCGGAGCGGCGGTGTCCGCCGGGGTGCTCGTGGCGGCGGTCTTCGCCGGACCAGGGGGAGGGCCGCGAGCGGTAGCCGCCACGCCCGCCCCCGCGGTCGTCTCGGGCGTTCAGTCCGACGATCAATGGGAGATCGTGGTCTTCCTGTGCATGCCGTCCACGTACGGGTGCCACAAAAGTGATGCCACCGAGAAGCAGAAACGGGCGCTGCAGGCGTTTCTGGGGGCCATGCCAGAGTTGACCGAGATCCGCTTCCTTGATCGCGCCGCCATGTACGAGAGCTTGCGGCATGACTTCGCCGCCAACCGGCCGCTGCTGAAGTCGGTCACGGCCAAGGAGCTGCCGGAATCGTTCCGCCTGCGGGTGAAGCAGGGGGCCGACCGGGCGCGCGTGGTCGCCGCGGTCCACGGACGGTCCGGGGTGGGCAGGGTCGAAGATCTGGCGGAATTCAACGACGGGTCTTGGGCAGACCCCTCGGACGGGACGGTCTTCCTCTGCGCGAAGGGCTCCTTAACGCCTGCCTGCGTGTCCGGCCGAGGCAAGGCGAACAAGAAGGCGGCGACGTTCCGCGAGAAGAAGGCCATTATCGCGGCGCTCGACCGGATGCCCGGAGTCGAGTCGTACGTCTTCCAAGATCAGAGAACCGCGTATCGGCACTTTGCCACCACATATGCGGACAATGAGGCGCTCGTCGCCATCACCAAGGTCTCGGATATGCCCGAGTCGTACCGGCTGACGCTGTACCCCGTGGCCGACTGGAACGGTGTGATGGCCAGCCTGTCGCGGTTGTCCGGAGTGAGCCAGGTTTACAACCAGAGATGCTCGGACACGAAGATGAAGCTGATCGCGGAATATGGGTTCAGCGATATGCCCGGGAGCAACGTGCTCACCAAGAAGGCGTGCGCTCCCAGGGCGGGATAGCCGGAAACCCATCGAGTGACCGAAGCAGCAGATGAGGCTGCCGGGCGTCTCTGTTACGTGGAAGTGGAACTGCTCACCCAAGGTGAGGCCCTGGCGCGGCGGCAGGTCGACGTGGCGGCGATCTTCGCCGATCATCACGTGGGTCTCGTACGGCTGGCACTCATCATGGTCGGCGATCAGGCGACCGCCGAGGACGTCGTGCAGGAGGCGTTCGCCCGCACTCATGCCGGCCGAGGCAGGCTGCGGGACGTCGACAAGGCCCTGGTTTATGTGCGCTCCGCGGTGCTCAACGGGTGCCGGTCGATCCTGCGAAGACGGGCGGTGGTGTTCCGGCGGGCGGTGCCCTACGAGCCACCCGTCTGGTCGGCAGAGAGCGCCGCGCTCATGGGCGAGGAGCGGCGCGAGGTCCTGCTCGCCCTGAGAGAGCTGCCGCGCAGGCAGCGTGAGGCGCTGACGCTGCGCTACTACCTCGACCTGTCCGACCAGGAGATCGCCGAGACCATGGGGATCAGCGCGAGCACGGCCAGGTCCACGATCGCGCGAGGGCTGGGCGCCCTCGGCCGAGCACTCAAGGAGGGATCATGAACAGCCCGGTCGAAGACAGACTGCGTGAGGCGCTCGCCGAGGCGGGGGCGGCGATCGACCCCAGCACCCTCAGGCCGCTGCGGGCACCGCAGCGGCGGCGGCTCCGGATGGATTTCCGGCTGGTGGCCGTGGCGGTGGCCGTAGTGCTCGCGGGGGTGGCGACCGCCGCGGGGCTGGGCGGTCTCGAAGGCGAGGACCAGGTGGTGGCGACGAACCCGGAGGAGGCGGATATGGCCGTCTTCTTGTGCACGAAGTCAGCGCCGAAGGAGACGCTGTGCCGGGGGCGCGACGTGAGCCTGGAGGAGGTGCGCGCGGTCGAGCGGGCGGTGAGGGGGCTGACGCAGGTCGAAGAGGTGTTCTTCGTGGACCAGGCGAGCGCCTACGACAGCTTCCGGGTCAGCTTCGCGGACAACAAGGCGCTGCTTGACTCGGTCAAGGTCACCGACATGCCGATGTCGTTGCGGCTGGAGATCAAGGAGGGGGCTGATCGGCGCGAGGTGCAGCAGGCGCTGCGAGGACTGCCCGGGATACAGAGTGTCGTGGATCGGAAAGCCGCCTCTGCCGAGGCGTCGGCGTCGGCCGAGCGGCTGTCGGAGCCGCGGCTCAGCGTGTTTCTCTGCGGCAAGGGGTCCACCCTGCCGGCGTGCGCTGCCGAGCGCGAGTCCCGGGGCAAGGACAAACTCTCTGCCAAGCGGGGCAAGGAAGCGACGAACGCCCAGAAAACGGCCATCAGGAAGCTGATCGAGGCCATGCCTGAGGTCCACTCGTACGTCTTCGAGGACAAGAAAGCGGCGTATGAGAACTTCATACGCGCGTACAAGAGCAACAAGGCGATTGTCGAGGCAACCCGCGTGGAGGACATGCCCGAATCCTTCCGGTTGGTGCTGAAGCCGAACACCGACTGGGCCGAGACGGTCGCCACGCTGAAGCGCCAACCAGGGGTGGCCTCGGCCAACTACATTCCCTGCCTGGCCGTGCAGGCCACGCTGGAGATCGACTACGGCTTGTTCCTGCATGACAGCAAGGTGTGCCCGATCAGCAAGTGATCCGGCGAACATCCACCTCCGCACCCCTGACCTTCCGCGTACGGACCCACGTAGTGTGGCAACGAAGGCCGCAAGAACCCCCGAGGCCGTCAGGAGGCGAGCTCGAGCCCATGGGAATGATCATGGCCGTGAGCTTCACCCGTTATGGGAGGCTCTACTACCTCGATCCCGGCGGGCACAGCCCGAAGGTGGGCGACAAGGTGCTCGTGCCGACCGACTCGGGTCCGGAGGTGGCGGAGTGCGTGTGGGCGCCGCAATATTCGAGTGAGGACATCGACGGGCTGCCGGTGTGCGCGGGGCCGGCAGGTGAGGAGCATCTGGCCCGCGACGAGTCCAACAAGCGCCGTCGGGCCGAGGCGCGTAGCGTGTCCAAGCGCCTGATCAAGCGGCACTCGCTGCCGATGAAGGTGGTCGGGGTCGACTACCTGGACCAGGACAACGTCTACACGGTCTATTTCTCGGCCCCGCACCGGGTGGACTTCCGTGCCCTGGTCCGAGATCTGGCCCGCAACCTGCGTGCCCGGGTCGAGTTGCGCCAGATCGGCCCGAGGGACGAGGCACGCCTGCAGGGCGGCATCGGCCCGTGTGGCCGTGACCTCTGTTGTGCCACGTTCTTGAAGGACTTCGAGCCGGTGTCCGTACGCATGGCCAAGGACCAGGATCTGCCGGTCAATCCGCTGCGGATCGCGGGCGCGTGCGGGCGGCTCATGTGCTGCCTCAAGTACGAGCATCCGCTGTATCAGGAGTTCCGCGCTTCGGCGCCCCGGGTGGGGGCCAGTGTGGAGACCCCGCAGGGGGCGGGGACGGTCGTGGGGCACAACGTGCCGTCCGACTCCGTGGTGGTGCGGCTCAACGATGGGGGGCGGCGGTGCGCGTGCTCCAAGGCAAGCGTGTGCTCGCCGCGTCAACAACACGACGCCATGTATGGCGACGGACCGTCATAGCCAGGGACGCGGAGCCTACGCTCGCGGGTGCCCCGGACGCGTCTGCGATCGCCTCGATGTCGGCGGCGATACTGGCACCCTTCCTGCGCGGCATCCGGTCCCGCAGTCCGGTCCCGGCCGACTGAAGATGAATACCCTGAGGCAGGTCACTGGGAAGGGCCGGGGGCGGGGTGATCTGTCCGGGCATCGGGTGATCGGTGGGAGCGAGAACCCCTCTGGCTCCTGTAGACTCTTCCAAGCCAAACGGCGCGCCGCCTTAGCTCAGTCGGCCAGAGCACTTCACTCGTAATGAAGGGGTCTGGGGTTCGAATCCCCAAGGCGGCTCCAGGTTTGACCAGGCAAAACGCCCGGTCCGAGATCAACTCGGGCCGGGCATTCTTGATCGAATGCGATGGAAGTGCGATCGATCTTGGATTTTCAGGCCTCCGCTGTCACCAGCCGAGACGAGCGCTTGGTGAGTATCTGGTAGGTGTGTTGCGGTGTCTCAGCGATCACCTTGAAGACCTGGCGGACGAAGTCGACTGGGACTCTCGCGTGGAAGGGTCGCTCATTGAGTTGACGAACACCACCCGTGGCGTACGCCAGGTGTACGGCTGCATCAAGGCAGCGGAGTGAATCGTCAGGCCAAAGCCAGGACCTGAGGTCCGCGGGTCACCGTCTTGCTGGTACTTCTCCACGCCCATGGCTTTCAGCCGCCTAGCCAGAGCGAGGGCGTAACAGTTATCGCATCCGGGCGAGATCTGGTCGTACCCAGTCGTGGGATTCCAGGTGACCTCGGTCCACTCGATGCTTGTCCGCTTGGCCATCGATCCCACCTGCCTGGCCCCAGCATTGCGCAAGAGATCACTGCCAGAGGTGTTAAACTTTTACCGATATTAATTTATCACTCAACTGGGTGGTGCGGTGAGGGTTGGCCGTAGACGACGAACTGAGAGTCGCTACCTGTCTGAGGCCGCGCAGCTTGCGCGAAGGCTGCGTGAGCTCCGGACCCAGGCGGAGCTCACGCAGGAACAGTTGGCCGCTCGAGCGGAGATCGCCGTCTCGACGCTACGAAAGATCGAATCTTCAGCGGTGGTGGAGCCGGGCTATTTCACGATCATGGCATTGCTCAAGGTCTTGAACGCCACGAGCAATGACCTGGCCTGACTCTCTCCCCCGCTGGCGTCTGCGGCTCAACGAAGACTCACCCCACGGTGAGGCCGATCCCCGGGCGTGCTCACCACTGGCGTGCGCGCCCCCGCAGCCCACACCACGACCAGTCCGAAGCTGGTGGGGTAGATAGACGAGGTCGGCCTCCGCCAGCCCTCGCTCGCCGCGCCGTACGCTGAGTTAGAACTCGAAGGAGCGGACCCCTTCGTGCCCTTCGAACAGCACGCACGGCTCATCGTGCACACCGTTGGGTCCTCGGCGCGGTCACTGACATACTCGGCCTGGCACGGTGCCAACGCGATCAGCTCACGCTGTCGATCGGTCCAGCGAATCCACACGAACTGGTCCGGATCGGCCGGAACCAGCTGAACCTCCGACATATGCGGGCCGGCATGACCGGGCTGTAGCTCACACCCGTAGGCGAGTTTCCGCTCATTGGCCACGTACTTTCCCGACAGCGGCCCCCACTCAGCGTCGGTCAGCACGTTGTAGTGCGGGCAGGCGGCTTCGGGCATGTGACGCTGCCGGCCGACCGTCAGCGCGGCCGCCATCCCCGCCGCGTTCACCACGCGTTGGATAGCTTCGGCCACCGCCTCGGCATCACCATCTGAGAGGGCGTTACGCGAGTTGATGTCCGCTTCGTCGCTTGCGCTGGATAGTGCAGGCTGGTCAGGGCAGGGTTCGCCGGGCTACGGGAGCGGTTGAGCGAACAAACCCGGCTCGTTCTCCACGA
>NZ_JBQQBQ010000073.1:0-42204 GCF_052245915.1 Nonomuraea sp. 10N515B
CGATCGACGACCTCGCCCAACAGGCAGGCCTCGCCGCCTAAACCCCGCCTAAACCAGCCCGTTCGAGCTCATTCGAACAAACTCCGGCTCACCATGACCGCCTCCGGGCGGCTAAGCCTTCTAGCCGAGGACGTCTTCGACGTCCAGCGCGCAGCATCGCAGCCGTTCGACGTCAAAGCGCAGGTAGTAGGCCTGGGTCGTGTCGCTTGAGGCATGTCCGAGGACGGCCGATATCACTGGCATCGGCGCGCCGTTGCCGATCATGGCCACGGCCAGCGCGCCGCGCAGGGAATGCATCCCGCACACCTGCCCGGGCGGGAACTCGATCCCCGCGCGGGCAGCGTAGCGCGACAGCCGGCTGGCAACCGAGGAGGAGCAGCCGAACGCGTCGAAGGGATGGCGGTGCTTGATGAACACCTTCGCGCAGGCGGTCTCGGGGCGGCCGTTCCGGACGTAATCGATGACCGCCCAGCCGACGTCGTCCAGCAGCGGCAGGCTCAGCGGCCGGCCCGTCTTGTGCTGGATGATCGTGAGGGTCTTCGCCCGCCAGTCCAGGTCGCCGAGCTCGAGCTGGCGCAGGTCGGAGATCCGCAGGCCGAGCCGTGCGGTCATCAGGATCATCGCGTAGTCGCGCTTGCCGGTGGCGGACTGGCGGTCGATCACGGTCAGCAGCCGCCGGATCTCCTCAGCGGTCCACAGGTGCGGCTCGGACTCGTGGCGCAGGTGCCGGTGCGGCGGCAGCCGGTCGGCCAGGCCCTGCGGTCCCCGGCCCGAGGAGGCCAGGAAGGCCAGGAAGTCCGCCAGGGACGACCTCATGCCCGCGACGGTCTTGCGGCGCAGCCCGCGTTGCCGCAGCAGGAAACCCGACACATCCCGCACGCCCAGGGCCGCCAGGTCACCGGCACCCGTCTCGTCCAGGTAGCCCAGGAAACGGCTGACCGCCTTGTCTTTCGCGGCCACGGTCGCCTCAGCGTTGCCGCGCGCCCGGCACGAGGCAACGTAGTCGTCCCGGAGCGGGCGGAACCGGGCAGGACAGCCGTCCTTCGCCGGGATCACCGGCCGACCGATGACGACCGCCCGGCCTGCCAGCGCGTCCGCCATCAAGACCGCCGGCCGGCGAACCGCCTTGACATCCCTGCCCGGCACTGGCTCCCGCAGCGCCCCCAGCCTGGTCCCAGTCTGGCCGGCGATGAAATCCACGCACACCTGGTCGCTCGCCGTGCTCAGACCGCGTCCGGCCAGGAAGACCGCGAACCGGTCCAGCACAGCCTGGTAGCGCCGGATCGTGCCCTCGGACCTTCCTGCCTCACGTAGTGCCGCCAGGACACGGCCCGCGGCGGCCCTGACATCTGCCTCTCCCATGAGGATCACCCCTGTTCGGTGGAGGAATGAACAAGGTGATCCTTCGCCGGGATTATGCGGACGGCAAGACGGGCTCCGCCGCCACTAGCAGCGGAAACGCCGCGGCAGGGCACATAACCCAGCCGTCCACATAATGTCTCAGGTCGTGAATGCGCGGGGTGCATCCCGATGACCGCGACCTCAACCCGGCGCGGATCACCAGCGCGTGGAAGATCTCCCAGACCCGGTTGTAACGCAACCGGCAGCCCCGGGTGGACAGCAACAGGGCAGATGATCGCGGGCAGGGTATGACCTGGTCACATAGCCGCAGGTAGTCCCGCAGCCCAGCGGTAGTCGTCGGGTGAAGCGGCAGCTGCCGGGTCTTCCCGAACTTGGTGTCGCGCACCGACAACACGCCGAGCGTGGCGTCGAAGTCCTCGCGGTCGAGCCGGATGGCTTCTCCGATGCGCATGCCGGTGACGGCCAGCAGCCGGATCAAGGTCTGATAGGTCGCGGCGGGGAACGGGACGGGCAACTGTCCGGCTGCCCGCGCCAAAGCGGCGATCTCGTGATCGGTATAGAGGTAAGGAACGACGTGTCGGTGGCCGCTGGGGATTAACCCGCGGGGCGGTATCTGATGTGCTGGATCGATCGCATGCAGGTGGGCCGCGAAACCGCGGACCATCGACAGGCGCATCGCCCACCAGCGCGGGCGCGCTGAGCTCGGCAAGGCCGCCCAGGCCAGAGCATGGTCGACGGTAACGGTCGTGGCTTGGCTCGCCGCGAGATACTCCAGGAACTGCCGTAGCAGCTTGGCGTGCCGCTCCATCTTGAACCCCATGGCCCGGCGGATGGCCAGGTACTCCTCCAGTCGCTGATGCAATCGGCTCACGTGGTCGCTCACGTGCTCTCCCCGGGCCAGGGACGAGCCAGCGCACGGAGTCCCTCGTAGTCGACCTTGGCGTATTGCGCGGTGGTGATCGCGTGCTGATGACGCAGTACCTGGCCGATCTCTTCCAGCGACGCCCCGGCATGGAGCATGCTGGTCGCCGCGGTGTGACGCAGTCGGTGCGCGAAGATGGTCCCCATGCCGCAGCGGCGGGAAGCGCGAGCCACCGCCTGCGTGACCGCGCCACGAGTCAAGGGCCGGTGCGGGGCACGAATCCCGACGAATACCGCCCGGGTTTTCGCCGGAGCCGGGCGACCTGCGCTCAGGTAGGCCACCACCGCCTCTCCGACATCGACTGGGAGCGGCAGACGGTCGTGCCGGTTTCCCTTGCCGCGCACCACGATCTCGCCCCGCCGCCAGTCGATGTCGTTCAGGCGCAGAGTGGCCACCTCACCGGCCCGCAGCCCCAACCTGGTCAGCATCAACAACATCGCCCGATCGCGCCGCCCGACCGGGGTGGTCAGGTCGCACGAGGCGAGTAGCCGAGTGACCTGCTCACTGGTGAGGTACTTGGGAAGCCCGGACAGCTTCCAGTTGGCGGCCGTAGGCACGGCTCCCACCAGTGAGGAGCCAGTCACTCCGCGCAGATGCAGGAATCGCAGCAGCGATCGAAGCGCCGTAGCCGTGCGTTGCACCGTCGCCGGTGCGACGTTCTGCCCGCAGGCCAGGATGAACGCAGTCACATCGACGGCAGTCAGTGTCTCCAGATTGAGGCGCCCGTCGCGGATCCGTCCGGTCAGGAACGGACGGATCAAGTCCGCTTCACGCTGGATGGTGGCTGAGACCAGTCCGCGTTCTCGAGCGAGATAGACCGCGTACTCGGCCAGGAACGACTCCACCGGCCCGAGCGCCTGCTCCCGCCCGGGCAACGGCGCGATCCCGATCTTCTGCAGATACTCCGTCAGCGGTCGCAGCGCCCGTAGTGACAGCCCATCGCGACACCCGCCGGCCCGGCGATCAGCGACGAACTCCTTCAGCAGCGGCGTACGCACCGCCGAACAGTCCATGCCGCGTTCTCCCAGCCACCGGCTGAGACCCGCCATCAGCCGAAGATGGACGACCCGGACTTCCCGTGAGTAACCGACCAGCTCCAACTCGTCGCTGAAGCCTGCCCGGAACGCCGCCAGTGGTCCCAGAACCTGGACCAGTGCTGGATCTCTCATGTTCCTCCCCTCTCCACGTGTTAGGAGAGGCAGAAACATGATCGAGAGCCTGTTATGCCGACCTCATCGTCTGGATACTGCTGGCCACTCAGGAAAACCAGCAGGAGGTCGGCATAACCCGTAGGTCCTCATAAGACGCCCTGCACACCCAGCAGGAACACGCCCGCCAGATCATCGCCGCCGGCGGCCACTACCTGTTCATCGCCAAGGGCAACCAGCCCACGCTGCACCGCCGGCTCAAGACTCTGCCCTGGCGCGAAGCGGTCCTCAACGACCGCACCGACGAGACCGGCCACGGCCGCCGCGAGATCCGCCGCATGAAGATCTGCACGGTCCGCCCCGATCTGCCCTTCCCGTACGCCGCCCAGGCGATCCAGGTCAAACGCCGCCGCACCGACCACCGAACCGGCAAGACCACCATCGTCACCATCTACGCCGTCACCAGCCTCCCACCGGGACGGATCACCCACGCCCAGCTCGCCACGCTCATCCGTGGCCACTGGAGCATCGAAGTCCTGCACCACATCCGCGACGTCACCTTCCGCGAGGACGCCTCCAAAATCCGCACCGGCACCGCACCCCGGATCATGGCGAGCCTCCGAAATCTGGCCATCGGTCTGACCCGCCTCATCGGCTGGACCAACATCACCGCCGCCACCGACCATTACCGCAGTCATCCCGCCGACGGACTCCAGCTCCTCGGTCTTACAACATGAGAACGCTTCGGCCCTGGTGGCGGTGGCCTGCTTGTTGGCTAACTCGGCGCTTCAAGAACGGTGCGCTGCGGCAGGTACAGGACCAAAAATCCCACCCTAACCCGTCGCGCCAAGTAGAGGCCGCCGCCCCAGCAACAACAGAAATGCACACGAACTTGGTCCGGCTTCCACACGATGAATCGAGGGTCTAAGATCGAGAGGGCTACATCGGACCCCAGGGGGCTCCAATGAAACGATCCAACCAAAAGCCTTCCAAAGATGCACGACGCCCTAAAGGCGACCGTCAAGCTAAACGCCGTCGTGGCGCGAAAACATGGTGGTCACGACAGAGCCCTTCAGCGAAGGCGATCTGGACGGGCGTTCTCATTGCGATCATTGCGGCCCCCTTTGTCGCTATACTTGAAGACTTCGGCGGGTTACTGTCTCCATTCTCACCCACAACTTCCATCACTGCTTCTCCATCCTCACCAACAACTTCCATCACTGCTTCTATAAGTCCACTATACGACAGCAACCATGGGTGGGTATTTTCAAAGAAAAAGGCCGAATTGAGCGCCGCTCCTTCCGTTGATGCGAAAGAAGAGGAGTGGGCAGAGTGGGTACAGAAAGAGGGCGGAGTGACCGCCGCGGGTGGAGCGGCAGCGAGAGTCACGATTGCCGGAACCTCCAGTAAGGCCGTTGTGCTTAGAGGGATGTCGGTTACAGTCCATGAGCGACGACCTCCAATACAGGGAACGTGGGTTGGCTACGGAGGTGCCGGTGAATTATCACCTAGACGCTTTCTGTTGGATCTCGATAAGAATCCTCCCTCCGTCCAACTTATAGTGCGCAAGAACGTCCCAAACGCCGATGGCGGCGATGATGAGGCAATAGATTTTCCTTACACAGTTTCTGAATCAGATATCGAAGAACTAGTTCTCTACGCGCATACAACGTCGCGCCAATGCTCCTGGACAGCCACACTCCATTGGGAGATTGGGACAGAAAAGAAAACGACGGTTATCGATAACGAGGGAAAGCCCTTCTGGGTGACAGCACCCGACGCCGCAAGAGAACGAATCAATCTATATGGTTTTTCGGAATCCTCACCCTAACCCTTCCGATCGCTCGTGCACCGACTTACCGTCCTAGCTGCGGTGCACCGGACGAGCGTCAAGCCGATTTGGTAGATAGTGCCCAATGGACACACGAGGAGGAGCGATGGAATACGTGCAGGTCCTAACGACTGTTGAGAGTCCGACAGATGGGGAAAATCTGGCGCGGAGCATTACAGAGGCGCGGCTTGCCGCATGTGTTCAGATCGTCGGGCCGATTCGGTCCCTCTACTGGTGGCGAGGCACCTTGCGCGACGAGCAGGAATGGCAGTTGGTCATCAAAACTAGGAGCGCTCTACTGGCTGCGCTTGAGAACCACATCAAGGCCAACCACAGTTACGAGACACCTGAAATCATCGCAACCGAAATTGCTGCAGGGAGCGGCGATTATCTGGACTGGATTAGCGCGGAGACGCAGAGAATTGACGCTTCGTGACGGCCAATTCTTCCAGGAATGCCCGGACTGGTGGTTGAGTTTGCCAGCGCCTGAGTGACTCTGCGAGCACGATGAATCGCGGTAGCCAGATGCCGGATTCCGTTTCGCGGATGATCGCGAGACCTTCTCTGGCTGCTTTGGCGGCTTCTTTCACTGAGCCATGCACGATGTGAGCTGTGGCGATGTCGCCAAGAATGATGCCTGCTCGCTTTCGTTCTACCTCAGGTAGGCGTGCTATGACGGCACGTGCTACTTGTTCGGCTTCGTCTAGTCGGCCGATTTGGGCGTAGGTTGAGATCTGGAAGGAGTCGAAGCGGTCCCGGTCTAGGAATCTTGTCCATACGCGATCCTCTTCCGGATCGGCGATATTGAACGCTTCGCTGGCGTTAGCCCAGGATTGAAGGGCTGCTTCCTTTTCTCCTAGTGCCGCGCTTTCTTCTGCGTGTCTCGCGGCCAGCCACGATGTGGTGCCAGGAGATGTGTCCCTGGGCAAATGCTGGAGCGCGGTTGCCAGGAGCGAGCGCGCCCGCCCATGGTTTCCCTTGCCGCTTGGTATGTAGCTTCTGTATCCGAATGCGCAGGCGATGATGGCCGGGTCGTTGGCCTCTTTGGAGGCTTTCTCGGCCGTGTCGTAGAAGTTCCGCGCAGCTGATACGTTTCCCAGATCTGTTGCGATCCAACCGGCGAGCACGCTGCTTTCGCCGGCAACCACGATCAAGCGTCTGCGAAGCTCGTCTTTGGGATCCGTGGCTGTGCCGTTTAGGATGGTTCCGACTTCGTTCAAGTGGGCCGCCAGCCCCTTGTAAATCGTATGTGCGGGGAGCATTTCTTCGAGGCGATGGAAGCCAGCGGCCCTCGCTTCCATCTCCCGTACTACTGCTTCGTCAATTGCGCTTGGCCTTGACAGCGCGAATGCGACTTTCTCCCACGCCTCATTCTGAGCTAGAGCTGACTGGGCACCGAGTTGTGCGACCATAGCCAGCAATTCGCGGCGCTTCAACGGCTCGCCCCTTTTCCCGATCGCTTCAGCGAAGATCTGCAAGTCGAAAGTGTCTGTGGGGATCTGGACACCGTCACTGACGACCTGTGCACCGCCTCTGCCACCGGAGGACGCCAAGCCCAAATGGCGACGCAAGGGAGCAGGCATGCCCAAACCATCAGCGAACGCCTCAAATGTATGCTTTGCGGTCGGGATGCGCTTGCCGCTCTTGTACTCGCTGATGCGCCCTTGGGGGATCCCGGTGAAGTTCGCGATCTGCCCTTGGGTGATGCCGTACTTGGTGAGGATGCGGATCACTCCGCCGAGATCACGCTGTTTGCACACGTCTTCCACGTCCTGACGTGCGAAAACAGTCTCAAGAACTTGTCGCACTCGCTCTTGATCCACAGTCATGGCGGCGTTCCGTTCCCCTGGTAGCGCAGCCTTTCGAGAGAAGTGAAGCTCTTCAAGTCCATCACACCGTGAGATATCACGGTGAGATTCTGCGAAACCGGTTTGCTTGGGAGCCTCACATCAGTTCGTGGCGCAGGTCAGAGCTGATCTGAGGCAGTTTCAAAGATCCGCATTTGTCTGGCTTCCGCCCGTTCCTTTGCTCGGGAAAGCGGAGTTGCGGGAGGCCGGTTCCATGACTGGGGAGCACGAGGCGATACGCCTCACCTCCATGGACCCGGTTGCCGTGGCTGACCAGCTAAGACGAGAGCTCGCCCAGCACGGGATCACGGCCGATGTGAACGACGGCTACGGGCTGGCCGTGGTGTCGGTCTGGCGTGGTCTGGTCGTGTGGACGAACGGTGATCTCTTCTGGTGGCGTGCAGGCTGGAATGAGCGACGCGCCCGCGCAACCTATGTCTGCCATCCCGCGACAGACCCGAAGCGGGCTGCTCAACGTATCGCCATCCGCTACGGCGATCTTCGTACCAGAGGTTCTTCCACGCCGGGCGGGTCGTGATCGGGCGTGGCACTTGAGAAGTGGAGCAAGGCCCATCCGGACGCTCATGAAGCGGTCCTCCTGGGGGAGCGTCACGCAACATACGAGGCGCTTTCGAGAGTCGAATTCCTCGACTGGTTCGATCTGAATGTCGATGACATCCGTGACGGTTACACCGCCACTGGGCTGTATCACCTGTATTTGCAGGCTCGAATTCGCACGCGAATGGACGGGCCTCCCTGACGCGCGACGGTGCGGTTGACGGCTCTCACGCCCTGCCCACTGTGTCCCGCACCGTCGCGTCAACGCCCCCGGCAGAGCCCTTCTGCGCTCGTGAGAGCGCCAGTTCCCAAGGGGCTCTGTCGGGGGTCCTCTTGTGTGGGCACGCGCTGTGAGCTGGGGCTTATCTCACCACAGGATCTAATCCATCTCATCGCCGGATGTTTTTGATCTCATCGCATGATCACACCGCGTGATGGGTTCAGCCCTTCCCCGAAACCTACCTTCGCCTCGTAGGTCACCGGAAACGGAAGGGATGTGATCTAGATGAACACAGCTCAGCGCCACCACCGCAGCGAACTGACCGCCGGGTTGCGTGCCCTGGCCACCTTCCTGGACAGCCACCCGCACGTGCCCGTTCCCAAGTACGGAACCGTTCGGGTGTCGGTCCACACCAACTACGACACCGACGCCAGCAGCGAGGCTGAGGCGATCGCCGAAGTCGAGCGGATCGCCGCCCTGCTGGGCACCACGCCCACGGTCGAGAACGGACACCACGTCGCCGGTGCCGAGTTCGGCAGCGTCCGTTACGAAGCCATCCTGATCACGCAGGCAGCGATGGCCCGCCGCGAAGCGCTGGACTCCTACCGCGACGCGATCACCCTCGACGACATCGAGGGGGCGTGAGCAGTGGACTTCGGACTCTTCATCGTGTTCCTCGCCCTGGTCCTGGGGGCCGCCACGCTGGTGCTCTTCGTGGTGCTGGTCGTCGCGATCCGCGCCGAGGATCGCCGCCACGCCCTGACTGGAACCCTGAGCCGTCGCCTGCTGGGCACCCATGACCACCGCAGCCGGCAGACCGCCTACGCCGGGAGGAGGTGAAGCCCTGATGCGCACGCTCCCGATCCTGCCTGGCCGGTGCCTGTGCGGCGCCAACGCCACCCCCGGAAACCGGCGCTGCCGCAAGTGCCGCGCCCGCTGGCGCTGGTTCCGCCGCAAGTCCCGGCACGACGGCATCTAGCCCGCCCTCCGTCCCCAGCCCCCCGAACTCCTGTGAGAGGAGGTGAAGCCCCATGAACGTGACTGTTCCGCTGGTGCTCGTGTTCGGCGCGCTGGTGTTCATCGCTTGGCGCTATCTGGGCCTGCGCTGGTGGCACGCGCTGATCTGCCTGCTGTTCGGCTTCCTGCTGGCCGCTACCACGCTCGCTCCCGACATCCGCGCCGTCCTCAGCGCCGCCCTGAGCTGGATCACCGGCCACTGACCCCGTCCCCAACCGAAGGATGTGATGCCTAATGACCCATCGCCACCCGTACCCGCACACTGATCTTCAGGAGGTTGCCCACCGCAACACCACCGCCGCTCAACTCCTGGCGGCACTCACCCGAGACCCCCTGCCGCTTCTCCCCATCTTGGCGCACGTGATCGCCGCCCTCGACGACATCGAAGCTCTGATCGATGAGGTCACCGGTCTTCGCGCCGAACTGGCCAGCGTCCGTTACCAGCGCGCCAACCTGCTGGCCGCCATCCGCGCCACCCTGGCGGCCGATCACGACGGCGACGACGACCCCCTGTACTACGTGCGTGACGAGCTGCACGCCCAGACCCACACCGCCGAGACGGGCGGAGAGGGCCGATGAGCAAGCATCGGGCATCGCGCTATGAACTGCGCCGCAACGCTCGCAGGATGCGCCGCTACGGCGTCCAACCCGTCGCCATGATCGACGACTTGGAGTTCGCGCCCCTGGCCATCGCCGGAATCGCCCGCCTGACCTGGCGCTACCGATCCGAACTCGCCCCGCTCACCGTCGCCGTTTCTGTCCTGATCAGCGGCATGATCCTGCGGCGATGGTTCCCCGAATGGTGGCCCACCATCGTACTCAGCACGATCGGGACGGCTGGCGCGCTGGCCATCTGGGGCCGATGGGTCAACATCCCCCGCCCGATCGAACGCGGCTATGCCGCCGTCACCACGGCGTTCGCCGGAACCTGGCTCACCCTGGCCGCCCACTTCGGGCCGTTCACGACACCCCTGCCCGCCGTGCTCGGCATCGGCGCTTTCGTGCTGGCCGTGCCCTGGTGGGCGCACCGTCGCAGGCGCGCCCGCGTACGTGTCGAGCGCACGCTGGCCGCCTGGCCGGACATCGCCCAAGCCGTCGGCCTCGCCGGATCCCGCATCCAATCGGCCATGGTGGACCTGTGGGGCTACCGCTTCCGCCTCGGGCTGGGCGTCGGCCAGACCGTCGAAGACGCGGTCAACGCCATCCCCCGCCTGGAATCGGCGCTCGGCACCACCCGCGGCGGCGTGCGCGTCCAGCCGGTGACCAGCAAGAAGGCCAACCGCGCCGACGTACGAGTGATCGAAACCGACCCGCACGCCGACGCCATCGCCTGGCCAGGCCCCTCCATCACCACCATCACGCAACCGGCCAAGCTCGGGCTGTTCGAAGACGGCGCGCCCGTCCGCGTCCCCCTCCTGCGACGCCACGGGCTGTTCGCGGGCATGTCCGGCGCGGGCAAGTCCGGCGGCGTGAACGTCCTGCTCGGGGACCTGACCGCCTGCCCAGATGTGATCCTGTGGGCGGTCGACCTCAAGCGCGGCATGGAACTGCTGCCCTGGGCATCATGCATCGATCGCCTGGCCACCACCCCGCAAGAGGCAGAAGCCCTACTTGCCGACGCCGTGATCATCCTCGACGGACGCGCCGACGACCTCACGCAACGCGGCGAACGCGTCTGGGAACCCTCGCCGGACAGACCCGCGCTGATCATCATCATCGACGAGTACGCCGAGTTGGCCAGCGAAGCCCCACGCGCGATCGACTACGCCGACTCGATCGCCCGACGTGGCCGCGCACCAGCGGTGAACCTGATCGCCGCTACCCAACGCCCCTCCAAGGACGCGATGGGCAAGAGCGCGGTCCGCTCACAGATGGATGTCCGGCTGTGCTTCCGCGTCCGGGAACCCCGCGACGGTGACCTCATCCTGGGACAGGGCATGGTCAAGGCCGGATGGCACCCGCACAAGCTGGACGCCCCCGGCAAGTTCCTGATCAGCTCCCCGGAACACGACATCCCCCGCCGCGCCCGGACCTACCTAATGGACGACGCGCGCGTACAGGCCACCGCCGAACAGCACGCCGAACACCGCCCGCCCCTCGACGAGGTATCGGCTCAAGCCCTGCAACGCGCAGCCGAGATGCCCGCCACACCGCCACAATCCACCGTCCGGCCGTCACCACGGCACGCCCGCGACAACGCCGTACGGGAGGCTGAGGAGGCCCTGACAACCGCGCTGAGTCAAGCACCCGGCGATGGGGTCACCATCGGTGATCTCATGCACGTAACCGGCATGCGCCGCACGTGGGTCTACCAACGTCTTCAGGATCTGGGCCGTGCGCGCCAGGTCGAACAGGTCGCGCGGGGACGCTGGCGAGCCCTCCCCGAGATACACGATCCGTAATCGTCCGCGTCCGCCGTCCGCGTCCGTCCGCGCGTCTGCGCGTGTATAGGGCGCGACAGACGCGGACGGACGAACGAACGGACAATCACACTCCGTAGCCATCGACCGTGCGCGGGAACCCCGCAAGGAAGGGAGCCGCCCGCCCGACGAACGAGAGGGGGGATGCACATGCAGGCATACACCGTCGAACAAGTCGCGGAGATGCTGAACATCGGACGCGACAAGGTCTACTTCCTTCTCCGTACCGGCCAGCTCAAGAGCATCAAGATCGGCAAGCTCCGCCGGATCACCGACCGGCACCTCGCCGACTTCATTTCCTTGCTGGAAGCGATAGACGAGGCGTAGAACAGCGTGCTACAACGTTCTACAGGGCCGGTTGTGCGGCACCGCCGCACAACCGGCAAGCGCCTCTTGATAACTGCATGACACGAAAGGAAGCCGTCAATGACGAGCGACCGAACGACCCTGCCTCCCGTACGGGTGGACGCGGACCTGAAAGACCGTCTCCGCAGGTACGCCGAGTCGCAGGAACGAGATGTGTCGTGGGTGATCAGGAAGGCGATAGAGGAGTACCTCAACCGTCACGAGAAGGGGTGATCCCTTGGCCAAGATCCTGATCGGCAAGTACGAAGCGACCATCTATCCCGAGGGGGACGGCTACACCGGAGCCATCTCCCTCGGTTTCGGCCCAGATGGCAAGCGCCAGCGCCTCAAGCGCAAGGCCAAGACCAAGACGGCGGTCAAGGACAAGCTGATCAAGGCTGTCAAGGACCTTGAGGCGGGCATCACCGCATCGGAGACCTACACCGTGCGCGATGCCGTCAACGACTGGCTCAGCAAGGGCCTCAAGGGCAGGTCCGGGAGCACCGTCACCAAGCAACGCATCCTCGCCGAGACGCACGTTATCCCCAGGCTGGGGAACCTCAAGCTCCAGCAGCTACGCGCGGATCACGTGGATGAGTGGCTCGACGAACTCTCAAGCGACCTGGCCACCCGGACACTGCGAGATGTCCACAGCGTGCTGAAGCGGGCCATCCGGCAAGCTCAGGCACGTGACCTGGTGCTGAGGAATGTCGCCGAGTTGGTCACCACGCCCACGGGCAAGGATGGCAGGCCCAGCAAGGCACTCACCCGGCAGCAGGCAGAAGCGATGCTCAAAGCCGCAGAGTCGTCCGGACTCCACGCCTACGTGGTGCTCAGCCTCACCACGGGCATCCGCACCGAGGAAGCCCGCGCACTGCGTTGGGATCACGTCATCGCCTGGATCCCCAGCCTCAAGGCGTGGCACCCGGTGACCGAGGCAGGGTTCAAGCACAAGAGGTTCGCCATCTACGTGTGGCGAGCTGACCGAGTAGGAGGTGACACCAAGACCCGCAAGTCGCGCCGAACGCTGGAACTGCCCAAGCTCGCCGCTGAGGCACTCCGGCAACACCACAGGCGCCACGCCGCCCACAAGCTCAAGGCGGGCGAGGCATGGCAAGATCACAACCTGGTGTTCTGCACGAGCGTCGGCACCCCGCTGGACGCGGCAAACGTACGGCGAGCGTTCCGGCACATCACCAAGAACGCGGGGATCGGAACCGACTGGACACCCCGCGAACTGCGTCACTCGTTCGTCTCGATCATGAGTGACCAGGGCGTTCCCATCGAGACCATCGCCGATCTCGTCGGGCACGCGGGCACCAGCGTCACAGAGGCGGTCTACCGGCACCAGCTCAAGCCGGTGATCACCAAGGGCGCCCACACCATGAACACAATCTTCGGCGACAAGCCGACGGGTTGAGTCCGAGTGAGATGGCTCCCCGATTGGCTCCTATCGACTTCCAGAAACGGAAAAGGGCCCGACCCGCTTAGCGAATCAAGCCCTCTACCTGGTCAAACAGTGTCGGGGTGGCGGGATTTGAACCCACGACCTCTTCGTCCCGAACGAAGCGCGCTGCCAAGCTGCGCTACACCCCGGCGCACGCCGGTCTTGCGCGTGCTTGGAAAAGTCTAGCGGACTCTCAAGGTGCTTGTGACCGCCTTTATCTCCGGGGGACGAGGGTGAGGAGGGAGGCCTCGGGGAAGCAGGCGAAGCGGGCAGGTGCGTATGGGGAGGTGCCGAGGCCGGCGGACACGTGGAGCCAGGCGGACTCGTGGTGGCTCAAGCCCTTCACCCTGGCGCGGTCGATGCCGCAGTTGGTCACCAGGGCGCCGTAGAACGGGATGCAGAGCTGGCCGCCGTGGGTGTGGCCGGCCAGCAGGAGCTGGTAGCCGTCGGCGGCGAAGAGGCTCATGTTGCGGGGCTCCGGTGAGTGCATGACGCCCAGGCGGAGGTCGGCGTCCGCCGGGACGGGCCCGGCCACCAGGTCGTAGCGGTCGCGGGAGATGTGGGAGTCGTGGATGCCGGCCACCGCCACGTCCAGGTCGGCCACCTTGATGCGGGCCGTGGTGTTGTTCATGTCGAGCCAGCCCTCGGACGCCATGCCTGCCCCCAGCTCCTCCCACGGGAGGTTGGGTATGTGCTGGCGGCGTTCGTTTCTGGACGTGCGCCACAGGTAGCGGGCCGGGTTCTTCGGCTTCGGGGCGTAGAGGTCGTTGGAGCCGTAGACGAACAGGCCCGGGCGGGACAGCAGCGGCTCCAGGGCGTGGAGGAGCGAGGGCACGGCGTCCGGGTGGGCGATCGAGTCGCCGGTGTTGACCACCAGGTCCGGCTTGAGCGCGCCGAGCGAGCGGACCCAGTTGATGAGCATCGTGCGGCGCGGCGTCAGATGCAGGTCCGACAGGTGGAGGACGCGCACGGGACGCTGGCCGCGCTGGAGCACGGGCACGTCGAAGCGGCGCAGCCGGAACGAGTTGCGCTCCACCACAGAGGCGTAACCCAGCCCGGCCAGGCCGAGACCGAGCATGGACAGAGGTACTGCGACGGCTTTCCTCACCTACTCATGATGCCCGACATCCGGCGCGAGGTGTCCGCGCAGGCGGCAAGATGGACCGCATGAGCGCATTGAAAGACAAGCTGAAGGCCGATCTGACGGCCTCGCTGAAGAGCCGGGACGAGGTCCGTCTCCGGACGATTCGCATGGCACTTGCCGCGGTGAACGTCGAGGAGGTCGCCGGCAAGCAGGCCAGGGAGCTTTCGGATGACGAGATCATCAAGGTGCTGACCAAGGAGGCCAAGAAGCGGCGGGAAGCGGCGGAGGCGTTCAGCAACGCCGGGCGCGCCGAGCAGGCGCAGGCGGAGCTGGACGAGCAGGCGGTGCTGGAGGCTTACCTGCCGGCGCAGCTGTCCGACGAGGAGCTGGTCGAGCTCGTCGACGCCGCCATCGCCGAGGCTGGCGCCTCTGGGCCGCAGGCCATGGGGCAGGTCATGAAGGTCGTCAATCCGAAGGTCGCGGGGAGGGCCGAGGGGGGTCGGGTGGCTGCCACCGTCCGGGCCCGCTTGGCCGCAGGCTGACGCCCGCCACCGTCAGGGCCCCTTTGGCCGCCAGGGCCCCTTTGGTCGCCGGCTGACGCCCGCCACCGCTGTACAGGCCCGCTACGCCGCCGCCGGTCGGCATGATCGCCTGCGTTCGTCGCCACCCGCCGCGCTTCGGTGCAGGGCCGTCAGGCGGCGAGGCCGGGACGAGGTGCAGGAAGCGGCGGTGACGATTGCGATGGGCCCTCGGTAAGCGGCGGCGATCGCGATGCGGCCCTGGTAAACGGTGGCCATCGCGATGAGGCCCGGTAAGCGGCGGTGATGATCAGCCGACGGGGTCGGAGACCTGCGGCTGGGCCTGCAGACCCGAGGCGGGTCTTTCGCGCAGGCCCGTGGCCGGGTCTCGCGCAGGCCCGTGGCGGCGGACCGGCTCAGTCGCCGGGGACGACGATCGGGCCGGCGTCGCCGCCGCGGCCCCGCCCGTCGTCGTTGCCCGGCCCGTCCCCCTCCGGCGGCCCGTCGCCGCGGTCCGGCGGGTCGAAGATGTCGAATGGGTCGCCGTCCCTGGGCCCCTCCTCGTCCTTCTTCTCCTTCTTGGGCTTGGGCGCACACTGCTCCGTGCACCCGCCGAAGCGCGATCGGTCCACCGGCGTGAAGTCGGCCGCCTCGATCCCCTTCAAGGCGTCGATCATGGATTCTTTCCAGATCCGCCCCGAGATGGACGCCCCGTACACGTACGAGTAGTAGCGTCCGCCGATCGTGATGCTGGTCAGCTTGTGGCCGGAGGCGCCGCGCGGGTCGCCCAGGCTGACCGCCGAGGCCAGGTTCGGCGTGTAGCCGGCGAACCAGGCCGACATATAGTTGTCGGTGGTGCCGGTCTTGCCCGCCGCGTCCCGGCCGATGCCGCCGACCTCGCGCATCGTGCCCTTGGTGAACACGCCCGACAGGATGCCGTTGACCGCGTCCGCGACCTCTTCCTCCAGGACCTGCGAGCACTTGGGCTTGTACTGCTTGGCCTTGCCGTTCCTGTCCTTGATCTCGGTGATGGCCAGCGGCTTGCAGTATTGCCCGCGCGAGGCGAAGACCGCGTAGGAGCTGGCGATCGTGATCGGATCGACCTCGTTGACCCCCAGCGTGAACGTCTCCACCTCAGACAGCTTCTGGCCGTCGGCCCGCTTGACCCCGAGCTTTTTGGCCATCTTGACCACGCTGCAGAGCCCGACCTTCTCCTGGAGCTTGACGAAGAATGTGTTGACCGAGCCCCACGTGCCGCTCTCCAGGGTCTTGAAGCCGCCGCCGCCCTCGCTGGAGTTGCGCACCTCGTGCGACGGGTCGCCGACGTTCTGGCCCTTGCAGTTCTTGAAGGTGCTGTAACCGCCCGCCCGGTAGCCGGCGGGCGCGGGGAAGCCGTCGCCGTACTTCAGGCCCTCTTCCAGCGCCGCGGCCAGCGTGTAGACCTTGGCGGTCGAGCCCTGCTGGAAGCCGGTGCCGCCACCGTGTGCCGCGTCGGCCACGATGTTGTAGCTCATCTCGTTCTTCTTCTTGCTCCCGCCGAACGTCCGCGAGGCGGCCATCGCCTTGATCTCGCCGGTGCCGGGGACGACCATGGCCTGCGAGGCCACGGGCTTGTCCTTGCGGGAGACGAACTCCTTGATGGCCTTGTCGGCGGCCGCCTGCATCTTGGGGTCGATCGTGGTCTTGATCGTCAGACCGCCCCGCTGGAGCAGCTTCCTCCGCTCGTCCGGGTTCTTGCCGAACTCCTCGTTGTTGAGGATCTCGTACTGGACGTAGAGGCAGAAGTACGGATATTTGCTGGCCTCGCAGCCGCCGGGGAACTCGACGTCCTTGTATCCCAGCTTCTTCGCCTTGGCGTCGGTGGCCTCCTGCGCCGTGATCTTGCCAAGTACGACCATGCGGTCCAGCACGGTGTTACGCCGCTGCAGCAGCCGCTCCCGCGACTCGGGGCCGACGTTGGGGTCGGTCCTGGCGGGGTTTTGCACGGCGCCTGCCAGCGTGGCGGCCTCGACGAGGGTGAGCTCGGAGGCAGGCTTGTCGAAGAAGCGCTTGGCGGCGGCCTGGATGCCGTGGGCTCCGGCGCCGAAGTAAGCGATATTGAGATATTTCTCGAGGATCTGGTCCTTGGCGTATTTCTCCTCGATGGCCATCGCGTAGCGCAGCTCGGCCAGTTTGCGGGAGAGCGTCGGGGCGATGGCCGCCGCCTGCTCCTCCGGCGTCTCGGCCTTGTTGACCAGCACCTGCTTGACGTACTGCTGGGTGATCGACGAGCCGCCCTGCGTCACGCCGCCCTGCGTCAAATTCTTGAGGAGCGCTCTGGCCGTTCCTTCCACATCGATCGGCCCGTGCTGGTAGAAACGGAAGTCCTCGATCGCGATCAGGGCGGTCCGCATGATCGGAGCGACCTGGTCGAGGCGTACGGACTGGCGGTTCTCGTAGTAGAAACGCCCGATCTCCTTGCCGTTGGCGTCTTGGAGGATCGTGCGCTCGGGAAGAGGGGGTTCGTCGAGCTCTTCGGGCTTGAGGTCGAGGGCCTCGACGGCGCTCTTCGCCGACACTCCCGCGCCGCCGACCGCAGGCAAGGCCACGGCGGCCGCGAGCACCCCAGCGGCGGTCCCCGCGATGATCAGACGCAGGAGGGCCAGGATGGGGTTGGAGCGATCTTTGCGCTGCGCTTGCACGCATCCAAGAGTACGTGGAAAGCCTGACGTTTTCGGTATCCGACCCCCATTTCACCTTGACTGGTGGGGGTGACTAGTCATTCCCGGTCAAGACTGCCGCGAGAATTTGGTCCTCTGGGGTCTGTCGGCCCGAACGTCTCGTTGCGTACGTTCTCCTCTGCGGCAACTGAATACGGAGGCTCGGCGCCCGCGCCCGTCGGCCCCAAATGACGACTGACCACCTAAGGGGAGTGGGGTCGAAAATGTGGATCACGGATTGGACCTCCCGTGCCGCCTGTAAAGGTGCGGATCCGGATGCCCTGTTCGTGCAGGGCGCCGCGCAGAACAGGGCGAAGCTCATCTGCCGGGGTTGCCCCGTCCGTACTGAATGCCTCGCCGATGCGCTGGACAATCGCATCGAGTTCGGGGTGTGGGGCGGTATGACCGAACGGGAACGTCGTGCGCTCCTGCGACGGCGACCCGACGTGGACTCGTGGCGAGAGCTGCTCGAGTCGGCGAAGGAAGAGTACGAGCGGACCAATGAGTTGATCGCGGGCTGAGCCAAGCCCGGCGAGCCGTGTACGGCCGGCGCCGTCCGCCGGCCGTACGTTTATGAGACGACTACGTGCTCGCCAGCAGCTCGCCGATCTGCCGCAACCCGGCAAGATCGTGAACGTCTTCGGACATGGCGCGGACCTGCGCCACGGGCACCGTGGGGTGGGCCGAGACGAAGTGTTCGCGCTCGCGGCTCTCGCGGGCCTTGAGTTGCATCCGCCCGGCGTGCAGCCGCAGCACGGCGGTGGTCAGCTCGTGTTCGCCCCGGGACTCCAGGTCCTCGGCCGCGGCGGCGCTACGGGCCGCTGAGAGCGCGACGGCAGGGGACATGTGCACCCGGTTGACCACCAGGCCGGCCAGGGGCATACGTTCCTCGGCGAGCCGTTCGACGAAGTAGGACGCCTCGCGCATCGCGTCGCGCTCCGGCGTGGCCACCACGAGGAAGGCCGTGCCAGGGGCCTGCAGCAGCTTGTACGTCATCTCCGCCCGCTGCCGGAACCCGCCGAACACGGCGTCGAGCGCGGACACGAACGTCTGCAGATCCTTGATCACCTGGGCGCCGAGCAGTTTGGTCATGGCCCCGGCCATCAGCCCGAACCCGGCGTTGAGCAGCCGGAAGGCGCTGCGCCCCCCGGCCTTGGCCGGAGCGGTCAGCAGCCGGATGAACCGGCCGTCCAGGAAGCGCCCGAGCCGCTCGGGAGCGTCGAGGAAGTCGAGCGCCGAGCGTGACGGCGGCGTGTCAACGACGATCAGGTCCCACTCGTCGGAGCGGCGCAGCTGGCCCAGCTTCTCCATGGCCATGTACTCCTGCGTGCCGGAGAAGCTGGAGGACAGCGACTGGTAGAAGGGGTTCGACAGGATCTGGCGGGCCCGCTCGGGATCGGCGTGCGCCTCGATGATCTCGTCGAACGTGCGCTTCATGTCGAGCATCATGGCGTAGAGCTGGCCGTCGCCGTCCGGTGAGCTGATCAGCCGTGGGGTGTTGTCCAGCTCGGTGAGCCCCATCGACTGCGCCAGCCGTCGCGCCGGGTCCACGGTCAGCACGACGGCGCACCTGCCGCGCTCGGCCGCGCGCAGCCCCAGCGCCGCCGCGGTCGTGGTCTTGCCCACGCCGCCGGCGCCGCAGCAGACGATGATCCTGGTGCCGGGGTCGTCGAGTATCGCGTCGATGTCCAGCCTGGTGGGCTTCTTCACGCTGCTCCCTGGGTGCGGATGCTCTCTGCCAGCTCGTACAGTCCCGCCAGGTCCACGCCGTCGGCCAGCAGCGGCAGCTCGTACCTCTTCAGCCCCGCCCCGGCCAGCGACTCGCGTTCGGCCTGCTCCAGCTCGGTGCGGCGGGCGTGCTCGGCCACCTCTTCGGCGAGCGACCCGGCCAGCGTCGCGGCCTCGGCGCCGTCGGCCAGCCCCGCCGCCTTGAGCCCGAGCACGAGCTCGCCGACGTCGAAACGGCCCTTGACAGCCGTGTCAAGAGCGGTCTGCGGGAGCAGGGATTCACGCACCATGTTGACGAAAATCCCACCGGCGGGCAGCCCGGCCGAACGCAATTCCGCGATGCCGTCGAGCGTCTCCTGAACGGGCATCTCCTCCAGCAGCGTCACGAAGTGCACCGCCGTCTCCGGAGATTTCACGACACCGCTGACGAGGTCCGAGTGGTTCTTGATCGGCCCCACCTTGGCCAGCCCGGCGACCTCCCTGGTGACGTTCAGGAAGCGCGTGATGCGGCCGGTGGGCGGCGCGTCCAGCACGACCGCGTCGTAGATCCTGCGGCCGTTCTTGCCCCGCCTGCGTACCGCCTCGGTGGTCTTGCCGGTGACCAGCACGTCGCGGAAGCCCGGCGCCACGGTGGTGGCGAAGTCGACGATGCCCATCTTGGTCAGCGCCCGGCCGGCCCGGCGCATCCCGTAGAACATCTCCATGTACTCGAGCATGGCTTCTTCGGGGTCGATCGCCAGCGCGTACACGTCCCCACCGGACGGCGCGACGGCGATCCTGCGTTCCTCGTACGGCAGCGGCGGCAGATCGAAGATCTGCGCGATGCCCTGCCTGCCCTCCACCTCGACCAGGAGCACCTTGCGCCCGCCCGAGGCCAAGGCCAGGGCGAGGGCCGCGGCTACGGTCGTCTTGCCCGTGCCGCCTTTTCCAGTGACGACATGGAGCCGTACGCCGGCCCAGTCCGTGTCCGGAGAGTCCACGTTTCGAGGCTACCGAACGGTCACTTGTCGAAAGCCGGTGACCACCCTTTGAGATTGCTCACACTAATGTGACCGTCATGAAGAAATGGGAGTACCTCACAGCCCCCGTGCTGATCCACAACACGAAGATGATCCTCGACAACTTCGGATCGGACGGCTGGGAGCTGGTCCAGATCCTGCAGGGGGCCACGCCCGAGCAGCTGGTCGCCTACTTCAAGCGGGAGAAGCAGTGACGCCCGAGGAGCGCCTCGAGGCGCTCGGCCTGACGCTGCCCGAGGTCCCCAAGCCGGTGGCGGCCTACGTGCCGGCCGTACGCACGGGAGACCTCGTCTACACCTCCGGTCAGGTGCCGCTGGTCGACGGCAAGCCCGCCAGGACCGGCAAGCTGGGCGCGGAGCTGACCACTGAGGAAGGCGCCGAGATGGCCCGCATCTGCGGGCTCAACGTCCTGGCCGCGCTCAAGTCGGAGGTCGGCGATCTGGGGCGCGTCAGGCGCATCGTCAAGGTCGTGGTGTTCGTGGCCAGCGATCCGGCCTTCACCGAGCAGCCGAAGGTCGGCAACGGCGCGAGTGAGCTGTTCGCCGAGGTGTTCGGGGAGGCGGGCAAGCACGCGCGCAGCGCCGTCGGCGTGTCCGCGCTCCCGCTGGACGTGCCCGTGGAGGTGGAGGTGATCGCCGAAGTCGCCTGAGCGGGATATGTCACCATGACCGAGTGATGTTCTAGAAGGAGGTCATGTGACCGGATTTCCGCTTCCAGCTGAGCTCGCCGCGCGGGCCAGGGATGTTCTCGCCGGACGGGTCGAGCCGGTGCCCACTCGGGACGCCGCGACGGTGGTGATTGTCCGGGAGGGGCCCGAGGTCTACCTGTTGCGACGGAAGTCCACCATGGCCTTCGCGGCGGGTGCGTACGTCTTCCCCGGCGGTTCGGTCGACGGCCGCGACACCGACCAGGCCGTGGCCTGGGCCGGGCCGTCGCCGGCGGAGTGGGGCGCGGTGTTCCACGCGAGCGAGCAGGTCGCCCGCGGCCTGGTGTGCGCGGCCGTGCGCGAGACGTTCGAGGAGTCCGGCGTGTTGCTGGCCGGCCCGGGACCCGGCTCCGTGGTGGCGGACACGACAGGGGATGACTGGGAGGCCGACCGGCTGGCGCTGATCGACCGGAGCCTGGCCTTCGCCGACTTCCTGGCCAGGCGTGGCCTGGTGCTCCGGTCGGACCTGCTCAAGCCGTGGGCGCACTGGATCACGCCGGAGATCGAGCAGCGGCGCTTCGACACCCGCTTCTTCGTCGCCGTGTTGCCCGAGGGCCAGCGCACCCGTGACGTCGGCGGCGAGGCCGACCAGGTCGCGTGGCGGCGTCCGGCCGAGGCGATCGAGCTGGCGCACCGGAGGGAGATCTTTCTGATGCCGCCGACGTATCACACGCTGACCGAGTTGTCGGCGTACGACAGCGTGGCCGAGGTCCTGGCCGCGCACCGGGAGATCGTGACCATCATGCCGAGGGCCGTGGAGATCGGGGGCGAGATGCGGCTGGTGATGACATGAGTGGTTTGCACATCCCGATCGACACGCCTGACGGCTCGCGTACGGGGCACGCCGAAAACCTGCTCGCCCCCAATCCGTCGATCATGACGCTCGACGGCACCAACACGTGGGTGATCGGCGCCGGCGAGGAGGTGATCGTCGTCGACCCGGGGCCGGACGACGACCGGCACCTGCGCCGCATACACGATCACCTGGCCGGCCGTCGCGTCACCCAGATCCTGCTGACCCATGGACACATCGATCACAGCGGCGGCGCCAAGTCCTTCGCCGCGATGACGCACGCGCCCGTACGCGCCCTGGACCCGCGTCACCGGCTCGGCGACGAGGGACTCGCCGACGGCGATGTGGTGACCGTGGCCGGCTTGGAGCTCCACGTGTACGGCACCCCGGGCCACTCGTTCGATTCGCTGTGCTTCTGGCTGCCCGCCGATGGGGCGATGCTGACCGGCGACACGGTGCTCGGCCGGGGCACCACGATCATCGCCCAGGACGGCGGCCTGGCCGACTATCTACGCAGCCTTGACCGGCTCAGGGCGGCGGCGGAGGGCCTGGAGGCGCGGGCGCTGCTGCCCGGGCACGGGCCCGTGCTGCCGGACCCGATCGGGGCGCTGGACGGCTATATCGCGCACAGGCGTCAGCGGCTCGACCAGATCAGGGCGGCGCAGGCACAGGGCGCGCGCACGCCGCGCGAGATCGTCCGCATCGTCTACGCCGACGTCGACAAGTCGCTGTGGGCGGCCGCCGAGATGTCGGTGAAAGCCCAGCTGGACTACCTGGAACGGTTGTAGAGCCGATCCATGTCGAGAATGACCACGGCCTTGGCCTCGATCCGCAGCCAGCCACGCCCGGCGAAGTCGGCCAGCGCCTTGTTGACCGTCTCCCGGGAGGCGCCGACAAGCTGGGCCAGCTCCTCCTGCGTGAGGTCGTGGTGCACCCGCAGGCCGTCCTCGGTCTTGGTGCCGAACCGCTCGGCCAGGTCGAGCAGCTGCTTGGCCACGCGTCCCGGCACGTCGGTGAAGACCAGGTCGGCCAGCACGTCGTTGGTGCGGCGCAACCGCTGCGCGAGCGCGCGCAGCAGATGCAGCGCCACCTCGGGACGGCCGGTCAACCACGGGCGCAAGTCGTCATGGCCGAGGCCCGCCAGCCGCACCTCGGTCAGCGCCGTCGCCGTGGCCGTGCGCGGCCGCGGGTCGAACAGGGACAACTCGCCGAACATCTCGCTCGGCCCCAGCACGCTCAGCAGGTTTTCCCTGCCGTCGGGCGAGGTGCGGGAAAGCTTGATCTTGCCTTCCAGCACGACGTAGAGCCGGTCGCCGGTCTCGTTCTCGTGGAAGAGCGTCTGTCCCTTGGACAGCTGGACCTCGGTGATGCTCGTGCGCAGCGCCGCGGCGCTCTCGCGGTCCAGCGCGGCGAACAGGGGGGCCTTGCCCAGCACATCTTCGGTGTTCACTCTGCCTCCTCTGCTGCCATTGTGACTCACCCCACTCCGAGCAGCACACACAGGTTATGGGAATCCCGGAGTGTTCTGCTTCGTAACGATGAGCCTTATCCAGGGGAAAAGTACCGGAAGTCCTGGATCAAGAGGCGAGCAGGTCGTCGACAGAGGCCACGGCCGTCGCCACGGTATGGCCGAGGAGGACACGCAGCAGGTCCACGGCCCTCGGGCGAGCCGCTGTGTCCGATTGGCGGCATTGCTCCACCGCGATGCGGAGCGTGGGAGGCAGGACCGCGCGATCGCCGTCCTGGACACCGGTCGCCGCGAACACCACAAGGTCGGCCCAGGCCTGTATGTCCTCGGCCGCCGAGCCTCCAGCTTTGGGATGCCAGCCGATGAGCACCTGGCCCCGCGTGCCGAGCGCCACGCTTTCCGGGCTGAGCCGCAGCCCGAACATGCCGCTCGCGTGCAGCCTGGCCAGGGTGGCCGCGCAGGCGATGGCGAGGCGCTGCAGCGCCTGCCCGCGCAACGGCCCCGAGTGCCGAACGAAGTCCGCAAGCGCCGCGCCCTGACCGCTCATGGCCACCGCCTCCCGTGTCGCCAGGTTGTACGCGGTCGAGGCGGTCCAGGGTTCAACCCTTTGTGGTTACCCTTGCGGCATGGCGACGAACGCGGCGGGGCGCAAGCCGGAGACCCAGCTGGCACTGGTGCGGCGGGCGCGCAAGATGAACCGCATCCTCACGGAGACCTACCCGGACGCCCACTGCGAGCTCGACTTCCGCAACCCGCTCGAGCTGCTGGTCGCGACCATCCTCTCCGCGCAGTGCACGGACAAGCGGGTCAACATGGTGACCCCCATCCTCTTCGCGAAGTATCCGACGGCCGAGGACTACGCCGCCGCGGACCGGACCGACGTGGAGGAGATCATCCGCTCGACCGGGTTCTTCCGCGCGAAGACCAACAGCATCATCGGCATGGCGCAGGCGATCTGCGAGCGGCACGGCGGCGAGGTGCCGGGCAAGCTGAAGGACCTGGTCAAGCTGCCCGGGGTGGGCCGCAAGACGGCCAACGTGGTGCTGGGCAACGCGTTCGGGGTGCCGGGACTCACCGTCGACACCCATTTCCAGCGGTTGGTGCGCCGCTTCGGCTGGACTGAGGAGACCGACCCGGTCAAGATCGAGCACGTCGTGGCCGAGCTGCTGCCCAGGCGTGAGTGGACGATCTTCTCGCACCGGGTGATCTGGCATGGGCGTCGCATCTGCCACGCCCGGCGCCCGGCCTGCGGCGTCTGCCCGCTGACTGCGCTCTGCCCCTCGTACGGCACCGGCCCCACCTCGGCCGCCGAGGCCCAGAAGCTCGTCAGATCCGGCCCCTTCTCCTGACCGGCGGGGAAGTCGCCGGAGCCCCGGCGTGTTGGAGGATGCGTGACCCAAGTCCCCGACTGGCTCGACAGGCTGGCGGCGCAAGCGCAGCAGACCCGAGTCCCCCGATACCTGCGGCCACCCGACGGGCGCGGGCGGGCCGCGGCGGTGCTGATGTTGTTCGGAGAAGGGCCGCTCGGGCCCGACGTGCTCCTGATTCAGCGCAGCACGCGCGGCCGCAGGCACGCGGGCCAGCCCGCCTTTCCAGGCGGCGGCGTGGACCCCGAGGACGGCGGCCCGATCGAGGCGGCGCTACGCGAGGCCGAGGAGGAGACCGGGCTCGACCCGAGCGGGGTCGAGGTGCTGTGCGCGTTGTCGGAGCTCTACCTCACCTACAGCGACAACCGGGTCACGCCGGTGATCGGGTGGTGGCGCGAGCCGTCGGCGGTGCACGCGGCCTCGCCCGACGAGGTCGACTCCGTGGAGCGGGTGCCGATCGCCGAGCTGGTCGACCCAGGCAACCGGATCATGTTGCGACACCCCAGCGGCATGGCGGGCCCGGCGTTTCGCGTGCGGGGCATGCTGGTGTGGGGGTTCACGGCGATGGTCCTGGACTCGGTGCTGCGCGAGGCGGGGCTCGAACGGCCGTGGGACTCCTCGCGGATCGAGGAGCTGCCCCCTGAGGTGGTCCGCCTAGCGCGCTGAGCGGAGCGCCACGCCCAGTGAGGCCCAGCCCGCCACGTCGGCATCGCTGTCGCCCGCCAGCATGCGCAGCGCGTCCAGGCCCGCCGGGTCCGGCGGGTCGCCGAGCACGTGGTGCAGCGCGTACGCGGCACCGTACCTGACCCTCGCGTCGTCGTGGCCGGCCAGGTCGATCACGGACGGCAGCGAGCGCGGGTCGCCCAGGTGGCCGAACGCGATCAGCACCGAGTAGAGGACCATGGCGTCGTCCTCGCTGGCGGCCAGGAAGCGCAGCACCGGCAGCGTACGGTCCGCGAACGGCCGCAACATCCCCATGATGTCCACCCCGAGCAGCCGCTCGGGCACGGTCTCCGCGGCGCACAAGCGCCGCGCCTCGATGAACGACTCCAGGTCGCCGCGCTGACGCAGCACGGAGATGACGTGCCAGCGCAGCGGGCCGTCGGGATCGCTGTCCCGTAGAGCTGCGTCGATCAGATCGCGCACTGTTCCCTCGGCCGGCGGCATACCGCTCAAGGTAGCCAGGGGTGACGCCGTCCTGGCCGAAGACTTGCACGCTTGACCGTATCGCTGGCTACCTTTGAAGCGTGCGCGGTGATCTGCTTGACCTCATCTTGATCGGCCTCATGGTCGCCTTCGGCATCTCGGGATACCGCCAAGGCTTCATCATCGGGGTCATGAGCTTCGTGGGGTTCGCAGGCGGAGCCGTGCTGGGCGTGTTCATCGCGCCGCCCATCGCCAAGGCCGTCGTGGACGGCGACACGCCGCAGGCGTTGCTGGCCATCGTGATCGTGTTCCTGTCCGCCACCATCGGCCAGTTCGCCTCCTCGACCATCGGCGCCGTCGTGCGCAGCCACGTCACGTGGGAGCCCGCGAAGATGGCCGACGCGGTCGGCGGCACCTTCGCCAGCGCGCTGTCCGTGCTGGTCTTCGCCTGGCTGATCGGCTCGCTGATCATCTCCACGGCCTTCACCCCGCTCGTCGACCAGGTCAAGAACTCCGCGCTGCTCACCACGGTCGACGACGCGATCCCGCAGGCGGCACGCAACTGGCAGCAGCCGTTCAAGAAGTTCATCGACCGCTCGGAGTTCCCGCCCGTCTTCGACGCCATCGGCGCCGGCCAGCTCATCGACGTGCCGCCGCCCGACCAGAGCGTGTTCCAGGGCGACAGGCTCAACCGGGCCCGGCGCGCGATCGTCAAGGTGCAGGGCAACGCGGAGAGCTGCAACAAGCACATCGAGGGCACCGGCTTCATCTACGCCCCCGGCCGGATCATGACCAACGCGCACGTGGTCGCGGGCGTGACCAGGGACCTGCAGGTCATCGACCACAACAACGTCAGGCACGCGGCCACGGTCGTGCGCTACAACCCGCGCCGCGACATCGCCGTGCTCCACGTCCCCGGGCTCGACCTGCCGCAGCTCGCCTTCGACGGCGAGGGCGGCCGGGGCGACGGCGCGATCATCGCCGGGTTCCCGAAGGGCAAGGGCTTCACGGCCGTGGCGGCCAGGATCGGCGGCCGGCTCGACGCCGAGGGCCCCGACATCTACCGGGAGAACACCGTCACCCGCAAGGTCTACGTGGTCCGCGGTGAGGTGCTGCCCGGCAACTCGGGCGGCCCTCTGCTCACGCCGGACGGCCGCGTCTACGGCGTGATCTTCGCCGCGGCGGTCAACGAGAAGGAGACCGGCTACGTGCTGACAGCCGAGGAGGTCGCCCCCGACGCCTCCGCCGGTCGCAACGACACCACGCCGGCCAGCACGCAGGAGTGCGACTAGCCGCCGGAACCCCCCGCGCGTGAGGGTCTGTCCTCGGACCTTCTCATGGCCAAGCTGCTCAAGGCGGGGAAGATCCGCTCGGTCGGGGTGAGCAACTTCTCCGCCCGCCAACTGGCGCTCGCCCACCAGGTGCTCGCCGGCGAAGGCGTCACGCTGGCCGCGAACCAGGTCAGGATCAACCTGCTGCACAGGGACATCGAGCGTGACGGCGTCCTGGACACCGCCCGCAGGCTGGGTGTCACGCTGATCGCGTACTCGCCGCTGGAGGGCGGGATCCTCACCGGCCGCTACCACGAGGATCCGGCGCTGGCCAGGTCGGCGCCGGTGATGCGCAGGTTCTTCGGGCGCCGCGAGCTGAGCGCTAAGGGGATCGCGCGGACGCGGCCGCTCATCGACGCCATGCGCGAGATCGGGACGTCCTACGGCGTGTCCATGGCGCAGGTGGCGCTGAACTGGGTGATCACACGGTACGGCGACGCGGTGGTGGCCATACCCGGCGCCTCCAAACCGCGGCAGGCGCGTGAGGCGGCGGGCGCGATGGCGTTCACGCTCAGCGAGACGGAGGTCCGCCGGCTGGATGAGCTGTCGCTAACCTGAACCTGTGCCCCGAACGACCAAGCGCGACCGCTACCACCACGGCGACCTGCGGGCCGCGCTGATCGACACCGCGACGGAGCTGATCGCCGAGCACGGGGTCCAATGATTCTCCCTCGCCGAGGCCAGCAGGCGGCTCGGCGTCGCGGTCAGCGCCCCCTACCGCCACTTCGCCGACCGGGATGAGTTGCTGCTCGCGGTCGGGGTGCGGGCGGGCGAGCTGCTGGTCGCGGCCGTCCGCGCCGAAGAGCGCGGCAGCGCGCCCGAGGACCGGCTCGTTGCGGTGGCCAGGGGCTACGTCAGGTTCGCCGCCGAACACCGCGCGTTGTTCGAGTCGCTGTTCGGCGCGGCGCTCTCCCCGATCGGCGAGCCGGAGCTCGAGCGGGCTTCCCAGCCGGTCAAGGAGGCCTTCCACACGGCGGCGATGACGCTGGCGGACGGCGACCCGGCGGCGGCCGAGGCGCTCGGGGTGGCCGTGGCGGCCACCGCGCACGGGCACGCGGGGCTGCTGCACCTGGGGATGTTCGGCCAGGGCGACGAGGCCGTGGACACGGCGGTGCGACGCGCGGCCGCCGCCACCGTCGCGCTCATCGAGGGGCGCGCGGCGCTGCGCTAGCCGGGGAGTTTCTCCAGGATCAAGGCGATCGCCTCGGCCGGGTCGCTGTCGTGGCTCAGGCGGGAGGCGGCCTTGCCGACCGCGTCGTACACGCCCCCGTACGCCTGCGCCTTGGCCGCGCCCCGACTGAACAGCGTCACCGCGCCGGGCCCGTTGCCGCGCTGCAGGTGCGTCAGCCCGACGCAGATCTGCGCCAGGCCCTGCCACAGATCGCGCTCGTCGTCGGGGGCGCACTTCCAGCGGCCCTCGAACACCTCGTGCGCGTTGAACGGCATTCCCTCGCTCAGGAACCTGCGGCCGTCGGCCAGGGCCTGCTCGGTCGTGGGCGCGTAGTCGTCGGGAACCCTGGGCACGCCGGGCGAGCCGTAGGGGAGCGGCCTGCCGAACGCGTCGCGCGGCCTGCCCTGGCGCGGCCGGCCCTCGGGGTCGCGGTCTCTCATCGGTCGGGCTCCGGGTCGGCCAGCCAGCCGAGCAGCTCGGTGTCGAACACGTCAGGGATCTCCTCATGGGGGAAGTGGCCCGCTCCTTCGAGCAGCCGCCACCGGTACGGGGCCGCCACATAGCGGCTCGAGCCCTGGGCCGTACGCGGCAGGACCCGCGGGTCGAGCGCGCCGTGCAGGTGCAACGTGGGAGCCTCGACCTCGGTGCGCATGACGCGGGCGTAGCGGCGGCCGTCAGGACGCAGCTGGGAGCGGCCGAACCAGCGGTGGTATTCCAGCGCGCAGTGCGCCACGGCCGGGATCCTGAACGCCTCGCGGTAGGTGCGCGCGTCCTCGGGCTCCGGCCAGCCGGGCCGCGACCACTCGTCGAGGAACCGGCCGACCAGCGCCCCTTCGCGGCGCCTGAGCCGGTGCTCGGGCAGCAGCGGCAGCTGGAAGCCCAGCGCCTGGGCGCTGGCCTTGAGCTGGCCGAACGGGTCGGTGAGCAGCGCGCTGCGCAGCCGCAGCGGATGCGGCGCGGACACGATGACCAGCCGCCGCACGCTCTTGGGCTCGCGTACGGCCATCGTCCAGGCCAGCAGCCCGCCCCAGTCGTGCCCGACCACGACCGCCCCGGTCTCGCCCAGCGCGCGGATCAGGCCGGCCGCGTCAGCGGCCAGCGTGGGCAGGTCGTAGCCGCGTGGCGGCTTGTCGCTGCCGCCGTAACCGCGCAGGTCGGCCGCGACCGCCCGGTATCCGGCCCGCGCCAGCGAGGCCAGCTGGTGGCGCCAGGTCCACCAGAACTGCGGGAACCCGTGCAGCAGCAGCACCAGCGGTCCCTCGCCGGCCTCGACGACGTGGAAACGGGTGCCGCCGGCGTGCACCGCGCGGTGCGTCCACGGCCCCTCGATCTGGACGACCGACTCGTCAGGCACCATCGCGGGTCACCGGCTCGCGATCGGGACGTGGGGCGGGCAGATGCTCGTCGGGACTCGCGATCTCCTTCAGTCCCTTGATCGACCTGGCGGTGCGCTTCATCCCGGCCAGGCCCTTGAGCCGCCGCACGCCGATGAACACCAGCAGACCCGCGACCACCAGGTAGAACACGGTCACGATGAGGAAGGCGAGCCAGTTGGGCATCCACTGGGCCAGCGCGTACGCGATGGCGAACGAGGCCAGGATCAGGCACAGATGCGCCATGAACGCGGCCGCGGCGAACAAGCCCCCGGCCGTGCCGACCCGCTTGGCGTCGAACCTGAACTCGGCCTTGGCCAGCTCGATCTCCGAGCGGACCAGGTCCGAGATGTGACTGCTCGCCTGGGCGACCAGGGAGCCCAGGGATTCTTCCTCGGGAGTCTGCGGCATGAACGTCTCCTATCGAGGCCTGGTGGCCGTGTCAATCATCATCCAGCGCATTGCGACGCTCGCGTAGCCGAACGTGCTGCTTATCGCCGCGATGTCCCGGCAGTGGAGCCCCTTCGACTCCCAGATCTACCCGATCGGAGAAGATAACGCCCAGGCTAAGTGCGCTCGGTTCCGCCCCTGCCGTTCACCGGGTGGAAGGGGACGCCCCACGAGAAGGCGCATGTCCCGATTTATCAGGACATGCGCCTTCTCGAGGAGGTGGTGTCAGTCTTCGGACTTCGCCGAAGGGAGCTTCTCCGAGATCAGGTTCATCACCGTGCTGTCGGCCAGGGTGGTGACGTCACCGACGCTGCGGTTCTCCGCCACGTCACGCAGGAGGCGGCGCATGATCTTGCCGGAGCGGGTCTTGGGCAGCTCGGGCACCACCAGGATCTGGCGCGGCTTGGCGATCGGGCCGAGCGCCTTGGCCACGTGGTTGCGCAGGTCGGCGGCGATGTCGTCGCTCTCCTCCGCGCTGCCGCGCAGGATCACGAACGACACGATGGCCTGCCCGGTCACCGGGTCGGTCGCGCCCACCACGGCCGCCTCGGCCACCTTCGGGTGGCTGACCAGCGCGCTCTCCACCTCGGTGGTGGAGATGTTGTGGCCGGAGACCAGCATGACGTCGTCCACGCGGCCGAGCAGCCACAGGTCGCCGTCCTCGTCCTTCTTGGCGCCGTCGCCGGGGAAGTACATCCCCTCGAACCTGCTCCAGTAGGTCTCGATGTAACGCTGGTCGTCGCCCCAGATCGTGCGGAGCATCGACGGCCACGGCTCCCTGACCACGAGGAAGCCGCCCCCGCCGTCGGGAACGCTGTTGCCCTGGTCGTCGACCACGTCCGCGGTGATGCCGGGGAGCGGGCGCATCGCGGCGCCCGGCTTGCCGGCGGTCACGCCGGGCAGCGGGCTGATCATGATGGCGCCGGTCTCCGTCTGCCACCAGGTGTCCACGACCGGGCAGCGGCTGCCGCCGATGTGCTCGCGGTACCAGACGTACGCCTCGGGGTTGATCGGCTCGCCGACGGAGCCCAGGATGCGCAGGCTGGACATGTCGTACTTGGCGGGGATGTCGTCACCCCACTTCATGAACGTCCGGATCGCCGTGGGCGCGGTGTACAGGATCGTGATCTTGTACTTCTGGACGATCTCCCAGAACCGGCCGCGGTGCGGCGTGTCCGGGGTGCCCTCGTAGATGACGCTGGTGGCGCCGTTGGCGAGGGGGCCGTACACGATGTAGGAGTGGCCGGTCACCCATCCGATGTCCGCCGTGCACCAGTAGATGTCGGTCTCCGGCTTGAGGTCGAAGACCGCGTGGTGCGTCCAGGCCGTCTGGGTCAGGTAACCGCCGGTCGTGTGCAGGATGCCCTTGGGCTTACCGGTGGTGCCGCTGGTGTAGAGGATGTACAGCGGGTCCTCGGCGTCGTGGGGCTCGGGGGTGTGCTGGTCGCTCTGGCGCTCCACCAGGTCGTGCCACCACACGTCCTTGCCGTTCGTGGGGACGTCCTGGCCGGTGCGTCGTACGACGAGGACGTGCTCCACCTGTGGGCACTCTGCGACGGCCTCGTCCACCGTCGGCTTGAGTGCGCTCGGATTGCCCCTGCGGTAGCCGCCGTCGGCCGTGATCACCAGCTTGGCGTCGGCGTCGTCGATGCGGCTCTTCAGCGCGCTCGCCGAGAACCCGCCGAAGACCACCGAGTGGACCGCGCCGATGCGGGCGCAGGCCAGCATCGCGATCGGCAGCTCGGGGATCATCGGCATGTAGATCGCGACGCGGTCGCCCTTGCCGACGCCCAGCTCTTGAAGGGCGTTGGCGGCCTTGCTGACCTCGGTCTTCAGGTCGTTGTAGGTGAGGGTGCGGGTGTCGCCGTCAGGCTCGCCCTCCCAGAAATAGGCGACCTTGTCGCCGCGGCCCTCCTCGACGTGGCGGTCGACGCAGTTGTAGGCGACGTTGAGCTCGCCGCCGATGAACCACTTGGCGAAGGGGGCGTTCCATTCAAGGGTCCTGTCCCACCGTTTGGCCCAGGTCAGCCGCTCGGCCGCACGCTCCCAGAAGGCGAGACGGTCCGCGGAGGCCTCGTCATAAGCGGTTGCGGTCACGTTCGCGGCCGCCGCCAGGTCAGCCGGAGGTGCGAACCGGCGGTTCTCCTGCAGCAGGTTGGACAGCGCCTGTGGTTCGGTGCCAGGGGTCTCCGGGGCCACCTCGTGCTCCTTCTATGGCCAGGTTGGATAGGTCGTGTCCCACTTCACCAGGTCACAGTGTCCATACACAAGAGGTCTAGACAGGTCTGTACCGTGGGTCCGGGGATGGGGGCGATGCTTATCAGGTCGCATAACAAATGCTATTGAAATGTTGTCATCTTGAAATCAGGAGAATGTCGGGCGGGGTTGGCTTGGGTTTATAGGTCCCCTGGGGCGGCTGTTGTTTGCGTCGGCCGGTCCGGTCGTCCTTTCCCATGACTTTCCGCCCGGTCCCTACCAGTTGTGCGGTACGGCTTGTGACGATGCGACTTGCGCGGTGGGGCTTGTGTGATGCGACTTGTGCTTGTGCGGTGGGGCTTGTGCGGTACGGCGGTGGCGCGCGCCGGCGGTTGCGGCCCGACCTCGAGCGGCTTTGAGCGGGCCTTGGAGGAGCAGACCGTACTCACGGGTAAGGTCGGTTTCCGTGAGTGACCCATTGGCCGTCATCGCGCGGTTCCCCGGCGTGCCGGAGGCGGTGGACGAGGCTCGCGAGGCCGTCGACAGGCTCTACCGCCACCGCGTGCTGCGCCGGGCGAGCCCCGCCGTGTCCGCGGAGTCGTCCTTGCGCGGAGCGCGTGCGTCGGCCGCCGTCGAAGGCGTCGACGTGCCCCTCGACGCCCTGCGCAGGGACGAGATCCACGACCCGCTCGTCCAGGGGGCGCTACGGGCGTCGGCCGAGATGGGCCGCCTGGGCCCGACCTGGCGCAAGGCGCCGCGCCAAGTGCTGGCCCGCCTGCACACGGTCGCGGCGGCCGGCCTCGTGCCGCAGGCCGCGCTGGGCCGCCCCCGTACGGAAGACGAGGCCCCTGACCCGCTGGAGCTGGGCCCGGCGCCGGACGCCAAGGAGACCGCGGCCCGCATGGACGGCCTGATGGACCTGCTGGAACGTCCTACAAAGGCGCCCGCGATCGTGCTGGCCGCCGTGGTGCACGCCGAACTGGCCGTGATGCGGCCGTTCGGCTCGGCGGACGGGGTGATCGCGCGTTCGGCCGAGCGGCTGACCCTGGTCGAGTACGGGCTGGACCCGAAGTCCCTGGTGGCCGTGGAGGTGGGGCATCTGGAGCTGCCGTACGCGGCCGGGCTGAGAGCGTACGTGAGCGGCACGCCGGAGGGCGTCGGCCAGTGGGTACAGCAGTGTGCCTCCGCGGTAAGCCTCGGGGTGCGCGAGACGACCGCCATCTGCGAAGCCATGCAAAGGGGCTGAGCCGGAGAGGCTGACATAGCTGACGGCGTCTCAGTCAAGAGACGCCGTCTGCCGGTGCATCACGCCGGGTTACCAAGCGTGCACCTGTATTCGTCGGAGCGGGTCAAGCCCGTCACGACGCGCCTCCCGCGGCTGGTCGCGCGTGGGTGCCCGGCTGATGCACCCGGACAAGTGGTCCGTAAATCCTTTCTACGACGGATTCGCCCTGATGGGAACCCCTTGGACCAAGACCTTTACCCGGCCGTGGAGCGGAGCCCAGGTGGGCGCGCGGGCTCTCGGGCGAGCCAACCTGGTTACCAAGCCGTGGCGATCACTCTCCGTGATCGCCTTTATGCGATCGTTATCGGGCGGCGAAAAAACTTGGCGAAAATGCGAGATTGCTCCTCGACGAAACTCGATCCGATCGGGCAGCATACGGGGGTATCGCCTCGAAACTGGAGCGACCTTGCACGGGATAGGTTTGCCAGTCCCTTGCCAGGCTCTGGTGAAGTGATGAAAGCTTTCTTCTGAAACGGGACCGGCTCTACCCCCCCGGAGCCGGACCGGTCAGGCGACCCCCGCTCTCCCCCCCCGGCGGGGGTCGCCCCTTTTCCGGCCTGTGCCCCCTTACGGCCGCCCGGACCCGCCGCCCCGGCTCTTCTCACATCCGGACCCGCCGCCCGGCTCTTCCCGCGGCCCACGGCACTTCCTGCCACCCTGGTTCTTTCCGGGGCCCACCTCACGGCACTCCCCGCAGCTCCGACGGCGCTACCGAGCTCTTCGACCTCCAATGGCGTTTCACGCGGAGGCGCGTTCGGTCCTACGGTCCTCCCAGCAGCGGGGTCACAACAGTTATCCAGCAGTTATCCACAGGAACACCACCACCGACCCCGCTCTATCCCCAGAACCGCGTTCGGCCCCTCACCGCCACGACCACCTGCAACAAGATGTCCCTCCCATCAAACGGGAGGCCGACATGCACCGACCTTTGGTCATCACCGACGACCACGCCCTGCTGGACGACCTGGTCCGGATCGCAGCCGCAGCCGGCGCACAACTCGACGTGGCCCACGTCCCAGCCCACGCCCGCCCGTACTGGAATCTCGCCCCACTCATAGCAGTGGGCGCCGACCAGGCAGAAGCAGTGGCCGCGTCATCACCTCCCGCCCGCGATCAAGTCCTGCTGGTCACCCGTGACCTCGAGGACCCGGACACCTGGCGAAAATGCGTCGCCGTAGGCGCCCAAGCCGTCGTGAGCCTCCCCGCTGACGAACGCCACCTGGTGGAGCGGCTGGCAGATGCCATCGAGCCAGACCCGCGCTCCGGAGCGGTGATCTGCGTGACCGGCGGCCGCGGCGGAGTAGGCGCGAGCGTCTTGTCAGCCTGTCTGGCCCTCCACGCCTCCGGCAGCGGCCACCTCCGCACGCTCCTCGTGGACGCCGACCCTCTGGGCGGCGGCATAGACGCGCTGCTGGGCCACGAGGAGGCATCAGGCGCTCGCTGGGGAGACCTCGTAGCCAGGGAGGGCCGGATCAGCTGCGCAGCCCTGCAGGCGGCGTTGCCGTCGTTCGGCGACCTGGCGGTCCTGGCCTTCCACCGGGGTGAGGTGGCCGAAATCCCGGCTCAGGCCATGCGCTCTGTCCTCGAAGCCGGCCAGAGAGGCTTCGACCTGGTGATCGTGGACCTTCCACGTCATCTCGACCCGGCCGCCATCGAGGCCCTCACCAGAGCGAACGCCACCCTCGTCGTGGCGGCGGCCGACGTACGCGGAATCCTGTCCGCGGTCCAGGTCCTGTGCGAGGCCCGCAAGCACACCTCCGACCTGCGCGCGATCCTCCGCCCCGGCATCGTGGACGACGACACGGCAGTGGCCGCGCTCGGCATCCCCTGCGCCGGCACCCTCCCCGACCAGCCAAGACTCACCGCCACCCTCAACCGCGGCGAGCTACCCAAACTAGGCCCGCGCACCGTCCTAGGCGGCCTCTGCGCCTCCCTGCTACGCGACGTGCTGCCACCGTGACGAGCCCCGCGTCCGGTCACTGGGACGGGCCCCATGCCCGGCCCTGATATGCCCTGCCCCTTGCAATCACCGAAAGCAGGCGAGCACTCTGAAGCCCAAGACCACCCCTTCGGCGGCCCTGCAACCGGCCACTCCATCCCCTCCCAAACCGACATCCGCCGTGTCCCCGGAACTCGTGGAGGCCGTCCGGGTACGCCTGGCCCGCACGGGCGCCGAACCCAGCGCCGCGCAGGTCGCCGTCGCACTCAGAGCCGAGAAGGCCGTTTACGGCGACGCGGAGATTCTCGCCGTGGCCCGCGCCCTCTGCGCGGACCTCATAGGCGCGGGCCCCCTGGAACCGCTCCTTGCCCGTCCCGACGTAACAGACGTTCTGGTCAACGGCCCTCGGGAGGTGTGGATCGATGACGGCAGCGGCCTGCACCGCACCTCGGTCACCTTCACCGACGACCCGGCAGTGCGCAGGCTGGCTCAGCGACTTGCGGCCGCGGCAGGCAGACGACTGGACGACGCCTCCCCATACGTGGACGCCAGGCTCGCCGGAGGCGTACGTCTCCACGCCGTGCTCCCGCCCGTCGCCCCCGGCGGCACCTGCGTGTCGCTGCGCCTGCCGCCACGCCGCACGTTCACACTGCCGGACCTGGTGTCAGCAGGCATGATCGCTCCATCCGCCATCCCTGTGCTGACCGCGATGGTGGCCGCCCGGCTGGCCTTCCTCGTAACCGGCGGCACTGGGACAGGAAAGACAACGCTGCTGTCGGCCATGCTCTCGCTGGCCGACCCGGGCGAACGGCTCCTCCTGGTCGAGGACTCGGCAGAGCTCCGCCCCCTTCACCCGCACGTCGTACGCCTGGAGACCCGCCCGGCGAACCTGGAGGGCGCGGGCGGAGTGGGTCTGCGTGACCTCGTACGGCAGGCATTGCGGATGCGACCGGACCGTTTGGTGGTCGGTGAGGTGCGGGGTGCCGAGGTGGTGGACCTGCTGGCCGCTCTCAATACCGGTCACGAAGGGGGCTGCGGCACCCTGCACGCGAACACGGCGGCGGACGTGCCGCCCCGCCTGGAGGCACTGGGCTGTGCGGCCGGCTTGAGCAGGGAGGCCGTACACAGCCAGCTGTCCGCGGCCCTCGACGCCGTCATCCACCTGACCCGTGACCGCCCGGACGGGCGAAGACGCATCGCCGAAATCTGCCTGCTCTCCAGAACGTCAACAGGCTTCGTCGCGTCACTCCCCGCCCTGAGCTTCGACACGAAGGGCAATTCCCGAATCGGCCCAGGCCACGACGCCCTCGTCCAGGCCGTACAGCGGGACACCCACTCCCGATGAGAGGAAGGCAAGCAGGCGATGACAAACACCGCCCTGGTAGCCACCGCGTTGTCCACAGCCTGCGCAGTGTGGCTGTGGACAGGCCCGACCACCGCCACAACCCGCCTAGCCAGACTGACCGCAAGCCACCAGAGGCCCCAGTGGCAGTCCCTGCGAAGGCTATTCACCCGTCAAAGCCCCGCGCGCCGAGCTCAAGCGTGGCGACTGGCCTCCATCGAACTGTGCCAGGCACTCTCTGCGGAACTGTCCGCAGGCCGCACCCCAGGAGAGGCGCTGACCAGGGCCATAACGGCAGTGGACTTCCCCGACTCCGAAGCCCTGCGCCCGATCGTCGCGGCGGCGAGAGACGGAGGCGACGTCTCCGCTGCCCTGACCGCCGCGGCCCCGCCACAGGGAGGCGAGGGCCTGCGCCAACTCGCAGCATGCTGGAACGTGAGCGTCACGGTAGGCGCAGGCCTGGCAGCCCTGGTCGAACGCGTCGCCAGCGCCTTACGCACAGCGCAGGTTCACCGCCAGGACGTCGCAGCACAACTGGCAGGACCACGCACCACGGCCAGAATGCTTGCCGCGCTTCCCGCCCTCGGCCTCCTCATGGCCGCGGCCCTGAACATGCACCCCCTCACCTTCCTTCTCGGCAGCCTCCCCGGCTTCGCATGCCTGGTGATCGGAATCACCCTCGACGCCTTCGGCCTGTGGTGGACAAACCGAATGGCCGCCCAAGCACAAGGCTGACCAGCCAACCCCCCGAACCACCCAGTCACTTCCCGATCGAGCCCAGCCAGAAGATGCGCTCGGCCAAAGCGTTCCCCAGCGCCAGTGCGACGGACATTCCTTTCCCGACGAACCTGATCGGAGTCCCGCCAATGCTCGAATTCCTGTCTGCCCTGTGCGCCGGCATGGCTACGTGGCTGTGGCTCTCCCCAAGGACGCCGCAGGAACGCCTGGCCCGACTCCGTCCCCCGCAGAAGGGCCCGGATAGCCCTCCCATCCCTCCCTCACAAGCCGTCTCGCCGTACCAAAGCCCGAACATCCCAACACCACCAAGGCCGAACATCGAACGACCCCACCCGACCTGGCTTGATCCACCTCATGACCAGGCGCGACCGATCACCCGCAAGACGATCATCACCGCCGTGTGCGCTGGATTGGCGACCGCAGCCCTCATCGGTGGCACGCTCGGAATCCTGGCCGGCCTTCTGATCACCCCCGCCGCCGGGATCTACCTCCACAAAACGAAACCGGCACAGACCCAACACGAGCACGAACGAATCACCAATGACCTACCTTTCGCCGCCGATCTGATGACCGCTTGTCTGCTCGCTGGACGCCCCGTGAGCGCCGCCGCCGAGATCGCCGCCAATGCGATCGGCGGCCCCCTAGGCGAGCGGTTGACCTGGGTGAGCAGCCAGCTACGCCTAGGTGCCGACCCCGAGCCCACCTGGGCCCTCCTCGCCAAGGACCCGGCATTGGGCCGGCTCTCCCGGGCCATGACTCGAGCAGCTCAGAGCGGCGCCCCGGTAGCAGACGTCCTGACCCGCCTGGCCGACGACGCCCGAGAAGCCGCCCGAGCCGCGTCTGTCGCCTCGGCCAGGCGCGTCGGCGTCAAGGCGGTCGCACCCTTGGGCTTGTGCTTCCTACCGGCGTTCGTCCTTCTGGGCATCATCCCGGTAATAGCCGGCCTCGCCTCGACGATCGTCCTCCCGTAGCGGTCATCCCTCGCGAAACCGCGCATCACGGCCATCCACAGACCCCTGTAATCCACAGGACTAGCACCGTCGCCCCCGCCATCCACAGAAGAGCATAGGTCTTCTGTGGATGCAGAAAAGAGAGCGTTGCGGCCCTGATCAGGGGGTTGACGGCTGTCTGACCTGCGGAAAGACGAGAAAGGCCGGATCAGGGGGTCCCATAGAGTCTCACTGGGTCTCAGTGTCGCTGACTGTTCGCGGGCCATGCACGGGCCAAGTTTCCGGGCCGTACGCTGGGGGTTTCCCTCGCGACAGGGGTCGTGCCCCAAGCCTTCCCGTCTGTCGTCGCCCACCGTCAGGGAAGCGTGTCATGGCCATGGGTGCAAGATGGAGCTATCCACTGGAAGAACGATCTTGCCCCCCTGGCCATGACACGCTCGGCTTGTCCTGGGCGATGGCAGGCGGGAAGGCGACCCCACAGCAACCCTCACGTCCCCGGAGAGGGGCGATCTTGGCCATCCCGGAGTCTGAGCCCCGCCGGAGGCGTGGGTCCTTCTAAATGGGTCTACGGCGAGTCCAGCGGGCCAGAGGCACGCATGATGGTGGCCAACCCGAGGGGGTTCCCAAAAACTTTTGAGGGGTTTGAGGGTGTCCCGTCTCAGGAGACGTGGCGTGTGTCTCACGGAACTGGCGTGGTCCCTTGAAGTTGGCGCGTCTGCCTGTTCCAGCGAGAGTCGATAACGGCTTGGCCCTGCCCACCCTCGCAGGCATCATGGTCGCCATGCCAGAATTCGTCGATCCGACCAGCAGGTTGATGACGTCGTTCCTGGCCGCGGTGGCCGAGTTCCGCGCTGACCTCGACTATCCGGTTCCCTGGTTCGTCGATGATGTCGACCCGCAGGCTCTAGTCGACCCGGCGGCCTTCGAGGCGTACGCCGCGCGCGTGCTCGGCGAACGGAATTCATCGAGCGTACGGCCCGGATTCGTGCCGATGACCACCCTGTGGTGGGTCGACCGCCAGCGATTCCTGGGCAGATTGGCCATTCGCCACCGGCTCACCCCAGCACTGGAGAAGTGCGGCGGACACATCGGCTATGACGTCCGCCCCAGCGCGCGCCGCCAGGGTCACGCGACGGCCATGCTCGCCGCGGCGCTGCCGATCGCCCGGTCCCTAGGCATCTCCCAGGCATTGGTCATGTGTGACACGACCAATATCGCCTCGCAACGAGTCATCGAAGCCAACGGGGGACAACTACTGGACATCACCGAGCAAAAGCGTCGCTACTGGGTCCCGATCACGCGGTCTTGATCCCTGTGGCTCCATGCAAAGGGCGGCGCTCCCACGTGAAATTCCATGATCATGCGCCGCGTAGTTCAAGACGTCCCACTCAGCACGCCATGATCGATGAGACAGCCATCCGCTCAGCGTCTCAATCAAGTTGGCGTCCCGCAGGTCAATGCCTCGCTCGCACGCCAAGTTCACGGAGACAGGACGGAGGGAGACTCATCACACGACCGGATGCAGGGCGACCGTTGGTGCTGGAGATCATGACGCCGGGGCCAAGACGCCAAGCTGCGGATGACGCGGGCAAGTAAGCCTCATGGGTTGGTGGGTCGATGGTGATCGCGGTGCTCTGTGACTGCTTCGGTGTAGTCCATGGTCGAAAGATCGTCTTCGGTGATCCCGAGGTCGTACATCTGCAATCTCACCGCTTCAAGTGCGGCCGGAAGCTGATCGAGGCTATCAACGATCGTCTCGATCTCCAGGAAAGTACCGTCCAGTTCGGGGACAGTAACCATGGTTGCGAGCATGGCGCGTCCCCTCGCTTGAAACTGCCAATTGACGCAGTGCTTCTCGAATGAGATGTACGGGTTGTAACCAAGGCTCCTCAGGATGGTGTCGATCGCCTCCGCGTCGGCGACTTCCGTCTCGTCCTCGGGCTTGGAATGGCTGGCCTCGTCCACCATGGGCGACTTGTGAGTCAGCAGAACGTGACGTCCCTCGTTGCTGGTCACCGTGCGGACGCGCAACTCACGGCCGATGGCAGTGAGGGAACGGTCCGAGCAGTCGTAGTAGGTGTCGCGGTAGATGCTGGTCGCGCTCGTGGCCTGATGATCCAGTGCCTCGCCGACCAGGTCGGGATCGCGGAGTCGGGCCTTCAACTCGGCTTCGATGCGCACAGATGTCCTCGCTTTCAGATGATGCGTTGAGCGGTGCGACGAGTTTGCTCGAACAGACGACGAAACCCTCGGTGGAGAGCCCCTTGGGGAGTAGGTGCGAGCTTGTAAACGGCGGATTCGTGCCCCTCCCACTTCTGGCCGAATGCTGACACGTACTGGATCTCATCCAAGGTGATCAGCCGCCAGACGGGGAAGATGTTGTACCTGTAAACCTCAAGGGTGAGCGATGGGGCGATGGTGCCTAGCTCCCTCAAGCGGGCCTCAGCAAGGTGGATACCGGCAGAGAAGGATTCGGGGGTTTCGTTGATCTCCTCGGCCCGGCGAGCAGCAGCCTGACCCTCAGGGGAGAGAAGTAGCACACGAAGAGTGCGAGGGACATCGGGTTCCCCGATCAACTCGGGGCGCAAGAGAGAGTCGTTGAGACCGAGTATTCCCAGTCCCCGGACGGCGAGGACGTCGATAGCCGTGACGTGGCGCGCAGCAGCACGGATGTCCTGGGCCGCCGTTGACTGGGACGGGAATGTTTGGATGATCTCCGCTCGCCCGACTGGGCCTAGGTGATCAAGGCCAGCCGGGTGCTGGGGAGCAAGCCCAAACATCAGTCGCGCCTCGTCGGGCATCCCTAGACCCTCGGCTACCCGCTCGTACGTCTCCATAGCTGTGATCGTGCGGACGCCGCGCATTACTTCACTGACCCTGCCTTGCAGCATCCCGGTCGCGATTGCAAGGCGAGTTTGAGTTGCGCCGTGATGCTTCGCGAGGGCGAACAACGCGCGTACATCCCTTGCCTGAAGCGCGGCTCTGGTGCTCGGGAGCCTCCACGACCGGAGGGGAATGACGATTGGGTCATACAGCGGAGCGCTCACTCTGACTCCTGTCCCGGAAGCAAGTAAGCAGAGTATCTCACCATGAGATACCACACGTGAGATGGCAGCGCACGCCTTTCACGGGGATCGTCATTACGCAGTAGGACGAAGGGTTGGGCGTGGGGCAGAGCATTGTGCCTCCCAACGAGCCCATCCAGTCAGGGGCGAGAGAACGTCACAAAGGCGGGAGCCGCAGGCGCTAGCACGCCGTACGGCTCCCTCGATCAGGAATCGAGGTCCTGACCTATGGCACAGGATATGGCCAGTCCAGAAGCGCGAAACAGCGGTAAAGGTGGCTCGGCGGCGCTGGATGCGGATCTTCTGGGGCATCGGCGGCCTGTGGGCACGGTCTCCAATTTCGTGTCCGGGTTCATGGCGGTCGCTCAGGAGATAAACCCGAACGTGCCCAATCCAGCACGGATGTACGATTACTGGCTCGGCGGGAAGGATCATTTCCCGGCCGATCGCGAGGCCGCCGATCGAGCCTCTCTGCTGAACCCCCATGCGAAAGCGTGTGCTCTGGCCAACCGGGCCTTTCTTCGTCGAGTGGTGCGCTATCTGGCAGAGCGGGGCGTCCGACAGTTCCTCGACATCGGAACGGGACTGCCGTCTCAGAGGGCGTTACGCGAGTTGATGTCCGCTTCGTCGCTTGCGCTGGATAGTGCAGGCTGGTCAGGGCAGGGTTCGCCGGGCTACGGGAGCGGTTGAGCGAACAAACCCGGCTCGTTCTCCACGAG
>NZ_JBQQBQ010000074.1:0-41586 GCF_052245915.1 Nonomuraea sp. 10N515B
ATGAAGGCTCTGCGGATCCAGCGACACCAGACCACCACCCTCGAAGACTTCGGACTCCTGAACACTCTCCCGCACCGATGCTGACCGAGAGTGACAGTTTCAGAGATCCGCAACGGGGTCATTCATGGGGAGGAGCACGTCAAAGGGTCGTCGGCAATGCCCTCGGGAAGGCGCTCCGTGCTGCCGCGACAACACCGGTACAGTGAAGGCAAGGTTCGCGGCGGTGGGGCCCGCCGCCCCCGGATCAACCGGGGAAACCGCGGTCAGCGTGCCGCCAACGGTCCCTACCAGAGGTGATGCCTGTCGTTCTGGTAGGGAGGTCGTATGCAAGATCGTGTTGCCCCCATTGATTCCGATGTGGGCGTGCGAGCCGAGATCCGGCCCAGTGCGTGGCCGGTGCTGGCGGCCATCTCCGCCGGCGGTGTGCTGGGTGCGCTGGCGCGCTACGGCGTCACCCTTGCGCTGCCGCACGCCCCAACGGGATTCCCATGGTCGACGTTCCTGATCAACGTGTCGGGCTGCCTGCTGATCGGCGTCCTCATGGTGCTGGTCAATGAGATGCGGACAGGGCGGCTGCTGCGCCCGTTCTGGGGTGTGGGCGTCCTGGGCGGTTACACCACCTTCTCCACCTACATCATCGACATCCATCAGGCGATGCGCGCCGGTGCGCCCGGGGTGGCCCTGGCCTACCTGCTCGCCACGCTGGTCGCCGCCCTGCTGGCGGTCTGGGCGGGCACGGCGATGACTGCTCAAGTCTTGGCGATCGCCCGGCGTCGGCGCGAACAAAGGAGGCAGCGGTGAAACTCCACGGACCCGCACTGCGGCTGACCGTCTTCGTGGGCGACACCGACACCTGGCACCACAAGCCGCTCTACCACGAGATCGTCCATCGCGCGCACTCCGCCGGGCTGGCCGGCGCGAGCGTGTTTCGCGGCATGGAAGGCTACGGCGCCTCCAACCACATTCACACCACCCGCATCCTGTCCCTGTCGGAGGACCTGCCGGTGGCCGTCGTCATCGTCGACGCGGCCGACAAGATCCGCAGCTTCCTCCCCCAGTTGGACGAGCTGATCAGCGAGGGCCTGGTCATACTCGATGAGGTTGAGGTGATCCGCTACGTGGGCCGTCCGGCCGGACAGGGGGGACGCCGATGACGGTGCTGCTGGTGGCTCTCGGCGCCGCGATCGGGGCTCCGCTGCGCTATCTGGCTGATCGCCTGGTGCAATCCCGGCACGACTCGGTGTTTCCCTGGGGCACCCTCGCGGTCAACCTGGCGGGCTCGTTCGCGCTGGGACTGCTGGCAGGCATGCCCGCCGGGCCGGCCTTGTCCGCCACTCTCGGCACCGGCTTTTGTGGCGCACTGACCACCTACTCCACCTTCAGCTACGAGACGTTGCGCCTGGCCCAGGAGGGCACCCGCTTCTATGCGCTGGCCAACATCATTGCCGGCATCGTGGCCGGGCTCGTGGCCGGCCTGGCCGGTCTGCTCGTCGCTCAGGCCATCACCGCCTGACGAGGCGGCCGGGCCGGCCAGGCATAGCGCCTGGACGCCTCAAACGGTGACGGCGGGTTCGGCGAGCGGGGTGAACAGCTCGCCGAGCCGGGCGACCTGCCGCGGGATGATCCAGTAGTAGACCCAGGTGCCACGGCGCTCACTGCCGATCAGCCCGGATGTACGCAGGACTTTCAGGTGGTGGCTGATGGTGGGGGCGGTGAGGTCGAAGGCGTCGGTCAGGTCGCAGACGCACGCCTCCCCGCCCGGGTGGGAGCCGATCATGGACAGCAGGCGGAGCCGTACGGGGTCGGCGACAGCCTTCAGTAGCGCGGCGAGCTCGGCGGCGTCGGTCTCCGACAGCGGCTCGCGCGCGATCGGAGAGCAGCACACTCCTGCGGTGGCGGTCACGACGGCACCTCCTGCTTCGACAGTTGTCTAAATGATAGCCGCCGGTAGACGACCAGAGCGAACGCGGCTGCCGCGAACAGCGGTCCCCTGGGTTCAGCCGCAGCAGCCGCCACCGCTGGAGGCGGAGACGGTGGCGAGCGGCAGCGGGGTGGACAGCAGGCCGCCGCTGATGCCGGTGGCCAGGCCGACGCGCTGGTCCTGAGCCTCGGCCAGGCTGGAGGAGCACACGCCGGTCTCGGGCAGGTCGAGCTGGACCTGTCGGGCCGCCTCCCAGTCCCCGGCCAGCGCGGCCACGATCGAGCGGGCCTGCTCGTAGCCGGTGGCCATCAGGAAGGTCGGCGCGCGGCCGTAGCTCTTGACGCCGATGGCGTAGTAGCCGGGCTCGGGGTGGGCCAGCTCGTCCACGCCGTGGGCGGGGACGGTGCCGCAGGAGTGCTGGTTGGGGTCGATCAGCGGGGCCAGTGCGCGGGTGGAGCCGAGGATGGGGTCGAGGTCGAGCCGCAGTTCGCCGGCGATGGAGTGGTCGGGCCGATAGCCGGTGGCGCTGATGATCCGATCCACGGTGATCGACTGCTCCGCCCCGGACGGGTCGCGGCTGACCACTTCCACGCCGTCGGGGGCGGCGTTGACGCGGTGGGTGAAGAAGCCGGTCAGCAGGGTGATGCGACCGGAGGTGACGAGGGCGTGCAGGCGGGTGCCGAGCGCGCCGCGGGCCGGCAGAGCATCGGCCTCGCCGCCGCCGTAGGTGCGGTCGGCGTGGCTCGCGCGGATGGCCCACGTGATCGGGGTGTGCTCCAGTTGGGCCAGCGCGAGCAGGGTGGTGGCCGCCGAGTGGCCTGCGCCGACGACCAGCACGCGCTCGCCCTCGTAGCGTTCGCGGTCGGCGCCGAGCACGTCGGGCAGTGCGTGGTCGACCAGGTCGCCGGCCTCGGTCTCGCCGTGGGCGGGCAGGCCGCCGGCGCCCAGCACGTTCGGGTTTTCGTAGGTGCCCGAAGCATCGATGACGGCCCGGGCCTGCAGCTCCTGGCCGTCGGCGAGGCGGATGACGAAGGGTGCCTGCTCGCGGCCGTTGGTGCGGACCCGGTCGTAGCCGAGCCGGCTGATCGCCGTCACTTTCGCGCCCAGCCGTACCTTGTCGCCGAACAGCTTGGCCAGCGGCGCGAGGTAGTCGTCGATGAGCTCGGCGCCGGTGGGCAGCCAGTCGGCATCGGGCGCGCTCCAGCCCTCGGCCTCCAGGAGGCGGCGGGCGGCGGAGTCGATGTTGTACTTCCACGGGCTGAACACCCGCACATGTCCCCATTTGGCGACGGAGGCGCCTGCCTGCTCGCCTGCTTCCAGCACCAGGAAGTCCAGGTTTCGTTCGGCCAGCTGGGCGGCCGCCGCCAGCCCGATCGGGCCGGCGCCGATCACCACGACCGGCAGCTCACTCGGCCGCGCGGCCTGCGTGCTCGGCTCAAGCCCGACGGCGGTAGGACCGCAGCATCCGCTCATGACGCATCTCCTCGTGGATTCGCGCGGACCAGGCCGCGCTGTTTTGAAATCTGTCTAAGCAGCTTCGTAGGCAGGATGCCTGACGACTTAGAAGGATGTCAAATTAGAAATGTGTCGAATCAGTGACAAGGGGAGCGGGAGCCGCTGGCCGCCCAAGCCCGCGCGGCCCGTGACGGGTCCGAGGCCGAGGCGTCCATGGACGTCTTCAACGCCATGGCCGAGATCCGCATGGCCGCCTCGCGGGCGCTGCCGCTGCTGCACAAGCAGCAGATCCGGTTCATCGCCGACCGCGCCGAGGCCATCGCCGAGCTCTGCGACGGCGCCGAGGCGGCCATCGCAGCCGTCCGGGACCTGGCCACCGGCTCCGCGCTGAACGACGCCGCGCTGGCGGTGTTCCTGGAGGAGAACGGCGGGCTGCTGTGATCCGGCGTCAAGATGCCGAACGGTCACCGGCTGCGGCGGGCCGTCCGGGTCGTCCGCGTGATCGCGGCCAACCGGGGCGACCGCCTGGAAAGGTTCATGCCCTCGGCCGACCGTGCCCGGCGCCGGGTCTTTGTCACCCGCTACATGCGCTCCGGGCACGGCGACGAGTTCAGCGCCCGCGACGCCATGTCCGCCGCGCGAGCGGCGATGACCTCGGTCAAGGACATGCACCGCGCCACCACCTTCGAGGCCGGCAACCCGCACTCGATCGCCCGCAAGGAGTTCGCCACCATGGCCCAGGCCGCCGACGAGTGCATCACCAAGGTCGCCGGCATCGACAAAGGTCGGCCCGCAGGCGGTCCGGCAGGAGAACACCAGCCTGCTGAGCCAGATGATCGCCGATCTGGAGGCCCGGCTCGCCGAGCCTGCAGCGGGCTGACCAGGGCAGCCTTTGTGTCGTGGCAGCGTTGACAAAGTCTCCGGACGCACCACACCTGTTCTCCGTCACACAGATGGTGATCTGCCAAGCCCGTTCGACCCCGCCGCCCCCTCGTCATGACGCGGTCCCAGCTCAGGGCAAGGCCCTGACGCGGGCGGCTTGCTCCTCTTGGACTCTGCGGGCAGTACGCAGGAAATCGAGGATGGTGGCCAGTTCGTCCGGCCCGTACTCCTGCAGCGCCTGGGCGCCCGCCTGGCCGACCGGGACGAAGATCTCGGCCTCGGCCGAGCGGGCGGCGTCGGTCGCGGCGACCAGGACGCGGCGGCGGTTGGCCGGATCGGGTGAACGGACCACCATGCCTGCGCGTTCCAGCCGGTCGATGACCGTGGTGGTGGCGGCTGGGCTGAGCTTCAGTGCGACGCTGATCTGGCCCGCCGTCACCGGGCCGTCGGCCAGCACCCCGTCGAGGCAGCGCAGGTCGGTGCGGTTGAGGCCGAGCCGGGCGGCGGCCGCCTCGTCGAAGGCGTCGAAGCTCTGTTGCAGCTGCCGGAGCTCCATGGCGATCTCTCCAATGACGGCACGTTTCGACATTCGAATCTTTCTGGTATCGTATATTTCGTTGGTCGAAACGACGATACCATCTGCGGAGGCACCATCATGCGCTCAGCCACCCTCACCGGATCCACCGCCGGCACGCGAACCGGCGACACCGCTCAGATCGAAAGGCTCTTTGGCGACTTCCTGGCGGCCTGGACGGCGGGTGACGCCGAGGCGTTCGGCGCGCTGTTCACCGACGACTCCGACTACGTCTCCTACGACGGCACCATCGCCCGCGGCCGCCGGGAGCACCAGCACAACCACGACAAGCTCTTCCGCGGCGTCCTGGCCGGCTCGGCGCTGGTCGGTGACCTGGAGTCGGTCCGCTACCTCACGCCGGACGTGGCGATCGTCTACGGCACGGCCTCCGTCCTGATGCCGTGGCGCTCCGCGCTCCCCAAGCGGCGGCTGTCGCGGCAGACCATCGTCGTGGTGCGGACGGAAGCCGGCTGGAAGATCGTCGCCATTCACAACGGTCGCGTCCGCCCCGTCACCGTTCCCGAGCCTGACGCGTTTCCTTCCAAGATGTCTCAGCTCATGGCGCGCATCGCCCACCGATTTGGCTTTGGCCGACGCTGACCCGCAGACCCGAGCACCCACCCGACGACCGGCCAGGATCCCATCATGACCACGCTCGAACGCACGCTTGCCAAAGCGCTCACGGAGATCGTCATCAAGCTTGATCTGAGTGACGAGCCCTCGCGCACCGGGAAACCATCCCTGAGCGGCAGCTGACCGCCTGGGAAGCGCCCGAAACCCTGGGCCTCCTGGTCTGAAAGCCTGAACCGGGGAGAAAACGGGCGGGCCGCCATCCGGCTACTGTTGATCCGCATGACTCACGCCGAGATCGAGATCACCGCGGAGTTGGTACGGGATCTGCTGCGCGACCAGCACCGGCGCGCATCCCGCGCGAGCAGGTCCGGGTCGCGGTGGCCACCGTCACTGGGATGACCGCGCTGGGCCAGCAGCTGGCCAGCGAGGCGCGGCGGAACGTCAAGAACCCGCGCATCCACCCGCAGGTGGTGACCGGCCCGTGGCGGCACCTGGTGTTCGGCCACCCGGCCCGCGCTGACGGCAGCGTCGATCGCGGCGCCTCCATCTTTCCAGCGTGCGCCGCGATTTGCGGGGTCTTGGTGTCACCTCCATCTCGGTACGCTCGCCACCGTCGAGGTCTATCCACCGGACACGAATGCCAGGATGTCGCTTACCGCGTCGCGCAGGCTTTTGAAGTGACGGTGCGCTCCGTCGGCGCTAACAGGCGTGTTGACGTTCCACACGGTCATCCCCGCCCGCAGCCCGGCCTGCACGCCGGAAGGAGCGTCCTCAACGACAAGGCAGTGTTCCGGTGTGACACCGAACCGCTCGGCGGCCAGCAGGTAGGGGGCGGGTGATGGTTTGCCCTGTTCTACTGCGGCCGCGTCTACGATCACCTCCGGTATCGGCAACCGGGTGCGGAGGAAACGCCCGCGGACTCGATGAGCGTAGTTCGAGGTCACCAGCGCCCACGAGCCCGGCGGTAGGCTGTGTAGCAGCTGCGATGCTCCGTCAAAGGCGGTGTAGACGCCGGATCGCACGTCCTCGTCCTCCAGCTCATGGAGCAACGCCAGGCAGGTGTGAGGGTCCCGGTCCGGTGTGACAGCGGCGAAGGTCTCCACTGGCCGGGTCCGAAGCGCCACGCGGTAGACCTCGTCGGGGTCCAGACCATGCCGCGCCGCCCACGTTCTCCAGACGCGACGCTGATTGTCCAGGGCATCGATCAATGTGCCGTCGACGTCGAAGAAGACGTATCTCTCAAGTTCCGGAGGCTGATAGGCGGTGGACACACGTTGATCATGTGCGACCACTGGGGCGGTGCCAAAACTCAGCGACACGGCTGACGCCTGCTGGCGCTGGCGTCGGAGCCGGCCTGGCGGGGGCGAACCTGAGCAGCCGGTCCGCTGGCAAAGGCTGCGCCGGCCGCGTGAGCCTGCACGAGTGCTTCCTGTTCGGCCGTCCATCCGGTCGCCTCTCGCAGGCTGCTGAACTCCTTGGTCAGCGTGGTTGCTGAGGTGGTGCGCGTGTCGGTGTTGATGGTGACCGCTAGCCCGCTTGTCAGGAGCCTGGCAGCGGGATGCGCCGCCAGGCTGGGGACTGCGCCGGTCTGTATGTTGCTGGTCGGGCACATCTCCAGGACGATTCTGTCGCGCTGCAGCCGTTCGAGCAGCGCGTTGTCGCTGATGCAGCGGACGCCGTGGCCGATCCGGCGAGCGCCGAGCACCTCGATCGCCTCCCACATGCTGTCGGGGCCTGCGGCCTCGCCGGCGTGAACGGTACAAGGGAGCCCTGCCGTGTGGGCGAGGTCGAAGGCGGCTCGGTGTGGCGCGGCGCTGTGAAGCCGTTCGTCTCCGGCCAGGTCGAGCCCGGCCACCTTGTCGCGGTGCCGCAGCGCCGTCTCAGCGACGGCGAGGCTCTCCTGTGCTGTCTGGTGCCGCAGGCAGCACAGCAGCAGCCCGGTACGTACGCGGGTGGCTTCCCGGCCTGCTGCCAGGCCCTCGGAGACGGCCTCGACTGCCTCGTCCTGACTCATGCCGCGTCGGCCATGCAATTGCGGGGCGAACCGGACTTCGCCGTAGACCACATCGTCGGCACTCCAGTCTTCGACCAGCTCGCGGGCTGCCCTGCGGAGAGCGTCGGGGGTCTGCAGGACCTGTAGTGGCACGTCGATGTAAGTGAGGAACCGGGTCAGGCTGCCGCAATCGACGGGCGCCGTGACCAGCCGCTCGACGGGGCCGTTCAAAGTGAGGCCCTGAAGGCGTGCCAGATCGGCCACCGTGCTGGGGCGCACCGACCCGTCGAGATGGCAGTGCAGTTCGTAACGCGGCATGAGTGCGGGAGCAGCGTCGGACATCATCGGTGTCCTTCTGGGTGAGGGTCGGGTGCTGACGCCTGGCCCGGGGTTCGGGCGCACGTGTCGAAGAGCAACTGCTTGAAGCCGGTGCTGCTGACCCGTCGGACGAGCGTCAGGTTGGGTACGGGAGCCGATCGGCGGCGATCTATGATCAGCTGGCCGCGAGTCTCCTCACCGAGGGCGATGTCCACATGGACCTGCTCCCGCTCGATGGCCAGCTCGGGCCGCAGCGCCACCGCCATGGTGACGGGATCGGGGAGATCGTATCCGGGCAGGCCGGTGACGTCGCGGGCCCAATCGTTGACAGTCCGGTTGATGCGGTGCGCGAAGGTGGCCATGGGCGTGCCGAGCCGCCCCAGGCGGAGCTGGTCTGCGGGCGTCATGACCGCGTCCGTTCGGGAGACGTCCCAGCCGATCCAGGTGACCTTGTCCGGTGTGGCGGCCTGCAGTACTACCCGAGCGGCCTCGGGGTCGGCCCAGACGTTGAACTCGGCGGTGGCCGAGATGTTGCCGCGCATGTCTGCGGCACCGGCCATGCAGTACACATGCCGGTACCGGGTAAGCAGATCGCGATCACGCAGCAGGGCGGCGGCGATGTTGGTGAGTGGGCCCAGAGTGACCAGCGTCAGCTCTCCTGGGTGCCATCGCGGGTAGGACAGCAAGACGTCGACCGCGTGCTGCGGCTCGGCGGCTCGCAGCGGCTCGGGCAGACCGACGTCGCCCATCCCGTCGTGGCCGTGCACCTGCTGGGCGGTGGACGGCGCGCGCGTCATCGGGCGTTCGCACCCGGGATGGACGGGGACGTCGACACATCCAGCTATTTGCAGTGAGATGAGCGCGTTGCGAGTGCCCGTAGCCACAGGTACGTTGCCCGCCACTGTGGTGACGGCACGGACGTCGCCCAGACCGCTGGCGGCCGCGAGCAGGAGCGCCACCGCGTCGTCGGAGCCGGTGTCGGTATCGATGATCAAGGGAAGTGACGGCACGGTCTCCTCCGGATCTAAACGTTTAGAATCGCCACCATATCTAATCGATTAGATGAGAGAATGTAAACCGCCATGACGAATCGCGCAGATAAGCCGATCACGCTGGCCGATGTGGCCCGTAGAGCGGGGACCTCCACGGCAGTGGTCAGCTATGTGATCAACAACGGTCCTCGTCCTGTCGCCGCCGCGACCCGAGAACGCGTCCTGGCCGCCGCAGCCGAGCTCGGCTATCGCCCCAACCGCATCGCGCGCGCATTGCGCTCACGCACCACAGGGGTGGTCGGCCTGGTCGTGGCTGACGCGTCCAATCCCTACTTCGGCGCTCTGGCCAGGCATATCGAGCAGGCGCTCGACAAGCGCGATCGACTCACACTGGTCGGCAACGCTGACTACTCCGCCGACCGGCAGCGGCACCTCGTCGATCGCTTCCTCGCCGCCCAGGTCGACGCTCTGGTGATCGTCTCCGCGGACGGGGAGGACGACGTGGCGGCCCGCGCCGAAGCGGCGGGCGTACCCGCCGTCTACGTCCACAACGGCCCGACCGGCGGGCGCGCACCTGTCGTAGCGGCCGACAACCAGAATGCCGTCCAGGAAGCGGTCGCGCACCTACGCGCGCACGGGCACCGGCACATCGCCTTCCTGGCCGGCCCACACGACACAGGACCGGTGGGGGCGCGGCGGGCTGCATGGCACGCGGCCGTCGCCGACGATCCTGATGCCGTCCTACTGCGTTGTGACTACTCACGGGCAGCAGCGGACGCCCTGGCCCGCCGCCTCGCAGGCCAAGGCGCCATGCCACAGGCTCTGATCACCGCCACCGATGAGCAGGCAACCGGGGTCCTGTCAGGGGCGTGGGCATGCGACCTTCCCGTCCCCGACCGGATCGCCATGATCAGCCTGGACGGAACCCCTGAGAGCGCCCACACCGCCCCGGCGCTGACAGTCACCCGCCAGCCGCTGCAGGCCATGGCAGAGCAGGCCATCGACCTGCTGTTCGGCCATGCATCCTGTTCGCTCGTCGCGCATGCCCCTCTGGTCATCAGACGTAGCTGCGGGTGCGACGAAGGATGACCGATAGGCGACAGGCCCCAGAACGGCACAAATCTTCTGAAATGCGCTGATCCCGGTCGCTGTGAAGGAAATTTCCATTTCTTCTCCGCGCGCGGCGCCGACCGGGAATGATCGAAGATCGGCCGCGTGCCGCGTGAGCGGGCCGGCTGACCGACCAAACGATTGGAGCAACGTGCGAAGAAGATCTTCCCTGCTCGCCACCGCTTTCATGGCGATGGCGGTGCTGTTACCCGTCTTGCCGGCCGCGGCGGCCGCTGAGAACGGTGTCTCGGCGGTCAGCGGGAGTGGCGGCATCGCATGGCAGCCCTGCGAAGAGGAGCCCGCCGCCGAGTGCGGCACACTGACCGTCCCGATCGACTGGTCCAAGCCGGACGGGCCCACCGTCGACGTGGCCGTCGCCCGGCGCAAGGCCACCGATCCCGCCGCCCGGATCGGGTCTCTGGTGCTCGGCGCGGGTGGCCCGGGCGGATCGGGTGTGGAGTTCGCCTACAGCTCCCCCGGATTCTTCACCGAGGAGATCCAGAAGCGGTTCGACATCGTCGGTTTCGATCCCCGGGGCGTGGGCCGCAGTAACCCGGTGATCTGCTCGGCGTCGGTGTACAACGAGATGCCGTACGCCGTCATGAAGAGCCAGGCCGACTTCGACAAGTGGACCGCCTACAACAAGAGGCTGCACGCCGATTGCCGGGCCCGCACCGGCCCCCTGTACGACCACGTCGACTCGGTCAACGTCGCGCGTGACATGGACGCCCTGCGCGCCGCGCTCGGCGAAGAGAAGCTGACCTTCTACGGGGTCTCGTACGGCACCCTGCTCGGGCAGATGTACGCCGAGCTGTTCCCCAACCGGATCCGCGCGCTGGCCCTGGACAGCAACATGGACCACAGCCTCGGCGTCAAGGCGTTCCTCTACACCGAGGCGCTCGCCGTCGAGGACGCCTTCGACCAGTTCGTCGGCTGGTGCGACCAGGAGCCCGGCTGCGCCCTGCACGGGCAGGACGTCCGGGCGGTGTGGAAGAGGCTGCTGGACAAGGCGCAGAAGGGCGAGCTCTACTGGCCGGGCGTCACGGATCGCCCGATGACCGAGCTGCAGGTCCTGTGGAACGGCGTGCTGGGCACCGAGGGGCCCGCCTGGCAGCTGCTGAGCGAGATGCTTCGCGCCCTGGACGGTGGCGAGCCGCCGTCGTGGATGCCGCCGCTGCCCGGACGCCAGCCCGTGACTGGAGAAGTCGCCCAGCTGCCGACCGTGATTCTCTGCGAGGACTACAACCTCCGGGTGCGCAACTATGACGAGTACGCCGAGATCATGCGAAACTCCGGTCGCCTGGCACCCGACATGCGGTTCAACCCGATGCCGATCGAGGACCTGCCCGTCTGCCTCAACCACCCCACCACCAACCCGCAGCACACGCTGCGCTACACGGGCAGTGCTCCAATCCTGCTGGGAAACTCGATCCACGACCCCTCCACCCCGTGGATCTGGTCCGCCAACGTGGGCCGCCAGCTCGGCTCCAAGGCGGTGCTCCTCACCTACGAAGGCTGGGGCCACCGCATTTACGGCAAGGACGAGTGCAGCACGGTGCCGATCGACAACTACCTGATCTCGCTGACCGTGCCCCCGCACGGCTTCCGCTGCCCCGTGGGCGGCAGGGTCGAGAACACGCTCAAGCGGCAGGCCGAGTTGTGGCCGACGGACGGGCTCCCCTGGGGCGGCTCGCTCGCGCCCTCGCTCCGCTCATAGCCGGGGGATGATCTGTGCTGAGCCGGTCGCCAGGACCGGCTCAGCACCAAAACCTCGCTGAACGAGAGCTGTCGTCGGCCGTACCTGTCGGGAGGTGTCAGGTACGGCTGGCAGCCTGGACCGCACCTTCACCAAGGAGTGGGACGGCATGAGCGACACCGAAAAGACGCTGGCGGAAATCGAGCAGCGCATGCTGGACGCCGACGCGGCCTTCGACGAGGGCTTTTTCGCGGAATACTGCGCCGATGACTTCGTCGCCATGGGAAATTACGGCATCGTGTCCAAGCAGCAGGTTCTCGACATGTATGCCAAAGGAAGCGGAAATCCGGACCGGCGTAACCAGGCGCACGACGTCGTGGTCAAACCGCTCGGCGACGCCGGAGCCGTGGTCGCCTACAAACTGACGAGCACGACCGGCGACGAGACGTCCTCGTGGTACGCCTCGACGGTCTACCGCCGGACCCCGGATGGCTGGCGTGTCGTCCTCCTCCACCAGACGCCCATGTAGGTGCTGGAGATCCAGCGACGGGTGCCTAGTGAGTCACTCGGCGCCTGGGGTTGGTGCCCTTCCATTCGGTCAGTGGGGCGCAGTGCCATCTCCACCCCACCTGCCGCTCTTGACCGGGGAGGTCGGCGCGGCCGTTGGCCCACAACAACGTCTCCCACGGGTCCGTGTCCGCCGGCGCCCACGGAAACAAGCGACGCACGGTGGCCGCCGCGAGCTTCTCGGCAGGGAGGAAGCCCTGGCCGACCCCAGAGCCGACGTCGGCGGTGTGCACGAGCATCTCGTCGCAGGCCATCGCGGCGAAACCGGACGCGTCGGCGAGACCCCAGGGATGCCACCCGCGAGTCCCGGGCGCAGTCGCGTCGATGACCCGCGCGAGGATCGTGGCGTATGTGGTCATCGTGGTGATGAGGTCGTCCGGCTTCGACTCAGGACGGACATGGATCTCCGTCGTGCTGAGCTCTTGCTTCCCAGCGGCAAGATCAGCGGCATACCACAGCAGGCAGTCGCTCACGTGAGCCACGGCCTGTGCGGCGGTCCAGTCCATTCCGGGAATGGGGGTTTCCGCCCAGCTCCGGTCGGCTGCTGAACGCAGGAATCTCTCGCATTCGGCTGCTGTCTGCAGAACCGTGCTTCCGTCCATGCGGGGGATCATCGCACACGGCACTGACAGAACTCCCGCGGGCGACGGCTGCTGAACGGCGCCGAGCTGCCCGGCTCCGCCAGAAGCGTCGCGTTGACGGCCCTCCCTGGAGTCGGGCATCATCTCCGCACCGATAGTCATCCAGAGGATCTGAGGGACCTGGCCCGGTGACGGTCCGGCAACCTGCCCGAAGCGGCAAGGTGCCAACGCCAGGAACGATGAGGAGGGTTTCGATGAGCCTGCCACTCGATGTCCCCGTGCTGCGCGGATCGCTGGTCAGGTTGGAGCCGCTGGCGATGCGGCATGCGGCGGATCTGGCGTGGGCGGCGGAGGAGGATCGCTCCGCCTACACGTTCACCCTGGTGCCCCGAGGCGCGGACATCGAGGCGTACCTGCGGGACCAGTGGGAGCGTGCGGGGCTGACGCCGTTCGCGCAGGTGCGGGTGGCGGACGGCAGGGCCGTCGGATGTACGGGGTTCTGGGATCCTCGGAGCTGGCCGGGGCGGGACGAGCTGCGGGCCATCGAAGTGGGCTGGACGTGGCTGGCGGCCTCGGCGCAGGGCACGGGGATCAACGCCGAGGCCAAGCTGCTGCTGTTCACCCACGCGTTCGAGGCGCTCGGGGTGGTGCGGGTCGATCTCAAGACCGATGCCAGGAACGCACGCTCGCGGCGGGCGATCGAGCGCCTCGGCGCCAGGTTCGAAGGCGTGCTGCGGAATTGGTCACCCTCGTGGGCGCCGGGTGAGGAAGGAAAGGTGCGGGACTCGGCCGTCTTCTCCGTGATCGCCGATGAGTGGCCGGAGGTCAAAGCGGCCCTGAGCGCCCGCGTCCGGAGCCGCCGTTGAGCGGTCCGATACCCGCCAGCGGCCCCCCTGACGCGCCACGACACTGATCCGCATGAGCATTTTCGTGGACGCGGACCCGCATGCCAGGATCGAGCCCAACATTCTCTACTTCGGCACGCCCGTGGTGTTGCTCTCCTCCATGAACGAGGACGGCACCCCCAACCTGGCCCCCATGTCGTCGGCCTTCTGGCTCGGCTGGCGGGGCATGCTGGGCCTGGGTTCACGGGCCAAGACGGCTCACAACTTGGTCAGGACGCGGGAATGCGTCCTGAACCTGCCCTCCGACGCGCTCGCCACCGCCGTTGACCGGCTGGCGCTCACCACCGGCGCCCATCCCGTTCCGGACTCCAAGTGGGAGCGGGGATATCGGTACGTGCCGGACAAGTTCCAGCGGGCCGGGCTGACCGCCACGCCTTCCGAGACGGTGGCGCCGCCGCGGGTGGCCGAGTGCCCGGTCAGCATGGAGGCCGTGGTCGAGGCCGTGCATCCGGTGGGGGACGACGGCGGGACGCTGGCGTTCGAGGTGCGGGTCCAGCGGGTGTGGGTGCACGAAGAGATCAGGATGGCCGGGACGGTTGATCGGATCGATCCCGATGCTTGGCGGCCGCTGATCATGAGCTTCCAGAAGTTCTACGGGTTGGGCGCGCAGGTCCATCCGTCCACATTGGCCAGCATTCCCGAGCATCTCTACCGCGGCAAAGACCTAGAGCGAGCCCGCGCGCTCTAGCAGCGTCAGCCACGTACGGGGCCCGCAGAGGCGCTCGATGTCCGCGCGTGGCAGCCACTCGGCGCGGGTGCTCTCAGAGCCGGCCGGCGGGCGGGTCGGGGCACCCGGGCCCCGCAGGACGGCGCGGAACATGGCCATATACGTGAGCGACGCGTAACGGTAGTCGGCGGGCGGGGCGTCGAAGAGCTCGATACGCTGCCAGGCGAAGATCGACAGCGCGGCAGCCGGCAGGCGCAGGCCGGTTTCCTCGTGCAGTTCGCGGACCACCGCGTCGATCGCGCTCTCGCCGGGCTCGAGGTGGCCGCCCGGGATGTCCCAGCCGCGCCCCTCCCGATCGACGCAGGTCATCAGGGTCCTGCCGAGCCCGTCCGCGACGAACGCGAACGCCGATGTGGTGCTCGCCGCGGGCGGAACGGTCCGGGAGAGCATGACGTCGAGGCGGTGCGCCACGGGGATCCAGGGCACGGTCTTTGTCGCGATCACATGGGCCACGAGGTCACCTTCATTCCCGCCAAAACGTGATGTCAAGGCATTATCAGGGTGAAACCATTTTCCGCCTCCAAAAGAAGGGAACAACGCCCTGTATATGCTCCGTAACGCTGCGAGGTTGCGGACCGTTCTCATACCCGCTCTGGCGCTGCTCGTGCTGGGGCTCACCTGGGGCCGCGAGCTGCCGGTCGCGATCGCGATCGTCGCGGCCCTTCTGCTGGCCGGGGCGGTGCTGGCCGCCGTGCACCACGCCGAGGTCATCGCGCACCGCGTCGATGAAGCGGCGGATCGCGGTGTTCAACGCCGAGGGCACGGGGAAGGCGCTCGCCACCGTGGCGACGCTCAGCACGCTGAGCCTGGTGCTGCCCACGTTCACGACGAGCGCGCAAGGGCCGGCGTTCTCTCCCGCCCAGCTCGCCTTCGCGGCGGTGGCCTCGCTGGCGCTGTACGGGTTGTTCGTGGTGACGCAGACCGTACGGCACCGCGACTACTTCCTCCCCGTCCCCAGGGACGGCGCGCCCCTCGACCCGGAGGAGCACGCGCCCAGGCCGTCCGAACGCACCGCGCTGACCAGCCTCGGGCTGCTGCTGGTCGCGCTCGTGTCGGTCGTCGGCCTGGCCAAGGTCGAGTCGCCGGTCATCGAGCTGGCGGTGTCGTCGGCCGGACTGCCCCAGGCCTTCGTGGGCGTGGTGATCGCGCTGCTGGTGCTGCTGCCCGAGACGATCGCCGCACTCAACGCGGCCCGGCGCGACCAGGTCCAGATCAGCCTGAACCTGGCGCTCGGGTCGGCGATGGCCAGCATCGGGCTGACCATTCCGGCCATCGCGGTGGCGTCCATCTGGCTCGAAGGGCCGCTGCTGCTCGGCCTGGGCGGCACTCACATGGTGCTGCTGGCCCTGACCGTTGTGGTCTCGACGCTCACCGTCGTGCCCGGCCGGGCGACGCTCATGCAGAGCGGGGTGCACCTGGTGTTGTTCGCGGCGTTCGTGTTCCTGGCGATCAGTCCCTGATCAGTTGACGCCCTGGCGCATGGCGCGGTTGCCCAGGTAGAGACCGGCTGCGGCGATCAGGCAGGCGGAAGCGGTGCCGTACAGGATCGAGGGGTCGACGAGGTCGCCCGCGAACAGGGATCGCTGGGCGTCCACGATGTACGTCACCGGGTTGACCTGCCCGATCGCGCGCAGCCACGTTGGGGCCGTCTCCAGCGGCAGCAGCACCCCCGACAGGAGCAGCAGGGGGAATATGATCGACTGGCTGACGATGTAGAACAACGTGCCGCCTGGGGCCGACTTGATGGCCAGGACGAACGAGAACGCCCCCAGCCCGACCCCGAAGACCACAAGCTGGGCCAGGGCGGCCAGCACCCCCGCCGTGTGCAGCTCGAAGCCCAGTGGCAGCGCCAGCAGGACGATCAGCACGGCCTGGGCCAGGAGGACGATCATCGCCTTCATGGCCTTGCCCACCAGCATCGCCGTCCGGTTCAGCGGCGTGACCAGCATGCGCTCCATCGAGCCGCCGATCAGCTCGACCAGCAGCGTGTAACCGGCGGACATGGGTCCCGTCAGGCACATCATGACCAGGATCCCCGGCACGAACCACTGCCACGACGAGCCGACCGCCCCGTCCAGCAGCGACCCGAACAGGAACAGAAACAGCAGCGGCTGCCCCATCTCGAACAGCAGTCCGACGGGGTTGCGGAAGGCGGGCTTGAACTCGCGCGAGAAGACGGTGGTGGTGTCACGCAGGAATGTCGTCATCGGTGAGGCTTCTCCCGGTGAGAGTGAGGAACACGTCGTCGAGGGTCGGGCGGGTGGTCTCGGCCGTGGTGACCTTGAGGCCGGCGGCGTCCAGGGTGCGCAGGCACTCGGGCAGAGCGGCGGCCGCGTTGGCGACCCGCAGGCGTACGGTCGTGCCCTCCGCCGTGCCGCCGCCCATCTCCGCGGCCCGCCGCGCCTCCTCCTCCGTGCCGGTGGTGAGCGTGATGTGGTCGCCGGCCAGGTCGTTCTTGAGCTGCTCCGAGGTGCCGTCCGCGATGATCCGGCCGTTGTCGATGATCACCACCCGCTCGGCCATGCTGTCGGCCTCCTCCAGGTAATGGGTGGTCAGGAACAACGTCGTCCCGTACGTCTCCCGCAGCCGCAGGATGTGCTGCCAGATCTCGGCGCGGCTCTTCGGGTCGAGACCGGTCGAGGGCTCGTCGAGGAAGAGCAGGTCGGGGCGGTGGACGAGGCCGAGCGCGATGTCGAGACGGCGGCGCTGGCCGCCCGAGAGCGTGCCCGGCCTGCGCTTGGCCAGTGGCGTCAGGTCGAGCAGGTCGAGCAGCTCGTCGGCACGGGCCGCCGCCTCCCTGACGGGCAGGCCGTAGCAGCGGCCCTGGGTGACCAGCTCGTCGCGGGCGAGGAAGTCCTCACCCGCGCTGTTGCGCTGGCCGACGTAGCCGATGCGGGAGCGTACGCCGGTCGGGTCCCTGGCCACGTCATGCCCGGCCACCGTGGCGCTGCCCGAGGTGGGCGGCAGGAGGGTGGTGAGCATGCGCAGCGTGGTCGACTTGCCCGCGCCGTTCGGGCCGAGGAACGCGACGAGCTGGCCGGGTTCGACGTCGAGGTCGATGCCGCGGACGGCCTCGACGGTCTCCTTCTTCTTGAGCTTGAACACTCGGGTCAGGCCCCGGGCATGGATCATGGTCGGCCTCCTGCGGGCATGGCGAAGAAACCCCAGGTCGGGGCTCGATTGAGAGTCGAACCAAGTTTGCGCAGCCAAAATCGCCTTTGGCAAACGCGAATGTGACGTTCATAAACGGCCCCCACCTGCGGAAACGTCGTCAGAGTGACATCCCGGCGACCGCGAGTTTTGTGGTTCTGAAGTGCGGTTTCTTCGAATGCGGCGGAAAATTTCGACGTCGGTTCCGCGGCGTGGAGGAAGCGGGCTTGCGGAATTGTGTCAAGCTCCGCAATGATCTCCGGCGTGAAACGTGTCTGGTTATGCGCGGCAATCGCGGCGATGGGGTTGGGTGGCGGGGTCGCCGAGGCGGCCGACGGCGTATCCGGGGTCGACGTCAGCAATTGGACCGGCGACATCGACTGGGCAGGCGTCGCCTCCGGGGGTGGCAAGTTCGCGTTCGTCCATGCCACCGAGGGGACGAACTACCGTAACCCGCGATTCGACGCCCAGTTCGGCGGCGCCGCGGCGGCCGGGCTGTTCCGGGGGGCATATCACTTCGCGCAACCGCACGAATCCGATGGGGTAACGCAGGCCGATTATTTCCTCCAGAACGGCGGTAGCTGGATCGCCGACGGCCAGACGTTGCAAGGGGTGCTCGATATCGAGGACAACCCCTACAAGGACAGGAACGGCAAGAACAACTGTTACGACCTGTCCACGGAAGACATGGTCGGCTGGCTCACGGACTTCACGAAGCGGTACCGGGCGCGAACCGGCCGGCACGCCATCATCTACACCACGACGAGCTGGTGGCAGACCTGCACGGGCAACTCCACGAAGTTCACGTCGAACCCGCTCTGGCTCGCGCGGTGGGGCAGCGATCCCGGGGAGTTGCCGAAGAGCTGGAAGAAGCACACCTTCTGGCAGTCGGCGGACAAGGGGCCGCTGGTCGGCGGCGGTAACGCGTTCAACGGCTCGGAATCCCAGCTCAAGGCCATGGCCAACCCGCCGGCCGAGGTGTCGGTGACGGGGGCGGCGAAGAGCAGGAGGACGTACACGGTCACCGTCGCCAACACCGGCCCGCACCCCGTCACGAACGTCAAGCTGTCCGGGCGGGCGTTCGGCGGGCAGCGGGTGATCAAGGCGCCGGGGTGCACCTACAGCGGCACGGCGGTGCGTTGCGCGATCGCGGACCTGCCGCGCGGCAAGAAGGTGACGTTCACGTTCACCACCAAGCCGCGCACGTCCAAGGGCACGGTCGGCATCAACGTCGCCGTTGGTTCGGTGAAGCTCACTCTTAAAGCCGGATAATGCAGGATAAATCCCGGAGCCCGACAGCAGCTGGAGGGGGACGGGATGAAGCGGCGGTTAGCCGTGGCGGCGGTGTTGATCCTGCTGACCGCCACGGCTTCCATGCCGTTCGCCACGCGCGTGCTGCCGAGGATCGTGCAGATCGCGTACGAGATCGAGCGGCGCGACATCGTGTACTCGTGGGGCGGCGGCCACGCGGAGCGGCCGGGGCCGTCGAAGGGAACCTGCACGGGCTACAAGGGCCGGATCAAACCCTGCCCGGCCGCGAAGACCCGCGGACTCGACTGCTCGGGGTTCGCCCGGTGGGTGTACGCGTTGGCGCACGGAGAGGACGTGCTGGGGCCCGGGAACACCAATGATCACGTCCGGAGGATGCGGCGGGTCGACGCGGCGCCCGCACCTGGCGATCTTGTCTTCTTCGGAAAAATCACCAAAAGAACCGTCAAAACCCACCACGTCGGCATCTACCTGGGACAGGGCAAGATGATGAACGCGCCTGAGACCGGAGCCGTGGTGCGGATCGACGACATCTCGCGGGTGAAGGACTTCGCGGGCTTCTACCGGTTCTGACGACCTGCCGACTCGGTATGGCTGTAACGCCTGTGGCGGCAAAAAATTGAGAGACCCTGCGGCTACTCTGTGCCGCTATGGAAAGGCGATGGGTCGGGCTCGACGGCTATGAGGTCGTGGGCGCCGTGCGGGCCGGGCGGCAGGTGCTGCGGGTGCGCCGGCACGGGTGGGTCGTCGCGGACTGCTCCTCCGTGGCGGAGGTGGCCAGACACGTCGATTTGGCCGATCTGTGCGAGATCATCGAGCTTCCCGTGCGGCGGGTGGCGGAGAAGATCGTAAGGGCCGGCACCAGTTCGCATCATCGCTGAGTGCCGTGTATGGTTACACCTGTCCGCAGCGACGGACAGGCCCCTATAGCTCAGTCGGCAGAGCGTCTCCATGGTAAGGAGAAGGTCAACGGTTCGATTCCGTTTGGGGGCTCTCGCTCTGAACAGGAAAGACGCCTGGACCAAGATTACTTGGTGCCGGGCGTTTCGCATTTGACGATCTATTCGTCGGCGGCTGGTCGGCCTTCCATCTGCTTGTGCAGTTCTGGGGCGCCGGCGCGGCCGCGGCTGGTGATCGCGGGGCAGAAAACCCGCAGAAGGTGGGAAGGCGTCGGCTATATGGTGCGTCAGTGGGCACTCTGGAAAGCCTCGTCATCGTCCGGCGGCTACGAGTTCCCATCGACGCTCCCGCCGACGTCGCGCCCGCCGACTGGGGAGAAGCGGCCGCCCGCCAGCTCGACGCCGCGCTCCTGAGCGTCGGCTTCAAGTGCTCGGCGCCCCTGCTCGAACGCCTGGCGGGGCTGCCCGGCGAGACCGTCCTGGACCTCGGCGTACGCGTCCTGGCGGCGGTCCGCGGCCTGGTGGGCGACCATGTCCAGCACAACGCGTACTTCATCGACTTCCCCGAGAACGTGCCGGACACCCTGGAGTTCTGGGCCGGCCTCCTGCGTGAGACCATGCTCGACCCGGTCGCCGCCGAGCGGCTCCAGCCGCAGACGCTCAACCTGCTGACCCTGCCGGGCTACGGCCGCTACCAGCACACCTACGCCGACCTGCTGGCCGCGCAGGCTGAGCTGATCGCGCTGGCAGGCGACCGGGTGACCGTGCTGGAGCTGGGCGGAAGCCTGGAGGCGGAGGCACGCGAGCTCTACTTCTCGCTGGCGGGCTCGCAGTCGCCGCCGGCCGCCGAGGACCTGGCGGCGTTGCGCTCGCTGGCGTCGTACTGCGCCGACGAGCCGGAGCGCATCCCGGTGCGGGAGAACCGCGCCATCGTCAACGAAGTGCGGCTGGCCGCCGGCCGGCCGCTGCTCGTGGACACGGTCACCGACGTGCTCCGGCTCGCCTGCGGCTGCTCCGGCGGCGATGTCACGCTGGCCGCGCCCGCCCGGTTCCGCTCCTTCCGCCGCGCCGAGCGCCGCGCCCTCCTGCGGGCTCTGGACGCGGTCGCCACTCCGGCCAAGCTCGGCGACGTGCCACGCCACCGCGAGCAGTGGAAGCGGCTCGGCGAGCGGCTGCATCCCCATGACTATCCGCACCTGACGCGGGCCGGCCACGTCTTCGAGGTGGCCAGGGGCGTACGCGAGGCCGCCGGCTTCGACAGCCGGGTCGAGGCCGCCCTGTCGGCGGGCCGTACCGCGGATGCCGTCCGGCTGCTGGAGAGGGCGCCCGGCGCGTTGCTGCGCCGCCTCGACCACCTGCTGCGGACCGGCCTGTCCGCGTCGGCCGTGCTGGACGCCGCGGAGGGAGCCGCGGCCGGTGCATCCGGCCGTGTCCTGCTGTCCCTGCGCGAGCACCTGCAGAACCGGCTCGCCCCCACCGCGGGCCGCGTCTTCACCAACCGGTACGGCAGGGCGTGGGCGACCCCGGACACCCGATCGACGCTGGAGGAGGACGTCCTCGCGCGGGCGCTGGACATCCTGGACACGCAGATCGCCCGCCGCCTGCCCGACCCGGGCGAGCTGATCGTCGATCCTGACGTGCTCGACGTGGCACTGCCGTTATCCGGCAAGGCCGTCGCGCCTGGGCTCGGCATGCTGCCGCGCGGCTCGCTGTCGGCCGTGGGCGGCGAATTGCTCAGGTTCTTCGTCCATTGGCGGCAGGCCCGGCGGCGCACGGACTACGACCTGTCCGCTCTCCTGCTGGACGCCTCCTACGGCAACCCTACGCACATCTCGTGGACGAACTACTCCAACGGCTTCGCCGAGTACTCCGGTGACCTCACCGAGGCGCCGGACGGCGCGTCGGAGTTCATCAACATCCGTCTCGCCGAAGCGGCCCGGCCGATCATCATCCCGCAGGTCAACATCTACGCCGGGGAACGGTTCGACGAGGCCGCCGAGGCGTTCTTCGGGTACATGACCAGGGATGCCGCGCAGGAAGGCAGGCCGTTCGAGCCGCGGACCGTACGCATGAAGTCCGACCTGCGCGGCTCCGGCAGGATCGCGCTGCCCCTGGTCTTCCTGCGCGGCGACGACGGCACATGGCGGGTGAAGTGGCTGCATCTCTACCTGAAGGGGCATCCCGGCTTCAACCAGGTGGAGGGCAACCGGGTCACCGCCTCGCTGCTGGTGCGCTCGATCGTGGAACGCGACTACCTGCGCGTCCGCTATCTGGCCGGCCTGCTGCGGACGAAGAGCTCGCAGCAGGCCGGGGGCACCACCTACATCGGGCTGCAGGCTCCGGCCGATCTCCCGCCGGGCGCGCGGGTGTACACGCCTGGGACCCTGCACGAACTGATCCCGGCCTGATACCGTTGAGATCGTCATGAGGCCATTCGAGGGCTTCCTTCTCACCTTTCGGACCAGGAATGCCCGAAAGGGCGCCTGGCTTGGCTAGCTCTCGAGCCTTCCTCGCGACCCAGCGGGTTGCCTCGTTCTCCCGGGCGACATCCTGTGTTCATCGACGGGTCGTGGCCGGCCCCTAGATTCCGATCTCGTGAAATTTCATGACACCACGGATGTCAAGGAGCGCGGCCTCGCCCGGCGTACGCTCATCGCCGGCGCCCTGTCCGCGACGGGCCTCACCGTCCTGGGCGGCACGGCGGCCCACGCGGCCGCCCGGCCGAACGGGAAGCCGCCCCGCGTCCTGATCGCCACCAACGAGCCCTGGGGCACCTACCACGTGGCACCCCTGCTGCCCGAGGCACGCCGCCTGGGGTGGGAGGTCGTGCAGCTGGTGCCCGATCTGTCCGGGATCAAGCCTGGTGACCCGGTCACGGTGGCGACACCGGACCGCATCCCGCCGGCGGACCTGCTCGTGGTGACGGGCGCGGGAGACTGGCCCGCGGACTGCGCCGCGCGGCTGCCCGGGCTGCCGATGATCGCCAGCTCGCTCGCATACCAGCTCCCGGTCGAGGCGCCCCGCGCGGCGGAATTCCGCTCCCGGCTCAGGGCGATCACGGCGTCCTCCCCGGCCGAGGCGAAGGTGTTCGACGACTACCTGGGCACGCGCCGCCCGATCACGGTCGTGGGCACGCCGCAGACCGACGACCTGCCCCGGCACACCCCCGAACCCGGCACCGTGCTGGTGCTCACCAGCGTGACCAGGTCCAGCCAGACCGGCGGCTCGGCCCCGGGCACCGAGCTGCTCCTGGCCGCCGCCGAGCGGCTCGCGGCGGCCGGCAAGCACATCCTGGTGGGGCTGCACCCGCGCGAGGACCGCTCGTTGTGGGAGCGGTACGAGATCAGCTCCGTTCCCTCGGTCCAGGCGTCGGCGCGGGCCGAGGCCGCCATCGGCATCCCGGGCACGGTGTTCCCGGTCGTCGCCGCCGTGGGCGTCCCCTTGGTGGGCTGCACGGATCCGCGCCTGCAGATCCCCGGCTACCTGCTGAGCGTGTGCTCGCACACGATCGTCGCCGCGGACGCCGCGGTGACCGCCGTGGCGCAGGCCAAGCCGGTCTCGCGCGACGTGCTCTACGAGGCCGTCGGCCCCATCGGCGGCTCGGCCCGCAGGCTGCTCAAGGTGTGGAGGAAGGCGGGCATCCGAGTCTGACCGGCTGCTCGGCGGCGCTCCGGGTCATTGGCGGCAGGTAGTATCTTGTTTTCGGATTTCGGTTCTCGGGGTTGCTGAGGCATACTGCGGAGAGCACCCTGCTCGATCGGGCGAGTTACGAAACTGCTCCCTGCGTCGGGTATCCTCTACAGGCCGGGTCCATACCGGCTCAAGGCGGAGTAGCTCAGTCAGGCAGAGCAAACGGCTCATAATCGTTGTGTCGCCGGTTCAAGTCCGGCCTCCGCTACTGCCCAATCCCAGGTCGGCAGGCCTGGGCATGGGCGTGTCCATGTCCCGAACGTAGAAAGGCACTCCCAAGTGGCTGCCACCGACGTTAGGCCGAAGATCACGCTGGCCTGCCAGGAGTGCAAGCACCGCAACTACATCACGCGGAAGAACCGGCGTAACGACCCGGATCGGCTTGAGCTGAAGAAATACTGCCCCAACTGCCGCACGCACCGCGCGCACCGCGAGACTCGATAGCTCTCCGGGGGCTTCTCCATCGTTCATATCGCACAACCGGCGTCCTGGTGTGGGCGCCGGTTTGTCGTGTCTGCACGCCGGTGCCCGCCTCACCCCGCGGGTGCGCGTCGGCCCGGCCGCGGCATCGCGTAAAGAGCAGGCATCACCGGCGACAGCCGAACCTTGTTCTGTTACCGTCGGCCTCAGCAGCGCTCGGACGAGGGACATTGCGAGGGAGCACTGATGGCCTTGAACCGTGACTTCGTGGGCAGGACCTACCCGCCCAGCGCCCCCTACGAGGTCAGCCGGGTGAAGATCAGGGAGTTCGCGGCCGCGATCGGCGACGCCAACCCGATCTACCGCGACAAAGAAGCCGCCCAGGCCGCCGGTTACCGCGACGTGATCGCGCCGCCGACGTTCCCCATCGTGTTCAGCCTGCAAAGCGGCGGCGACGCGCTGGTGGATCCGGATCTCGGGCTGAACTTCGCGATGGTGGTCCACGGCGAGCAGCGTTTCGAGTACGTACGCCCCGTCTACGCCGGCGATCAGCTGGTCAGCATCGCCACGATCACCGACATCCGGACCGCCGGGCGCAACGAGCTGCTGACGGTGCGCAGTGACGTCGCGACCGTCGAGGGCGAGCCGGTCTGCGTCACCTACAACACGATCGTCGAGCGTGGAGGGGCCGGCTGATGGGCGCCACGGTGAAGTACGACGAGGTCGAGGTGGGGCAGGAGATCCCGGCCGTGGACTACAACGTGCGCAGGCTCGACCTGGTGATGTACGCCGGTGCTTCCGGGGACTTCAACCAGATCCACTGGAACGAGCGGTTCGCCAAGATGGTCGGGCTGCCTGATGTGATCGCGCATGGGATGTACACGATGGCGCAGGCCGGGCGGTTCGTCACCGACTGGGTGGGGGATCCCGGTGCGGTGCTGGACTTCGGCGTGCGGTTCTCGTCGATGGTGGTCGTGCCCGATGACGATCAAGGGGCGACGATCTCGGTGAGCGGGGTCGTGGAGGAGAAGCTCCAGGACAAGCGCGTGGTCATCGGCCTGACGGCCAAGTCGGCCGAGGCCAAGGTGCTGTCCAAGGCTCGCGCGGTGGTCCAGCTGTCCTGACGCGCGATGATAGGTCCGGTGGCTCTCGGGTACCCGTGTGCCTATGAGTGAAGCTGCGCGACAGGTATGGCCCACGGTCCGGTCGATCCCCGTCTCCGCCGTGACCGACGCCAAGCAGCCCGGGCGGCTGCGGCCCGCGCGCCTGGAGCAGGTGGCGGGTAGTTCGGGGACCGGACGGGACACCACGGGCGGCGCCGCGACCGGGGTGGGCACGGCCGGGGCCAAGCCGCGGGCGGGCTCGGGCACGCACGCCCGCCCCAGCCCCGCCGCCGAGCTGGGCTTCTCCGGCGACCCGGGCCAGCATGGCGACACGGGCGACCCTGGCGACGCGATGCTGCACGCCCAGCGCACCTGGGACGCCGCACTGGCCACGAACCGCCTCGACGACCTGGGCGTCAACGCCGAGCGGCAGCGCATGGAGATCAAGGACATCACGACCACGGTGGGCCTGCTCGCCGACGGCTGGCCCGCTGATGTGCGTACCTGCGTGCAGTCGGTGATCGACCACACGGACGTGCAGGTGCTCGCGCTCGACCTGGGCAACCTCGACGGCGCCGGTGACGTGCTGGACGACCTGGCCGAGCGCTACCCGCACCGCGTCGCGGTCTGGCACGTGGCCGAGCGGCCGCACTGGCGAGGAGGCACGGCGACCTGGGGCGAGAGCCGGGCCAAACTGCTGCGGCTGGACGAGTCGGACGTACACGTGCTGATGGAGACCTCGCTCGTGCTCCGCGGCGACGCGCTGACCCCGCTGGTCGCGGCCGTCGTGGAAGGGGCGGTGGCCGCCGGGTGGCGGGGTGTGGACCCGTCCGACGGACGTGAGGCCGGCCCGGGCAGGGTGCCGGCGCTGACCGGCGAGCTCATGGCGGTACGCCGATCGGCCGCGCTCGGTGCGCTGCCCGAGGACGCCCACTACGGCCGCCACGCGGACCTGGAGCTGTCGCTCGGCCTGCGGGGGGAGCTGGTCGTGCCTCCGGGGCCGCCGCCGGTGGAGCGGCTCGGCACGCACGACGTCCCGGCCGACTACCAGGAGCGCGAGTCGCGGCGTAACTATGACGGGGTGCTGCGCATGCTGAGCGCCTCATAAGCTAGGTGCCCATGGAAATGCTCGCGCCGTACACCACGCTGCGTCTGGGCGGTCCCGCCCGCGAATTCGCCGAGGCCACCACGGCGGAGCAGCTCGTGTCCCTGATCGCCGAGGCCGACATGACCGCGGTGCCCACGCTGGTGCTCGGTGGAGGCAGCAACGTCGTGGTGGCGGACGCGGGGTTCGACGGGCTCGTCATCAAGGTCGCGACCAGCGGGGTGTCCGTCTCACGTGACGGCGATGAGGTGCTGGTCACGGTCGAAGCGGGCGAGGACTGGGATCCGTTCGTGGCCCGCGCGGTGGCGGAGGGCTGGTCGGGCATCGAGTGCATGTCCGGCATTCCCGGGCTAGTGGGGTCCACGCCCATCCAGAACGTCGGCGCGTACGGGCAGGAGGTCTCCCAGACCGTCAGGTGCGTGCGTGCTTACGATCGCCGCACCCGGCAGGTGGTGGATCTGGAGGCGCGGCAGTGCGGGTTCTCTTACCGTGACAGTGCCTTCAAGCGGGATCTGGCGCGGTATGTGGTGCTGGCGGTGACGTACGTGCTGAAGGTTTCCGAAATGTCAGGACCTGTGGCCTATAAGGAGCTGGCCGGGCTGCTACGGGTCGAGCTCGGCGACCGGGTGCCGCTGGCGCAGGCCCGTGAGGCCGTCCTGGGGTTGCGGCGGGGCAAAGGCATGGTGCTCGATCCGGACGATCCTGACACCCGCAGCGCCGGCTCGTTCTTCACCAATCCGATCCTGACCGCCGAGCAGGCGGCGGAGCTGGCGACCCTGGCGCCCGGCCATCCGCGCTGGGAGATGCCCGACGGCTCGCTCAAGGTGCCCGCCGCGTGGCTGATCGAGCAGGCGGGCTTTCCGAAGGGGTATGAGCGCGGGCCCGTACGGATCTCCACCAAGCACACTCTGGCCCTGACCAACCCCACGGGAGCCGCCACCACCGCCGAGCTGCTCGCGCTGGCGTGTGAGGTGCGGGACGGGGTGCGGGAGAAGTTCGGCGTCACGCTGGTCAACGAGCCGGTGCTGGTCGGCTGCGCCTTGGGGGAATAGGCGTCCCGGCGGGGCTGTTATGGTGTTCTGGAATTGCCGAGGGGGAGTAGTCCCAATCGTGTGATCGACACACTGGCGCGTTCGCGCGCCCGGTCACGCGGGCCTTTCAACGGGCGGACGAGACCTTCGGCCTGGCAGCCGTCTGGATGAAGACGCTGCCGGGCCGAAGTCATGCCCGAAAACTCCCCGGGTGCCTGCTTCCGGCCTGGTGGCGCGGAAGAGGACCGTTGGAAGCGTTCTGGATCAGCCTCGCCGTCATTTTCGTGGCCGAACTCGGTGACAAGAGCCAGCTCATGGCGATGACGTTCGCGACCCGTTTCAAGACCTGGCCCGTGCTCCTGGGCATCACGATCGCCACGACCGTCGTGCACCTGGTGAGCGTGGCCGTCGGGGGCCTCATCGGGGACGCGCTGCCCACGACCGCGATCGCGGTCGTGGCCGGGCTGGCCTTCCTCGGCTTCGCCGGGTGGACGCTGCGCGGTGACGAGCTGACCGAGGAGGAGTCGCGCAAGGCCCAGCGCACTACCAGGAACGCCCTGATCGCGGTGACCGTGGCGTTCTTCCTGAGCGAGCTGGGCGACAAGACGATGCTGGCCACGATCACGCTCGCGACACAGCACGGCTGGGTCGGCACCTGGATCGGCTCGACCGTCGGCATGGTCGCGGCCGACGCCCTGGCCATCCTCGTCGGCCGCCTGCTGGGCAAGCACCTCCCCGAGAAGATCATCCGGTACGGCGCCGCCGCGGCCTTCGCCGTCTTCGGCGTGGCCCTGCTGGTGGAGGCTTTTCTCTAGGAACCCCTACGAGGTCAAGGACAGGCGGTGGGCGGCGGCGGCCGCCTCTCCGCGGGTCGTGACGCCGAGCTTGGCCAGGATGTTCGACACGTGCACGCTGACCGTCTTGACCGAGATGAACAACTCGGCGGCGATGTCCCGGTTGGTTCTACCCTGGGTGACCAGCCGCAGGACCTCCAGCTCACGCGGTGTCAGCAACTCCGACGATTCCTGGGCAGGCGCGCCGCCCACCCGCCGCGACAGCGTCTCGATCTCCTCGACCAGCGGGTTGGCCCGCAGCGCCTGGGCCAGCGGAAGCGCCACCTTCAGCCGGGCGGCCGCCCCCTCGCGGTCGCCGGCCCGCGCGGCGGCCGCGGCCGCCCGGAACAGGGCCTTGGCCTGGTTGTGCGGGCGCTTGAGCCGCTCCCAGCCGGCGGCTGCGGCGTCGAAGTCGCCGATGTAGGACAGCCGGTAGGCATCCACGACAGGACCGATCACCGACAGCTCGGCCGCCACGGCGGCGGCGTGCGCGCGGACCGCCGCGGCCCGTTCGGGCTCGATGGTCTCGACGGCGTCGCAGACGATGCGGAGCAGGGCGAGCAGCCGCCAGCCCAGCATGGCCTTGGACGACTGCTTGGGGAGGGCGAGCACCTGCTCGGCCACGGTCAGCGCGGCGCCGGGCTCACCCCGCAGCAGGTGCCAGCCGATGCGCAGGCGTGCGTTGCTGGTGATGTCCTGGACGAAGTCCTCGGCGCGGTCCTTGAGCACGCCGATCTCGGACAGGAGGCTCTCGACCAGCTGCAGCTCGCCCCTGGCCAGGGCGATGTCGGCGCGCACCCGCAGCAGGGCGTATCGGGTGCGCAGGTTGGGGCCATGGCTCAGTGCGGCTTCGACGAGCTCGATGGCCTCGTCCCAGCGGCCGACCGACTCCAGCGCCTCGGCCCAGTTGTTCTTGATGAACAGGCCGCTGCCGCGCAGCCTGCCGTACTCCTTGGCGATCTTCCAGCCCTGCTCGGACAGGCGTATGGCCTCGTCCGCGCGGCCCAGGTCGATCAGCGCGTCGATGTTGTTGCCGATCGCCCGGGTGATGATGCGGCCGGAGCGCTCCTGGTTCCCGATCTCCATTGCCTGCTCGTTGACCGCGATGGTGGACTCGAGCTCGCCGTTGAGCGAGTGGCCGAGCGCCAGGTTCAGCAGCAGGTCGGCCTCGAGGCACCGGTCGCCGTGCTCCCTGGCCAGGCGCAGGCCGTCGGCGATGATCTCGCTCGCCTCGGCGGTCTCCCCGCGCAGCATGAGGTGCCGACTCAGTGGAGTGAGGACCTCGACCCGGTCGAGGCTGTCCTCGGGGACGAGCCGCAGGGCGTGCCGGAACTCCTCGATGACGCCCATCTGGCCTTTGTTCATCTTGAACCCGGCCCGCCGGACGATCAGCTGTGCCACGCGGCCCGGCTCGCGGGTCTCGTCCAGCTCGGACAGGGCGGCCTTGACGAACTTCATGCCCTTGTCGACCTCGCCGCCGGCCTGCGCGGCCTCGGCGGCCCGCTCCAGCACGGCAGTGTGGTCGGCGCCGATGCGCTCGGCGGCGTCGGGGACCCGATCCCAGAGCATGAGCACGCGTTCGAGCAGGGGCACGGCCTCGGTGTAGGCGAACGCCTTGAAGGACTTCTGCGCCGCCTCCCACGCGGAGATCAGCGCCCAGAGGTCGTTGCGGGCGCCGTACCAGTGATGGGCCAGCTCGACGGGGGCACGGCCCATCGGGACGAGCGTGCGGTCCTTGGAGATCTCCTCGGCGAACCTGGCGTGCAGGCGCTGGTGCTCGCCGGGCAGCAGCTCGTCGTGCACGGCCTCGCGGATGAGCGAGTGCCGGAAGACGTACGCGCGGTTGTCGGCGACCTGCAGGACGTTGCCCGCGATGGCCGGGCGCAGCGCGCTCTCCAGCTCGACGTCGGACAGGCCGCTCACGGCGGCCAGCAGCGCGTGGCCGACCCGGATGCCGCCGGCCGCGGCGATGCGCAGCACCCGCTGGGTCTCTTCGGGCAGCCGCTCGACGGAGTTGAGTATCAGGTCCTGCATGGTCTCGGGGAACGTGCAGTCCTCGCCGCTCTCCAGCATGGCCTCGACGAACAGCGGGATGCCCTCGCTGCGCTCGTAGACGTTCTCGACGCTGCTGTATTCGGGGACCTTGCCGAGGATCCCGGTCATCTGCTGGGCGACCTCGTCGCGCGACAGGCGGGGCAGGTCGAGCCGGTGCACGCCGTTCACCCGGCCCAGCTCGGCCAGCACCGGCCGGAGCGGGTGCTGGCGGTGCAGGTCGTCCGAGCGATAGGTCATGACGATCAGCACCTGCGGAATGTGCAGGTTGCGGCTGAGGAAGGCGATGAGGTCGCGGCTGGAGCGGTCGGCCCAGTGGATGTCCTCGATGACGAGGACCGTCGGGCGGGCGTCGGCCAGACGTTCCAGCAGCGTGAGGAACTGCTCGAAGAGCCGCGCGCGGCCGGTGTCGGTCTCGCCGTCGCCGCTGGGCTCGCCGAACTCGGGCAACAGCCGGGCCAGGTCGCGCTGGGCGCCCTCCGGGAGTAACCCGGCGACCGCGGCGGGGCCCTGCTCCCTGACGAGCTGCCGCAGCGCCGCGGTGAAGGGCGCGTAGGCCAGGCCCTCGGTGGACAACTCCACGCACCCGCCGAACAACACGTGCGCGCCGTCGGCGCCGCAGCGCTCGGTGAAGCGCTGCACCAAACGGGTCTTGCCGACGCCGGCCTCGCCCCCGAGCAGGACGGCTGTCACCTTGCCCTTTTTGGCCTCGTCGAAGCTGTCGGAGAGAGCCCCCAGCTCCTCCTCCCGTCCGACGAAGACGGGACTGACAGAACGTCCCCGCATGTCATCAAGCATGTCATGCCTCACAGACGGTTTTCGACGCATTTAGGGGTTCTACGGAGGCATAGAGGCCCGGCCACGAGGGAGGTAGTGGCCGGGCTCTCGTGGGGCGGTCATGAGGAACGGCGCTTGCCGAAGACTGAGCGGCGCTCGGACTTGTTGCCCCGCTCCGCCTCACGTGCGCGCCGGTGCTCGGCCGCCGCCTTGCGCAGCTCGCTCATGTGGCTCTTCATGAGCTCGTATTCGATCTCGGGATTCATCACTCTGTCTCCTCTTTCGTCTGCTGACATCCTTAAGAGTCGGTCTAAGGCCAGGTACGCCACATCGGGTGGATGCCTTATCTCTGGGCGTAGAAGCAGCTCGGCATACCTAGGACCGGCCGCACGGCGTCCTAAGGTGGTCCGGTTTGGAGGAGGAGGCCCTGGTCGGCGATGCTGTGATGGTGTCAACTTTGACGACTTCGCTCGCGGACGTAGCCGCGTCCGGCGCGACGCTACGGGCATTCCTGCACGGCCTGCCCGGCGTCGACCGGGTCGGCGCAGACCAGCGGGCGGCCATGCTCGGCACCCGATCGATCAAGACAACCGCCAAAGCCAAGGCCATTGACCTGGCCATTTCCATGGTCGACCTGACCACTCTCGAGGGCGCGGACACGGCAGGCAAGGTGCGCGCGATGTGCATCAAGGCCGTGCGCCCCGGCGGCGACGCCCCTAAGGTGGCGGCCGTCTGCGTTTATCCCGACCTGGTCGCCGTGGCCGCCGAGACGCTGCGCGGGTCGGGGGTGAAGGTGGCCTCGGTGGCGACCGCGTTCCCCAGCGGGCGCTCGTCGCTGGAGGTCAAGGTGAGCGACACGGCGCTGGCCGTCGCCGCGGGCGCCGACGAGATCGACATGGTGATCGATCGCGGGGCGTTCCTGTCCGGCGACTACCTGAAGGTCTTCGAGGAGATCGTCGCGGTCAAGGCCGCGTGCGGCGCGGCGCACCTGAAGGTGATCCTGGAGACCGGCGAGCTGGCGACCTACGACAACGTGCGGCGGGCGTCGTGGCTGGCGATGCTGGCGGGCGCCGACTTCATCAAGACCTCCACGGGCAAGGTGTCCCCCGCGGCCACGCCGCCCGTCACGCTGATCATGCTCGAGGCGGTGCGCGACTTCCGCGACGCGACGGGCCGTCAGGTGGGGGTCAAGCCCGCGGGCGGCATCCGCACCACCAAGGACGCGATCAAAAACCTGGTGCTGGTCAACGAGACGGCCGGCGACGACTGGCTGACGCCCGACTGGTTCAGGCTGGGCGCCTCGTCGCTGCTCAACGACCTGCTGATGCAGCGCCAGAAGCTGGCCACCGGGCGATACGCCGGTCCCGACTACTTCACCCTGGACTGATGATGGCGATCTTCGAGTACGCACCCGCGCCCGAGTCGCGCGACGTCGTCGACATCAAGCCGGCGTACGGACTGTTCATCAACGGCGAGTTCGTGGACGGCTCGGGCCCCACGTTCAAGACGATCAACCCGGCGACCGAGGAGAAGCTGGCCGAGATCGCCACCGCCACGTCCGACGACGTGGACCGGGCCGTGCAGGCGGCGCGTAAGGCGTTCGGGGTCTGGAGCGCGCTGCCCGGCGCCGAGCGGGCGAAATACCTGTTCCGCATCGCGCGCATCATCCAGGAGCGGGCCCGCGAGCTCGCGGTGCTGGAGTCGCTGGACAACGGCAAGCCGATCCGCGAGTCGCGCGACGTCGACCTGCCGCTGGTCGCGGCGCACTTCTTCTACTACGCGGGCTGGGCGGACAAGCTGGAATACGCCGGGTTCGGAAGGAAGCCGCTGGGCGTGGCCGGGCAGGTCATTCCGTGGAACTTCCCCCTGCTCATGCTGGCCTGGAAGATCGCGCCCGCGCTGGCCTGCGGCAACACGGTCGTGCTCAAGCCGGCCGAGACCACGCCGCTGACCGCGTTGTTGTTCGCCGACATCTGCCGGCAGGCCGACCTGCCGCCGGGCGTGGTCAACATCGTGACCGGCGCGGGCGAGACCGGCGCAGCCGTGGTCGCGCACCCCGACGTCAACAAGGTGGCCTTCACCGGCTCCACCGAGGTCGGCCGGATCATCGCGCGCGCGGTGGCGGGCACCGACAAGAAGCTGACGCTGGAGCTGGGCGGCAAGGCCGCGAACATCGTGTTCGAGGACGCCGCCCTCGACCAGGCGGTCGAGGGCATCGTCAACGGCATCTTCTTCAACCAGGGACATGTGTGCTGCGCGGGCTCGCGGCTGCTGGTGCAGGAGTCGATCCAGGACGAGCTGCTCGACGCACTCAAGCGCAGGCTCGGCACGCTGCGGGTCGGGGACCCGCTGGACAAGAACACCGACGTCGGCGCCATCAACTCCGCCGACCAGCTCGCCAAGATCCGTGAGCTGTCCGAGATCGGCGAGTCGGAGGGGGCGCTTCGCTGGTCGCCCGCCTGCGAGCTGCCGGACAAGGGTTTCTGGTTCCCGCCGACGATCTTCACCGGCGTGGCGCAGTCGCACACGATCGCCAGGGACGAGATCTTCGGCCCGGTGCTCTCCGTGCTGACCTTCCGTACCCCTGCCGAGGCCGTCGAGAAGGCCAACAACACCCCCTATGGGCTGTCCGCGGGCATCTGGACTGAGAAGGGCTCGCGCATCCTGTGGATGGCGGACAAGCTCAGGGCCGGTGTGGTCTGGGCCAACACGTTCAACAAGTTCGACCCCGCCTCTCCCTTCGGCGGCTACAAGGAGTCCGGGTATGGCCGCGAGGGCGGCTTGCTCGGCTTGGAGGCCTACCTTGACGTGTGAGCATCGCCGCTTCGGGCGTAGGAAACGGCGTGCGCAGGCCACCCGGGGCCACGCTTTCGCGCGGGCCGGTCGTCCGGTACGCACTGGCTGGTACGCCCACCGCTGCGGCGTGAGCCGGTGCGGCCAGGTCTTCGTCCCCGTCCATACCTCGCAGGAGGGTCGATGAGCCGGCTGTCCGTCAGAAAGACCTACAAGCTGTACATCGGCGGGGCGTTCCCGCGCTCTGAGAGTGGGAGGTCCTACCCCGTGACCTCGCCCAAGGGCGAATTCCTCGCCAACGCCTCGCATGCCTCGCGCAAGGACGCCCGCGACGCCGTGGTGGCGGCGCGCAAGGCGTTCCCCGGCTGGTCGGGCGCGACCCCCTACAGCCGGGGGCAGATCCTCTATCGCGTCGCCGAGATGCTGGAGGGGCGGCGCGCCCAGTTCGCCGAGGAGGTGGGCGGCGGTAAGAGGGCGGCCCTGGAGGCGGTGGACGCGGCGGTGGACGGGCTCGTCTGGTACGCCGGGTGGTCCGACAAGATCGCCTCGGTGCACGGGGCGGCCAACCCGGTCGCGGGCCCCTACTTCAACCTGTCCTCACCCGAGCCGACCGGGGTGGTCGCGATCGTCGCGCCGGCCGACCCGCTGCTCGGGCTGGTGTCGGTGGTCGCGCCGGTGATCGTCACCGGCAACACCTGCGTGGTCGTGGCCTCCGAGCCGTCTCCGCTCGCCTCGATCACCCTGGCCGAGGTCATGGCCACGTCCGACCTGCCCGGCGGTGTCGTCAACGTGCTCACCGGCAAGCAGGCCGAGCTCGCGCCCTGGCTGGCGGGCCACATGGACGTCAACGGGCTCGACCTGACCGGGGTGGCGGACGCCGATCTGGCGCTGCGCTGCGAGCAGGCGGCTGCGGACAACCTCAAGCGGGTCCTGCGGCCCGCCCAGGAGGACTGGACGGCCGACCCGGGGATCGGGCGGATGACCCGGTTCCTGGAGACCAAGACCGTCTGGCACCCGGTCGGGATCTGAGCCGTTCACCCCCCGGGCGGTCAGTGGTAGCCGCGTGGCCGCACCGGGGGGTGGGCGGACTGGAGCTGGGCGGCCAGGCCGAGCAGGTGCGGCTCGCCGCCGGGCGGGGCGATGAGCTGCACGCCGATCGGCAGGCCGCTGGAGTGGGTGGCGATGGGCACGCTGATCGCGGGCCAGCCGCACATGTTCCAGGCGCCCGTGGCGGGGGCGAACCTGAGGTTCGCCAGCACGTTGCGAACCAGCCCGCGCTCGCCCCAGCGGTCCGCCCTGGGCGGGATGGTGCCCAGCACGGGCGTGATCAGCACGTCCGCGTCGCCGAACCACTGATCGGCCCCATAGGCGCTCCAGCGCTCACGTCCGCGTACGCCGTTCAGCTTGAGCCGGCCCAGCACCCGGCCGGCGCGGGCCAGCGCCCGGGTGCGCCGCTCCACACTCCGGCTGTCCAGGTCGTCCGCCGCCGTCGCGGCCTGGCCGAGCCAGGTGGCGACCGCGGCCGGGCCCAGCCAGGCAGGCAGCCGGTGGCCGTGCTCGACCACCGTGTGCCCGGCCACCCGCAACGTCTCCGCCGCCGCGCGCACCGCCGCCTGGAACTCCTTGTCCATGGGCAGGCCGATCGGCAGCGGCTGAGGCGCGTACGCCACCCGCAGGTCGAACAGCTCCTGGCTGTCCGGTGGCGGCGGCTCCCACACCTCCTCGTCGTCCGCCCAGACCGAGCGCAGCATGGGCGGGCGTGGATCCACCCGGCGGCCGCCACGCCATGCCTCGGCCAGCGACGGGTCGGCGGCCAGCACGGACAGCGCGAGCGACAGGTCGGACGCGGTCGTGGCCAGCGGGCCGTTCTCCGTCAGCCGATCCCAGTCGTTGGCCGGCGGGGGCACGACACCGGCGCCCGGCTTGATGGCCAGCACGCCGCAGGCCGCCGCCGGGATGCGCAGCGAGCCCATGCCGTCGTTGCCGAGCGCGATCGGCACCATGCCCGCCGCCACGGCCGCCGCACTGCCCGAGGACGAGCCGCCGGTCGTGCGGGTCCGGTCCCAGGGGTTGCGCACGATGCCGTACGCGCTGTCGCCGAACGCCACGAGCCCCAGCTCGGGCAGGTTGGTCAGGCCGACGACCACCGCGCCTGCCGCGCGCAGCCGCGCGACCGTCGCGTGGTCCGCCCGCGCGGGCACGTCCGCGGTGCCGGCGGAGCCGCCGCGGGTGGCCTCGCCCGCCACCTCCAGGTTGTCCTTCACCGCGACGGGAACGCCGGCCAGCGGCAACTGCGCCAGGTCGGGACGTTTCTGCACGGCCTGCGCCTCCTCCACGGCCTGCTCCCTGACCAGCCGGAAGGCTCCCACCTCGGGGTCCCGTGCGGAGATGACGTGCAGATGCTCCTCGACGACCGTCGTGGCCGAGACCTCGCCGCGCCGGACGGCCGTCGCGATCTCGGTGGCGGTCCTGCCTGCCCACAACATGTCTAGAGTGTGCAGCTTTTCCCACCTGGTGGCGAGAGTGGGATGGTCATCTGCGGGTCCGGTTCGTGGGGACGGCCGTCAGCGGGTCCTCCGGCCAGGGGTGCTTGGGGTAGCGGCCGCGGAGTTCGGCGCGTACGGAACGGTAGGCGTCCCGCCAAAACGACGCCAGGTCCGCGGTGACCGCCACCGGCCGGCCCGCGGGGGAGAGCAGATGCACCAGGACCGGCACGCCCGCGATCTCCGGCGTCTCCTGCCAGCCGAACAGCTCCTGCAGCTTCACCGCCAGCACCGGCTGCTCGCCCGAGTAGTCCACACGGATGTGGGAGCCGCTGGGCACCTCGATGCGCTCGGGGGCGACCTTCTCCAGGCGTTCGCTCCACGGGATCAGACGTTTGAGCGCCTGGGCGACGTCGAGGCGTTCCAGGTCGGCGCGGCGGCGGGCTCTCGACAGCTCGGGTTCCAGCCATTGGTCCGCCAGGTCGATGAGCGTGTCCATCGAGGGCCACGGGGGGCCGATCGCGCGGTGGCAGAAGGCCAGGCGGTCCCTGAGGTCCTTGACCTGTTTCGTCCAGGTCAGGACGTCCTCGGTGCGGAGGCCGTACAGGATGGCCTCGCGGACGTCGGCGTCCTTGAGCGGGGTCGAGGACAGCTCGATGGCGCCCATGCGCTCGACCCTGCGGGCGGAGACGTCGCCGCGACGCTCGCCCGGCGGGACCCGCCACTCGACTTCGTCTTCTGTCGTGGTGGGGTGCGCCAGCCTGGCGATGTCCTCATCGATCGCGACCGCCTGCCTGATGCGGGCCGAGGCGGACCCGGTGGGGCGGTCGGCGACCGCGATGGCCAGCCATTCGGCGGTCTGCAGCCGGGAGCCGTCGGGCAGCTGGGCCCGGGTGCCGGACGCCATGAGATAGCCGCCGCCACGCCGCCGCGCCACCCGCTCGGGAAACGCCAGCGCCACGGCCATCCCGGCCAGCACGTCCTGTGTGGTCGCGCCGCCTGCCTCGCGCGCCGGTGGTTCCAGACCACCGGGCTGGCACGTCGAGGGCGCCGGGGTGGCAGGCGGATCCGGGTTGCGGGCCTGGGTGGCCGCTCTGCGGAGACGCTGAGCCTCCCGGCGCCAGCGTGCGGCGAAGCCGGATCTGCCACGGAGAGCCGTGCGCCAGACCTCCACCAGGTCGTCCCCCGCGTCGCGCGGCAACTGCTCGGACAGCAGCGCCACCACCTCGGCGGCGCGCGGCCCCAGATCCAACAGCGCCCTGGCCAGGCGCGGGTGCACGCCTGCGAGCGCCATCCGCCGCCCACGCTCCGTCACCCTGGCATCCGGCCCGAGGGCGCCGAGCTCGGCCAGCGTGCGGGTCGCGGCGGACATCCCGGCCGGTGGCGGCGGGTCCAGGAGCGCCAGGCCGGAGGCGTCCGGATCACCCCAGCAGGCCGCCTGCAACGCGAACCCGGTCAGGTCCGCGAGCACGATCTCGGGGCGCGGATGGTCGGCCAGGCGCTCGTGGTCGGCGGCGGTCCAGCACCGATACACCGTGCCGGGCGCCTCCCTGCCCGCACGCCCCGCCCGCTGGCCGGTGGCCGCCTTGGAGACCCTGACCGTGGTGAGCGACCCCAGACCCCGGGCATGGTCCGTACGCGGCTCGCGCGCCAGCCCCGAGTCCACGACCACCCGGACGCCGGGAACGGTCAGGCTCGACTCGGCGACGGAGGTGGCCAGGACCACCCGGCGCGCCCGCCCCGCCGACAGGACGGCGTCCTGGACGTGGGCCGGGGCCTGGCCGTGCACCTGCAGGACCTCCGGGACGTCGGAGAGTGCCGCCGCCACCTTGGCGATCTCGCCCACCCCGGGGAGGAAGCACAGCACGTCGCCGTCGCGTTCGGCCCAAGCGCGGCGGACCACGGAAGCCACGTGGGACAGGAACGCGGGGTCCACGCGCAGGCCGTGTGGCGGGGCGACCGGGCGCGGGGAGGGGGCCCACACCGTCTCGACCGGATACGCGGTCCCGGTGGCCGTCACGACCGGGCCGCCGAGCAGGCGGGACCAGGGCGCGGCGTCGGCGGTGGCGGAGGTGGCGATGAGGCGCAGGTCGGGGCGGAGCGTGTCGCGCACGTCCAGCAGGAACGCCAATGCCGTGTCCGCGTCCAGGTGCCGCTCGTGGCACTCGTCCAGCATGACCGCGTCGACCCCGGCCAGTTCCTGGTCCCGCAGGAGCCGCTGGAGCAGCACGCCGGTCGTGACCACCTCGACCATGGGGTTCGCGCCCGTGTGGCGCTCACCGCGGATCGTGTAGCTCACGCCCATCCGCCGGGCCGCCGCGCGTACGGCCAGCCGCCGCGGCTCGGCCACCAGCACCCGCATCCCCGCCTCGGCCAGCGCCAGGGGCACCACCGTCGTCTTGCCCGTGCCGGGCGGTGCGGTCAGCACGGCGGTGCCGTGCCGCTCGAGCACGGCGAGCAGCTCGGGCAGGACGTGGTGGATGGGCAGCGGGTCAGAAGCGGACATGGGATGTGGTCGCGGCCAGGATCGAGTCGAGCAGGCCGGGGAAGCGGGACTCCAGGTCGTCGCGGCGCAGGCTCATGAACTTGAGCCTGCCTTCCTGCTTGGTGAGCACCACGCCAGCCTCGCGCAGGGTCCGGTAATGGTGTGAGGCCGTCGACTTGTGCACGCCGAGGTCGTCGCCGGCGACGGTGCAGTTCAACTCGCCCGCCACGGACAACCGGACGACGATCTCGAGCCGGACCGGGTCGGCCAGCGCCCGCAGGACCTCGGTGAGCTCGATGTCCTCGGTGGCGGGATGCGGGAGCAGACGCATGGGTGAACCCTACCTCTGTCTTATGGTTTGACAACTATCCAACTATAAGACAGTTTGATGGGCATCCAACATTTGCTGGAGGCTTCATGAGTGCGCGGCTCTTTCCGCTGGCTGTCGGAAATTTCGCGATCGGTACTGGCATATTCGTGACCGCCGGGCTCTTAGCGCCCATCTCGGCGGATCTGGCGGTTTCACCGTCGGCGGCGGGGCAGTTGATGACGGTCTTCGCGCTGGCGTACGCGGTGTTGTCGCCCCCGCTCGCCGCCCTGACCGCCCGCATGCCGCGCAAGAGGTTGTTGCTCCTGGCCCTGAGCGTCTTCGTGCTGGGCAACGTGCTGACCGCGTTCGCCGCGACGTACCCGCTGGTCCTGGCCACCCGGGTGATCGCCGCCGCCGGGGCGGCCATGTTCACGCCGACCGCGTCGGGCGTGGCCAACGCGCTGACCGCGCCGGAGCGCCGCGGCCGCGCGCTCGCGCTGGTCATGGGCGGATTGAGTGTTTCGTCGGCGATCGGGGTGCCGCTCGGCACCTGGCTGGGCTCGGCCGCCGGCTGGCGGGCCACGCTCTGGCTCGTGGTGGGACTCGGGGTGGTCGGGCTCGCCTGGGTGGCGGCCGTGGTGCCCGAGCTCAGGATTCCGGCGTCGGGGCGGCTGAAGGAGCGTTTCACGCCGCTGGGGGACCGGCGGGTGTTGGCGGTGCTGGTCACGCAGTTGCTGATGTTCGCGGCCGCGTTCACCGCGTACACCTACATCGGGTCGCTGTTCGACCTGCCGCTGCCCGCGGTGTTGTGGGCATGGGGGCTGGGCGGTGTCGTGGGCAACCAACTGGGTGGACGCCTCACCGACGCGTACGGCCCACGTAAGATGATCATGGTGGGCCTGGCCGCGTCCACCGTGTTCATGGCCCTCATCCCCGTCGCGAACCTCGCGCTGCCGATCGCGCTCGGCTGGGCGTTCCTGTGGGGCGCGCTCGGCTGGCTGGTGGTGCCCGCCCAGCAGTTCAGGACCGTCGCCGCGGTTCCCGACAACGTGCCGATCGGGCTCGGGCTGCTGTCGTCCGCGCAGTACCTCGGGCTGTTCATGGCCGGTCTCGCCGGCGGCGCGGCGCTCGACTGGTACGGCAGGACGGGCGTGATCGTGCTGGCCGCCGCGTTCGGCCTGGTGACGCTGCTGTTCACGATGGCCACCTACCGCGAGACGGCGATCTCCTCCAGGGAGAGCGCACCCGTCAGATAACGCTGGAGGGTCGGTGCGACGGCGGCCGCGACCACGTCGGCGGGCAGCGACGCCAGCGGCTCCACCTTGAGGACGTAGCGGAGCATCGCGATGCCGACCAGTTGCGAGGCCGCCAGCAGTGCCCGGACCTCGGCGTGGTCGCTCGACAGCCGCCGGGCGATGGGGCCGAGCAACTCCTGGCGCATCAGGTGCTTCAGCAGGTCGGCCGCCGCCGAGGTGGCGGTGGCCGCCTGCAACACGGCCGACATCCTCGGCCCGTGCGCCGGATCCTCCCAGAGCTCCACATATCTCCTGGAGAGCCGCTCGGCGAGGTGCTCCTCGTCGCCGTCGAGGGCCTCCATCATCAGCGCGACCGGCATGCTGCCGTTGATCGCCGCTTCGAACAATCCGTCCTTGGTGCCGAAGAAGTGCATCACGAGCGCCGGGTCGACGCCTGCCTCCCGTGCCACGCCCCTGATCGTGGTGTCGCGATAGCCCTTGGCGAGGAAGGCGGCGATCGCGGCCTCCAGGATCTCGTCCCTCGTCTGCGGGTTCCCCGGTCGTCTGCCCCGTTCATCGGCCATGGGGCTATTCAACCACGTGGAATTCATCTACCGTAGAATTCAACATCGATGAAGTCATCAGGTGGTGAAAAAGATGGGAAAGATCATCGGCCTCGTGGTCGGGGTCACCCTGCTGGGGATGCTCTTCGCGGGATCGTTCCTCGGCGCGTTCCACCAGCCGGAGCCGCACGGCGTGCCCGTCGCGGTCGTCGCCCCCGGCGAGCAGGTCGCACAGCTCCAGGCGGGCATCGACCAGCGCAAGGAGGGGGCCTTCGCGCTGAGCGAGTACACCACGGCCGACGTCGCGCGGGCCGCGCTGCTCGACAGGGAGGTGGACGCGGTGCTCGTGCCGCAGGAGGGCAAGCTGATCGTGGCCAGCGCGGGCGGACGCACCGGCGCCACGATCATCACCTCCGCCTTCCAGGCGGCGGCCCAGGCCCAGGGGCGCCCGTTGCAGGTGGAGGACGCGGCACCCCTGCCGCCCGGCGACTCCGGCGGCATCTCCGGCATGTTCTACGTGCTCGCGCTGGTCCTGCCGGGCATCGCGCTGGCCGTGCTGATGTTCCAGGTCGCGCCCGGGCTCGGTCTCGGCGGGCGGCTCGGCGTGCTGGCAGCCGGCTCGCTGGTCGCGGGCGCGGGCAACGCGTGGCTCGCCGACGCGGTGTTCGGGGCACTGCCGGGTCGGTTCGGCTGGCTGGTGCTGGTGTCGTGGGGCATCTCGCTGGCGATCGGGCTCGTGGTCGCGGGCCTGCGCAAGCTCCTCGGCGTGCCCGGGGTGGGGGTGGCGGCGCTGCTGTTCATCCCGATCGGGTTGCCGGCCAGCGGCGGGCCGCTCGGGGCGCGGTACATCCCGGAGTGGTACGCCGCCGTCGGGCAGATCCTCCCGCTCGGACCGGCCGCCGAGGCGGTGCGCAACACGGTCTTCTTCGACGGCGCGGCCCTGTGGACGCCAGTGGGCGTCCTGGCCCTGTGGGGCCTGCTGGGCCTGGTGCTGCTCGCCCTGCCGGGCCGCCGCCCCCAGCCCAGTGTCGTCCTCCCGCGCACGCCCGTTGCGGCGTGACGCACCGGCGCGGGGGGGAACGGAAGAAAGGGGG
>NZ_JBQQBQ010000075.1:0-40946 GCF_052245915.1 Nonomuraea sp. 10N515B
TTTAGATCTGTGCCCGTTCCTCGTCCCCAAACCCGCGCAGGGTCCGCTGGTCCATGATCAGACCGGTACGGAGGCGGTCTGGCGGGCGAAGAAGGCCCGGAGCGGCTCGACGTGGACCTCCTCGGACGTCCACTCGTTCTCCAGGTTCTCCGTGATGTGGTGGGCGAGCGGCGGCTGGCCCGGCCGGTGGTGCCGTACCACGGGGTGCAGGTAGTGGCCCTCGTGGGCGCGGGCCGCGTCGCTCTGGCTGATGCGGGCCACCTCGATGTCGAACGGGTCCACCTTGTCGTGGTCGGGACCGTACTCCAGGGTGATGGTGAAGTGGCCGCGCTCGCCGATCGGCGGGCCCTGCAGGTCGTACGGCAGCTCCTCCAGGTAACGGGCGGTGCCGTCACCGCGAGCTCCGTCGATGACGATCACGTCCGCCAGCAGCCCGAACTGCTGCCACAGGGCCGAGGTGCGGTTGACCCGGTCGATGACGGCGGCCGCGAGCGGCCCTGGCTCGGCCGGGAGGATCCTGGCGGGCCACAGGACGCCGTGGTAGCGGGATTCCAGGATGCGGTGCAGGGCGCGGGCGCCGTACCGGAAGCCGTGGATGAAGCCGCTGGTGCCGCGTTTGAAGTCGCGGGACTGGGTGATCGTGCCGGCGAAGTACAGGCCGGGCACGTTGACGGACTCGTAGGCGGGGGTGAGCGCGGGGAACCTGTTGTTGATCACCAGCTCGGGCCGGCAGTCGTCGGCGAAGATCGAGGCGTCGAAGCGGAAGCCGGTGCAGACGATCACCCGGTCGTACGGGATGTCCTTGGTGACCTCGTTGACGCGGGCGAAGGCCACCGTGACCAGATACGTGCCGTCGGGCTTGCGCGTGATGTTCCTGACGTCGCCGTCGAGCAGCGCGTTCTGGGACTTGAGCTGGTAGGTGTCGAGCAGGCCGTTGTTGACCGCGCGCAGGTGGCCGACGTAGTGGGTGCGCCAGGCCATGCGGACGGAACGAGGGCCGGCGACGTGGATGACCGCGGCGGTCTCGAGGAGGTTGTCGGCCGTCTCGAACGCGGAGTTGCCCTTGCCGATGATGAGCACCCGCTGGTTCACGTAGTCCGCCGGGTCGGTGGAGGCGGTGCCGTACCGGTCGGCGGTCTCGATGCCCGGGATGGGCGGGAGGTTGGGGCGGGTGACGCCGGTCGCGACGATCACCCGTCGCGCCTCGTACCTGCGGCCCTGCTCGTCGGTCACCACGAACGCCCCGCGCTGATCATGGGGCCGCTCGACGCGGACCACGCGGGCGTCGTACGAGATCCGCAGCCCGGTGCGCTCGGCGAAGTCGGCGAGGTAGCGGACCATGTCGTCGGCGTGCGGGAAGTACCGGTCGCTGTAGCGGGTGAACAGCAGGCCCGGGTCGTCCGACAGCAGCGAGTTCCAGTCCATCCGGAGGTTGAGCTCGGGGTCGTCCCAGCCGGTGTGCTTCTTGTTGATCGAGATGAGCGTGCGATGGCGGGGGAAGATCCGGAAGAACTGGCTCGGCGCCGGCCCCGCCTCGAGGATCCGGTACGAGTGACCTGCCCGGTGCAGGAAGTACCCCAGCTGCAGGCCCGCCGGGCCGGCGCCGATCACCAGGTAGTCCAGGGCGTTGTCCGGCACTGACGCCTCCACTCACGGCAAGGTGGTTGAAAGGACAACATCAGTGTGGGCGGGCAATTCTCAGAGATTGCTCAGAGAAACCGGGCCAGCAGGGCGCGCTTGTCGGGCTTGCCGCTGGCGGCGACGGGCACGCCCGGCACCATCGTGATCGTCTTGGGCACGCCGTCGTCGCCGAGCTCGGCCCTGACCAGCGCGGACAGGACGGCGGGGTCCGGGACGCGGCCGGGCGGCGGGACGACGAACGCGTGCACGGCCTCACCGGTGTCCTCGTCGGGAGCGCCGGCCACGTACGCCTCGTCCACGTCGGGGTGGGCGGCCAGGGCGCGCTCGATCGGTCCCGCGTACACGACCATCGCGTTGACCATGATCGCGTCGCGGGTCCGCCCGGCCAGGTGCAGGAAGCCGCCGTCGTCCACGTGACCGAGGTCGCGGGTGTTGAGCCAGCCGTCCCGCAGCGTGTCTCGGGTCTCCGCCTCCTCGCCCCAGTAGCCGGACATCACGTACGGGCTGCGTACGTGGATCTCGCCCGTCTTGCCCGGCGGCAGCTCCCAGCCGTCCTCGTCACGCACGCTGATCTCGACCCCGGGATGCGGCCGGCCCACCGAGTCCAGCCCGCGGCCCGCGGCGATGTGCTCCGGCGTGAGCATGGCGACGTTGCCTGCCTCGGTCTGCCCGTAGCCCTGGTAAACGACGGGGCCGAGCCGTTCGGCCGCCGCGGCCAGCCGCTTGGCGCTGATCGGCGAGCCGGACACCATGAGCGCCCGCAGGCTGCCCACGTCCGCCGGCTGCTCCTCCAGCAGGCGCACCATCTGGAACAACCTCGGCACGGTGATGATGGACCCGGTGATGCGGTGACGCTCGATCGCGTACGGGAACAGCGGCCGCCCGTTCTCCTCCGGGATCACGGCCGTGCCCCCGCCCAGCAGGCAGGGCGCGACGAACTCGAGCACGACCATGCTGGCGAGCGTGCCGAACAGCAGATAACGCTCGAAGTCCCGGGCGAGCGCGGCCGCGACCGGCCCCCAGGCACGCGGCTGCCACGCCCAGTGCTCGCTCAGCGCCCGGTAGGTGATCGAGCAGCCCTTGGGCCGCCCGGTGCTGCCGCTGGTGAACACCAGCGCGGCCACGTCGTCCGGCCGGGCCTGCACCGTGAGCGGGCGACGGTCGTCGGGGTGCGCCAGCAGGTCGGCGGCCTCCGCGCACGGGCCCAGCGACAGGGCGGGCTTGGTGAACAGCTCGGGCGCCGCGGTGGCCGGATCCACGAGCACCATGTCCACGTCCATGCCGAGCACGTGGGCGAGCTGGCCGGGGGCGTATCCGGGGCGGATGCCCACGACGCGGCAGCCGAGCGCGTGCGCGGCCATGTGGGCGGCGAAGGCCTCGGGCGTGACGGAGGTGCGCACGGCCACCGCCCGGCCGGGACCCAGCCCCGCGTCGGCCAGCGCGCCCGCCAGCCGCCGGATGAGGTCCAGCAGCTCGCCTCGCGAGACGGTGCGGCCGGCGTGCTCGAAGGCGGGGGTGCCGGGCGCTGCGCGCAGCGCGTCGAACAGGGGGTGCGGGAAGAGCATGGCCGGCTCCTCTGGGCATCCGGGGCGGGTCGTCGTAGAACTGAACTCACGGTAGAGGGCGCGGATCAGAGGCGCATCAGAGATGCGAGGCGCGGGAGGACTCCGTGAAGGTGATCGGCGCGGGTTTCGGCCGGACGGGCACGCGGTCGCTGAAGGCGGCGCTCGAACTGCTGGGGTACGGTCCCTGCTATCACATGGCGTCGGTCATCGCCGAGCCGTACCGGGTGCGGCAGTGGCTCGACGTCGGCGACGGGCGCTCACAGGACTGGGACGAGGTGTTCCGCGGCTTCCAGTCGGCGGTCGACTGGCCGGCCTCGGCATACTGGCGCGAGCTGGCCGCGCACTACCCGGACGCCAAGGTCGTCCTGACCGTGCGCGACCCCGGCCGCTGGTACGACAGCGTCAGCGAGACCATCTTCCGCAGCGCCCTGGCCGAGCGGCAGCGGCTGCCCCTGCGCCGCCGGGTGGTGCGCCGGCTGATCGCCTGGCGGGCGCCGGACTTCGCGCTCTACCCGCGCATGGCCAGGGCCACCGTCATCGACCGGATCTTCGACGGCCGCGTCGACGACCGCGACCACGTGCTCGGCGTGTACGAACGGCACACCGCCGAGGTCAAGGCGGCGCTGCCGGCCGGGCGGCTGCTGGTGTTCGATGTGCGGGACGGGTGGGAGCCGCTGTGCGCGTTCCTCGGCGTGCCCATGCCGGCCGAGCCGTTCCCGCAGGTGAACGAGCGGGCGGCGTGGGCCGCCAAACGCCCGCGCAGGCAGCTGAGCCTCATCCTGCGCGGCCGCTAGAGCGAGGTCAGAGCGCCGTCAGGAGGTCGTCGATCCTCGCCGGCGTCAGCGGCCGGCCGAGCATCGCTCGCAGCCGGGCGCGGGCCCTGTCGCGGTTCTCCTCCGACTTCTCCGATTCCTCCGACTCCTCCGGCTCCTCCGGGGACAAGGCACGGTTGGCGTAGAACTCCAGCAGATGCCCCTGCACCGCGATCGCCATCGAGAAGTCGGCAGGCTCGGCGACCGTCGCGGGCCCGCCCGCGTCCCGGTAGGCCCGGTAGGCCGCGACCGCGTCCTGCACAGGCAGATCGACCAGGATGCCCGCCAGCTCCCACGCCGGGCGGGCAGGTGGTGATGAGGGAGCCGGGAGGGGCCACCAGGGCGTCCAGCGCGACGAGATCGGGAGGCGCCCGCTCCAGCGCCGGCGCCCACTCGCCCCCGGCCGCCGCCAGCTCCTCCCATCCGGCCCGGCCGACCGGCTCGGCGAACCATGGGACCACCGGCCCTGAGGCCGGGTGCCCCACCTGACGGAGCCCGGCCGTCACGACACCGAGCTCGGCCGCCGTGACCACCTCGCCCGGCACCGGCACGGCACGCTGTCCCTGCTGCCCGAACAGGATGAGCAGTTCGACGGCGCGGCCGTCGGCGCTGCCGAGCCAGTACAGGAGCGTGGTGTCGAATTCAGCCGCCTCGCCTGGCTGGAGCACCATCCGCGGATCGCCGGTGCGGGGAGCGCCGACGAGATCTTCCAGCGGGACGTCGTATGCGCGGGCCAGCGGCAGCAGCAACTCCAGGCCGGCCCACCGCTGCCCGCTCTCCAGGCGGGACAGCGTGCTCTCTTGCCGGAACCGCAAGAAATGATGCCAGGTCGCGCGATTGGGGTAACGCTGGCCCTACCCAGCACATCACGAGGAGCACCCGAATCCATGTCCACCACCCACCGTCGACCTGCCCCCGGGCGAGGCTCTCGACCTGGGCTGCGGTGCCGGCGGTGACGCCCTGTGGCTCGCCCGCCGCGGGTGGCGGGTCATGGCCATCGACATCTCCGCCGTCGCGATCGCCCGGCTGCCCGACCGCGCACGCGCCCTCGGGCTCGACGGGCACATCACCGCAGAGCGACACGACATGGCGCAGAGCTTTCCCGCCGGCCGGTTCGACGTCGTGTCCGCGCACTACCTGCACGCTCCCCTCGACCTGCCGCGCGAGCACGTCCTGCGGACCGCCGCACACGCGCTGTCTCCCGGCGGGCCTCGGCCTCGACCCCCGGGGCTGGAGCGTCGAGCGTGCGGACGCGCCCCGCCGGGTGACCACCGGACCCGGTGGGCGCACCGCCGAGGTCTTCGATCACGTCCTGCTGATCCGCCGGACCGGCTGACCCCCGACCACCCATCAAAGGACCACCATGACATCCCCACGCACCCGCCGCCGACGAGACACCCCACCCCCTCGCACCGGCCCCGGCGAGAAGGACGTACTGCGCGGCTTCCTTGACCACCTGCGCGCCGCGGTGGCCGCCAAGGCCCAGGACGTCCCGGAACCGCAGGTCCGTACCCCTGGTGTCCCCTCAGGCACGTCGCTGCTGGGACTGGTCCGCCATCTCGCGCACGTCGAGCGGTATTACTTCCTCGGCGAAGAGGTGACCGACTGGCCGGGCACGTTCCAGCCGCGACCCGAGGAGACCGTCACCTCTGTCCTGGCCGACTACCGCGACGCCGTCGACCGGGCGAACGCGGTCATCGACGCCTGCACCGACCTGACGGCGCCGGTGGCCCGCCCCTCCCCCGCCGGCCATCCACCCTCGATGCGCTGGACGCTGGCCCACATGATCGAGGAGACCGGCCGCCACGCCGGACACGCCGACATTCTCCGCGAACTGATCGACGGCTCGACCGGCCGCTGACCCAGTCGGCTAAGGCCCGGTCGCCGCTGAGTGGACGCCTCGTCGGGAGATGCGGCACGGTTTCGTCTCGCTGCTGTCAGCAGACGGACTCCCTGTCGAGAACATCGCCCGGCTGATCAGCCGCACCCGGAGGCTCAGGCGTCAGCGAGAAGATCTACCGTCATCAGATCAGACCCGTCATGCAGGACGGCGTGACCGTCATGGATCGAGCTTCGCGCGTGACGGGCGACGGGGCTGCACAGTCACCTAGAAGATCAAAAGGGCCACTCCCGCGTGTGGGGTGTGGCCCTTGACCTGTGTGGGCGATACTGGGATCGAACCAGTGACCTCTTCGGTGTGAACGAAGCGCTCTCCCGCTGAGCTAATCGCCCGCCTGCCGGTCCCTTGCGGTGCCGACGGGGAAAACCATACCGCACTCTGGCACGTGCTGGCGAAGTGAAAGCGGTCGGCGGGGGCATGACAGAAGCAGGCAGGGAGGGCGATGGGAGGGCCATGGGAGGGATTCAGGTGAAAGGCGGCGGTTGCCCACCGGCGGCAGGGGTCGGTGGCATACCATCGTCGTGTTCCGGAAGGAGCCGATCGCGATCTTTTCGCGAGAAACGTTCATGGTCGGCCACTCCGGGGCAGGCTCCACAGCACGCAAAACCCTTGCAAATACGACCCGATTGATGCCGTTTAGCCTGGTAGATGCCTAAATGTCCAGCTGTGATGTGCGTTACAGAAGGCCCCTGAAGCGGAATCTTTCCTACAGGTTTCTTCGTTCCGCGTCATAGCTCAGGACGAAGTCCGTCAGAGCAGTGAAAGCCCCGAAGAGGGGACCTACGACGAAAAGGTTTGGCTGACGATGAACAGCACCACCGTCTCCGCCGAGCTTGGCCTTCGGCTTGTGGTCCCCGACCGTACTACCGTCCCCCTGCTCGCCGGACTGAGTTACACAGCCGACGATCCGTACGCCATCCGCATGGCCTTCCACGTAGGGAACGACGAGCCGGTCGAGTGGATCTTCGCCCGCGAGTTGCTGACCGTGGGCATCGTGCGGCGTGTCGGCGACGGCGACGTGCAGGTGTGGCCGGCCCGCGCCGACGGCGAGCGCACGCTCCACATCAGTCTCACGTCGCCGTTCGGTCAGGCGCTCTTCGAAGTGCCCCTGGCGCCGCTGACCGAGTTCCTGCACCGGACCTACGAGAAGGTGCCGGCGGGGCGCGAGACCGACTTCATGGATCTGGACGCCGAGCTGACGAACATGCTGTGGCCTTCTTGAGCGCCCCGATATCTTAAGCACTCCGACGGCCTCGCCCGCATGACGGGCGGGGCCGTTTCCCTGTTGAGGCGCCCGTCCTCCCGTCGGAGCGACCGTCTCCCCTGTCGGAGCGACCGTCTCCCTGTCGGAGGGTCTAAGCCGGCAGTGAATTCAGGACCTCCTTCATCCGGGCGATCTCGATGCTCTGCCCCGAGTACACGTCCTTGGCCAGCAGCCGCATGCGCTGGTCACGCCCGTCGGCCAGCTCCTCGCCGGCCATCTTCACCGCTCCCTCGTGGTGCCGGGTCATCAGCTGGAGGAACAGGCGGTCGAACGTGGCCCCTCGGGCGGCCCGCAGCGCGTTGAGCTCCTGCGTCGTCGCCATCCCGTAGCCCGCCGCCTGCTCGTGCGCGTGCCCGGCCGGCGCCTGGCGGCCCAGCTCGGCGAGCCAGCCGGTCATGGCCTTGATCTCCGGGGTCTGGGCGGTCGTGATGGAGCGGGCGAACGCGCGGATCGCCGGCGTGGCGGTGCGGTCGTCCACTAAGGAGGTCATCTCCAGGGCCTGGCGGTGGTGGGGGATCATGGCCTCCGCGAAGCGCACGTCCGAGGCCACGGCCGCCTTCGGCGGCTGCCCGATCCGCTCCCCCGGCGTCGCCGTACGGGCCGGGGCCCCGGGGCTGCCCGGCACCAGGACAGGCGCCTCCGTGCCGACCGGCGCGACGTGCTGGACGGGCTGCTGAGAGCAGGCAGCCACGGCGAAAGTCGCCATAACTATGACGAACACCGTGCGCGGCCATGAACCTGCTGACATAGCTTCCATACTGAACTACGAGACAAAGGGGATATGCGTTGATCTCTGCAAAGTTCCGCGGAGCGGTGGTGGGTACGGCGTTAATGCTGGCCTCCGCGTGCGCGGCCGGCCCGCTGGCGTCGCAGGAGCCGCCCGCGCCATCCGCGACCGCACTGCAGGAGACCAGCGCTCCAGCCGCCACCGTCTCCGGCACGGCCGGGGGCGGTGTCATGATGAGTGACAACGTCGAGCACGTCGCCCACGTGCCGAAGACCGCCCCCTTCACCGGGGCCGACGACATCAACACCGACCTGGCCTTCCAGGGCGACTACGCGTACGTGGGGAACTTCGGCGGTTTCTCCATCTACGACATCACCGACCCCACGAAGCCGCAGGTCGTGAGCCAGGTGGCCTGCCCGGCCCAGCAGAACGATGTCACGATTCACGACAATCTGCTGATCTTGTCCATCGACGAGCCGGTCGGCGGCCCGGAGTGCGACGCGAGCCAGGGCGACCCGTCCTGGGAGGGCCTGCGGATCTTCGACGTCAGCGACAAGAAGAGCCCGAAGTACGTGGGCGCCGTCCAGACCGAGTGCGGCTCGCACACCCACACGATGGTGCCCGGCCAGGACAGCCTGTACGTGTACGTCTCCTCCCCCGGCCCTGAGCCCGATTCGGAGACCTGCCCCGCACCGCACGAACTCATCCAGGTCGTAGAAGTCCCGCTAGCCTCACCTCAATCCGCAAAAATCGTGGCGAAGCCGAATATCTTCCCTGAGCGGCAGCACTCCGAGTTCGCCTCCGGCTGCCACGACATCACCGCCTACCCGGAGAAGAAGCTGGCCGCGGCCGCCTGCTTCGGCGACGGCGTGCTGCTCGACATCTCCGACCCGATCAAGCCGAAGGTGCTGCAGCAGCTCACCGACACCGAGAACTTCCAGATCTGGCACTCGGCGACGTTCAACAACGACGGCACGAAGGTGGTGTTCAGCGACGAGCTGGGCGGCGGCGGCCAGGCCACGTGCGACCGCAACACGCCGGACACGAAGGGCGCCAACGCCGTCTACGACCTGGTGGACGGCCAGCTGCAGAAGCGGGGCTACTTCAAGATCCCGAGGGAGCAGCAGCGGGAGGAGAACTGCGTGGCGCACAACGGCTCGCTGATCCCGGTGCCCGGCAAGGACATCATGGTGCAGGCGTGGTATCAGGGCGGCGTGTCGATCTGGGACTTCACCGACTCGGCGAACCCCAAGGAGATCGGCTACTTCGAGCGCGGCCCGGTCAAGGGCAGCGTCATCGCCGGCTCCTGGTCGGCTTACTACTACAACGGCTACATCTACTCCAGCGACATCACGCAGGGCCTGGACGTCCTGAAGATCGACGACCCGCTCACCGACCCGGCCGAGAAGGTCACGATGGACGACTTCAACGTCCAGACCCAGAAGAGCTACTGACACACCTATAGGGGCCACGCATGCGTCGACCGCGCCGCCGCCCCCGCGATGGCGGCGCCGTCGAGCCAGACGTACTCGGGCGCGATGCCGGCCCACGGCCATTCCACGGTCAACAGGAAATCCTGGGGCGGCGGCAGGGGAAACAGCCACAGGGGCATCTGGTAAAGAGTGAACGACGCGTCGCCGCGCACCCCTCCGGGGAACCAGGAAAGGCTCGGCGGCGCGCAGTCGTGGTCCTTGCCGGAGTCCACTTCGACGCCGTCCGGATAACGCAGCATGACGTGCAGCGACGTGCTCTCCTCGCCGGAGAACGCCGAGTCGAGCTGCAACGCCAGGGTGCGGGGCGCGGTGGCGTTGCGGGCCACGACGTCGAGGTTGAGCAGGCAGCCGGTGGCGTACGCCTGGATCATGGGCAGCCGGACGGCGAGGGCCGGAGTGCGGGCGAGCACGCGTTCGACCGTGAGGATCGCGCCCATTTCAGAAATGGGCGGCAGCGGCGCGCCGGCCTCCCCGCTCATGTGCACTCACCGTTGATCGGAAGGCGATTCTGCGGAAATCGTAACGCCGCCGGTTGATTTCGCAGAGGCCGGCGGCGGAAATGTAGATCAAATGTAGCGACGCGGCGGTCCCGGGGCGGGCCGCCGCGTCGCGGATGACAGGATCAGGGGTCGAGATCGGCGGCGGACCGCTCGGCGAAGACCCGCATCGCCTTGGTGGTGATCGGGCCGGGGGCGAGCGGCAGCTCGGTGTCGTCCACCAGCTTGATCGGCTGGACGTCGCGGGTGGTGGAGGTGAGGAAGGCCTCCTCGGCCTCGTAGAGAGCCGACAGCGGCACGTCGGCCTCCTCGCCGCCGCACCACTCGAGCACCAGCGCCCGGGTGACACCGGCCAGACAGCCGGACTCGAGGGTCGGGGTGAGCAGGCGGCCGTCGCGGACGATGAAGATGTTGGAGCCGGTGCCCTCGCACAGGTTGCCCGCGAGGTTGCCGAAGATCGCCTCGCCGCCGCCGCGCTTCTTGGCGTGCAGCAGCGCCTTGGCGTTGTCGCCGTAGGAGGTGCTCTTGACCCCGGACAGGGCGCCGCGCTCGTTGCGCGGCCAGGGCACGACGGCGACATTGGCGGTGGCCGGGAACGGCTTCTGCTCGTCCACGATGACGATGGCGGTGGTGCCCTGGTCGCCGCGGTCGGAGCCGAGCGGGCCGGGGCCGCTGGTGTAGGTGACGCGGATGCGGCCCAGCTCCCAGGCGGGCGCGACCGCCAGGCACTTGGCGACGCCGTCGGCGATGGCCTCGACGTCGGGCTCGGGCAGGTCCATGCGCTGGGCCGAGAGCTTGAGCCGGTCGAGGTGCCTGGTGAGGGCGAACGACTTCCCGTTCACGATCTTGATGGTCTCGAAGACGCCGTCGCCGACCATCAGCCCGTGGTCGAACACCGAGACGGTGGCACGTGCGGGGTCGATCAGCTCCCCGTTGACCCAGACAGGGATGTTCATACATTTCCTCCTGTGGACGCCAGTGCGATGAGCCTGGCTGCTTTGAGCTCGGTCTCGAGCCATTCGCGTGTGGGGTCGCTGCCCCAGGTTATGCCCGCTCCCGTGCCGAACCGGATCTCCCCTTGACCGTCCGAGATCCAGAAGGTTCTGATGCCGACGGCCAGCGCCGCCTTGCCCTGGTCGGCGTCGACCCAGCCCAGAGCCCCACAGTAAGGCCCGCGGGGGGCTGGTTCGAGCTCATTGATGATCCGCAGCGCCGATGACTTGGGCGCGCCGGTGACGGACCCGGGCGGGAACGTCGCCGCGAACAGCTCCGGCCATCCCATCCCCGGCGCCAGCCGGGCGCGCACGGTGGAGACGAGGTGGACCAGGCCGGGGTGCGCCTCGACCGCGCACAGCGACGGCACCTCGACGGAGCCGACGGCCGCGACCCTGCCCAGGTCGTTGCGGACGAGGTCGACGATCATGACGTTTTCCGCGTAGTCCTTGTCGAGCAGGTCGCCGGCGGTCGCGCCGGTGCCCTTGATCGGCCGGGACTCCACGACGTCGCCGTCGCGCGACAGGTAGAGCTCGGGCGAGGCCGACACCACGCTGAGCCCGGGCACCTGGATCACGCCGCCGTAGGGTGCCGGGTTTCCGGTGGCGAGCCTGGCGGCCAGGGCGAGCGGGTCGGCGTCGGGCGGGACGGGCGCGGTCAGGACCCGGCACAGGTTGGCCTGGTAGACCTCGCCCTGCTCGATGTAGTCGCGGATGGCCCGCACACCACGCTCGTACGCGGTCCGGTCGAGCGAGCTGCGCCACTCGCCGGGGTGCGGCCCGTGCCAAGGGGCGGCCGGCCGGGGCAGGGGCGCCTGGCGCACCTGGTCGAACCGGGCACACGTCACCTTGCCCTCGTAGTCGACGACAACCGCCCACCAGCCCTCGCCGTCGAGCGCGGCAAGATCGGAGGTCACGTCCCGCAGACCGGTGGCGAGGGTGTGACCGAGGTAGGCAAAGCCGTCGTACACGCCCCCCATTGTCCCAGCAATTCGACGAGCTCCAGCGCCGCGGGCAGTGGCTCGTCTGGCAGGGCCGCGTACACCTTCCGCACCGGCGCCATTCCGCGCAGCGGCCGCAGCACCAGATCGGGCGGCACGGCCCGAGCGGCGAGTTCCGGCACGAGCGTCACCCCGAGTCCGGCGGCGAGACATCCGAACTTGCCCGCCCATCCGGCCACCCGCAACCCGCTGCGCGGCGTGAACCCGGCGGCGGCGCACGCGGTGACCAGCAGGGTGGGCTGGCCGCGCGGAGCCGCCTCGATCCATGTCTCATCCGCCAGGTCACGCAGGTCCACGTCGGCGTCGCCGGCCAGCCGGTGCCCGGCGGGCAGCGCGACGAACAGCCGGTCCTCGCGCAGCAACACGGTACGGGGCGCGTCGGCGGGCAGCCCCGCCGGGTAGTCGCTGATCACGGCCACGTCGAGCGCCCCCGCGCGCAGCCGCTCCATCAGCCGGCCGGTGAGCTCTTCGACCAGGCGCAGCTCTACGCCTGGACGCCGCGCGGCGAAGCGTTTCAAGGTCTGGGGGACGAGATCCACGTTGGCGGTGGCGAACGCGCCGACGCGCAGTGTCCCGCCCCGCCCGCCGTGGATGGCGGCCAGCTCCTCGCCGGCCCGGTCGAGGCGGTCCAGCACGGCGACGGCGTGGCGGTGCAGGGCGGCGCCGGCGGGCGTCAGGCGTACCCCGCGGGCCAGGCGCTCGAAGAGCGGCCCGCCGGCGGCGCGTTCGAGCGCGGCGACCCGGCGGGAGACCGCCGACTGGGTGTATCCGAGCAGCTCGGCGGCGGCGGTGAACGACCCACTCCGCGCCACCTCGTCGAGGAGGCGGAGCGCCGCGGTGTCGAAGGCATTCTCATCAGGCATGACTGGTATGCAATCTAGTCGGTGGTGGAATGTCTCGCATCCAGGTGTACTTTCCGCATGGCGACTTTTCTCGGACAGATTGCTTTTCTCGGACAGGGACGCATGGGCGTCCCGATGGCCCGGCGGCTCCTGGCGGCCGGGCACAAGGTGACGACGTGGCGCCGCGGGACCGGCATCTCGGCGGCGGCGGCCGTGGAGGACGCGGACCTGGTCATCACCATGCTCAGCGACCCGGCCGCGGTACGCGAGGTGCTGGCGGCGGCGCTGCCGGGGCTGCGACCCGGCGCGACGGTGGTCGAGATGTCCACGATCGGCCCGGAGGCGGTGCGCGCGTTGCGGGCGTTGCTGCCCTCCTCGATCAATCTGGTGGACGCGCCGGTGCTGGGCAGCGTCGGCCCCGCCGCCGACGGCACGCTGACCGTGCTCGCCGGTGGCGACCTGTCGGGCTGCCGGGAGGTGTTGTCGGCGCTCGGGACCGTGCGGGAGCTGGGGCCGATGGGGGCGGGCGCGGCCATGAAGATCGCCGTGATGAGCGCGATCGTGCCCGCGCAGGTGCTGCTGGCCGAGACGTACGCCTACGGCCAGGCGCACGGCGTGGACCGCGAGGCGCTGATCGAGGTGTTGTCGGGCACCCCGCTGGGCGTGCTGGCCGAGCGGCTGCGCGTGCCGGCCGAGCAGACCCGCTACTCGCTGGCGCACGCGGCCAAGGACCTGGAGCTGGCGGCCTGGGAGGGCGGGTCGCTGGCCTCGGCGGCACGCAAGCGGCTGCAGGAGGCGAGGGCGGCCGGGTTCGGTGACCGGGACCTGACCGCCATCGTGGAGCACGTGGGAGGCGGGCGCGCCCCGCGTGCCGTGCCGGTCACCGTGCCGGCGATCCCGGCGACGAACGGCATGTACTCGCACGCCGTCCGCGCCGGCGACACGCTCTACGTCTCCGGCGTGGCGGCCTTCGACGAGAGCGGGAAGGTGGTCGGCGAGGGCTCGATGGCGGCCCAGGCCGAGCACGTCTTCGAGGTCATCGCGCGCATCCTCGCCGATCAGGGCGCCGCGTTCGAGGACATCGCGTTCATCAGGACCTACCTGACGGACATGGACGCCCGAGCCGAGTACGGGGCGGTGCGCCGCAGGTACATCACCGGCACTCCCCCGGCCAGCACCACCGTGGAGGTGTCGAAGCTGTTCATGCCGGGGTTGCTGCTGGAGGTGGACCTGATCGTGGCGCTCACTCCAGAGGGCCGGTGACCGACTCGGCGGCGGCCACCACTCCCCCGTCGGCCACCAGGCGCACCGCGCAGTCGATCTCCGGCGCCAGGAAGCGGTCGGGCCCCGGGGCGGGCACGGTCTCGCGCAGCGCCTTGACCACGGCCGCCGTGGCCGGCGCGGGCTCCAGCGGGGCCCGCAGGTCGAGCGCGCGGGCGGCGGTGAGGACCTCGACGGCCAGCACCCGGGTCAGGCCGTCGATCGACTTGCGCAGCTTGCGCGCGGCCGACCAGCCCATGGACACGTGGTCCTCCTGCATGGCCGAGCTGGGGATGGAGTCCACGCTGGCGGGCACCGCCAGCCGCTTCAGCTCGGAGACGATCGCGGCCTGGGTGTACTGGGCGATCATGTGCCCGGAGTCCACGCCCGGGTCGTGGGCCAGGAACGCGGGCAGTCCGTGGTTGCGCGCCACGTCCAGGAACCGGTCGGTGCGGCGCTCCGACATCGAGGCCAGGTCGGCGGCCACGACGGCCAGGAAGTCGAGGACGTAGGCGACCGGCGCGCCGTGGAAGTTGCCGTTGGACTCCACGCGGCCGTCGGCCAGCACGGCCGGGTTGTCGACGGCGCTGGCCAGCTCCCACCTGGCCACGGTCGCCGCGTGCGCGATCGTGTCGCGGGCGGCCCCGGCGACCTGGGGGGCGCAGCGCAGCGAGTAGGCGTCCTGGACGCGGGTGCACGCCTCCGGGTCGCGGTGGCTGGCCATGACGCCGGAGTCCTTGAGGATCTTCATCATGTTGGCGGCGGCGCGCGCCTGCCCCGGGTGCGGGCGCAGCGCCTGCAGCTCCGGCATGAACACCCGGTCGGTGCCCAGCAGCGCCTCCACGCTCATCGCGGCGCTCACGTCGGCGGTCCTGACGAGCCTGGTGAGGTCCTCGATGGCGAGGACGAGCATGCCGAGCATGCCGTCCGTGCCGTTGATGAGCGCCAGGCCCTCCTTGGCGGCCAGCTCGACGGGCTCGATGTGGGCCTGCTTGAGCGCCTCGGCGGCGGGCAGCATATTTCCGGCTTTGTCCCGTACGACGCCCTCGCCCATCAACGTGAGCGCCACGTGCGCCAGCGGCGCCAGGTCGCCCGAGCAGCCGAGGCTGCCGTACTCGTGCACGATCGGCGTGATCCCGGCGCTGAGCAGCGCGGCCAGGGTCTTGGCGGTGGTGGGCCTGATGCCGGTGTGGCCGGAGGCGAGCGTGCGCAGGCGCAGCAGCATGAGCGCGCGCACGACCTCGGTCTCCACCTCGGGGCCGCTGCCGGCCGCGTGGGAGCGGACGAGGGAGCGCTGGAGCTGGGTGCGCAGCGCCGGGTCGATGTGGCGGGTGGCGAGCGCCCCGAACCCGGTCGAGATGCCGTACGCGGGCACCGGGCTCTCGGCCAGCTCGTCCACCCGCTGGCGGGCGGCCGACATGGCGGCCACCGCGTCGTCGGTGAGCCGGACGGCGGCCCCGTGCCGGGCCACCTCGATCACGTCATGGAAAGTCAGGGGCTCCGGGCCGACGTTCACGACTCCGTTGTCGCGCATGGTGGGTCTCTCTCACTTGCTAGGTAACCGGCGTATGCGATGTTAGCTCCTTACTTGGGAACAATGCCGACAACCCCTCCCTGCCCTCATCGGTGACGATCACTGCCCTGGGCACGCTGCCGCGCCGGAACCAGCCGCGGTCGAACAGCGCCTCGGTGACCGCCGCCCCCAGTGCCCCGCCCAGGTGAGACCTGCGCTCGGTCCAGTCCAGGCACTCGGGCGCGAACCTCCGGCGCGAGCCCCGCGCGCCCGCCACGTCCACGCCGAGCCCGGCGAGCAGCCGCTCGCCCGCGCCGGTCAGGTCGTGCGCCGCGTAATAACCGCCCTCCCTGAGCCCGTCGAGCAGCCCCACCCCGGCGCGGCCCGCGAGGTGGTCGTAGCAGGTGCGGGCCTCCTCCAGCATCCTGGCCTGCCGGGACTGGCGCAGGGAGCGCACGGGCGGGCGGGCGCTGATCCTGGCCAGCACCTCCAGCACCTCGGCCACCTCGTGCCCGGCCAGCCGGTAGTAGCGGTGGCGGCCCTGGCGCACGACGTCCACCAGCCGGCCGTCGAGCAGCCGGGCCAGGTGCGAGCTGGCGGTGGCCGCGCTCACGCCCGCCACCCTGGCCAGCTCGCCGGCCGCCAGCGCCCGCCCGTCGAGCAGGGCTGTCAGGATGGCCGCCCGGGTCGGATCCGCGATGAGCGCGGCGACGGGCGCGATGTCGGCGTCTCGGGCGATGTGCTCCATGCCCCCGACGGTAATACGCCGATATTTCGCCCGGCGTCGAAGGATGCCGTCATCCCTTTCCGAGGGCCTTGCGGATCAGCTCGCGGGCCCGGTCCATCACCGCCAGAGGCGTTCCCAGCAGCAGGTTCTTGGTGGCGGACTCCGTGCCGGGGTGCGGGCGCACCGGGGCGAGGCTCTCGGCCGCCCGCACCGCCGCCGCCATGGCCCGCCGCTCGGCCGTGGAGGTGCGCTCGCGCAGCTTCGCGAACTCGTACCGCTCCTCGCCCCGCGCGTGCGCCGTGACGGCGGTGCGCAGCTCGGCGAGGCGCTCCCAGAACCGGGGATGGTCCACGCCGTCGTTGTGCAGGTCGAGGAGGAGCTGCTTGGCGCGGTTCTCCTCGTGCAGCCGGTCGGCGACCACGCCCTGGCCATTGTCGAGCTTCCTGCGCGCGTACGGGTGGACGATCTCCTCCTCGGCGGTCTCGTGCACGCACAACATCCGCGTCAACCGGCCGAAGGCCGCCTCCACCTTGTCCGGCGGCGCCTGCTCGACCTCGTCGAACAGGTCCCTGATCTGCGCGTGCTGGGCCGTCAGCAGGTCGATCACATCATGTTCAGCCACGTCAGCGCCCTACCCGGGGCCCGCGGACGGCACGCGTTTCCTTACCGAACGTGGGCCGTTGGAGGACTTAACGCGGAGAATGCGCCGGGTACGGGCGGCGACATGGCCTTCGACCCGTTGCAGGAGCGGGGCATCCCGCTGGACGAGCAACTGCGCGACTGGCGTGAGCTCCATGTCACGCCCATCGATCCCGACCACGCCGACCCGTACACCCGCTGCCGGATCATCACCATGAACGGCATCGAGACGGAGGGGATCCTCTTCAGTCACCAGCTGGCCCGCCACTGCCCGGACCTCGAGGCCAAGCGGCAGCTGGCCCGGGTGCGCTACCTCGAGGCCCAGCAGCAGAAGGTGGTCAACTGGCTGCTGCCCGGCGTCGCCTCGGTGCTGGAGACCACCATCGCCTACGAACAGGTCGCCGTGGACCTGACCTCGTGGGTGGCGCGCATGGAGCCGGACGCGTACCTGCGGCAGGCCTACCAGTTCGGCGTGCTGGAGGACTTCGACCACCTCTACCGGTACGCCAACCTGTACGAGATGATCGAGCACCGCAAGGCCGGGAAGATCGTCGACAACCTCACCGAGGTGATGCCGGGACGGCCCACCCATCTGCACCACCGCGACCCCGTGGACAACGTGCGGGAGCCCTACGACCGCGCCACGACCGAGCCGCTGTCCCGCCTGCACGCGCTGACGATCATGGCGGCCGAGCAGCAGACCATGAACTTCTACATGAACGTCGGCCCGATGTACATGGAGCCGATCGCCCGCCAGCTGTATCAGGAGATCGCGCTCATCGAGGAAGAGCACGTCACCCACTACGAGTCGCTCGTGGACCCCGGCGAGAGCTGGTGGGAGATGCTGCTCACCCACGAGTACAACGAGTGCTACCTGTACTACTCGTTCATGGAGACCGAGTCCGACCCGAAGGTGAAGCACATCTGGGAGCTGCATCTGAGCATGGAGCTGGAGCACCTGCGGCTGGCGGCCGAGATGTTCAAGCGGTTCGACGGCCGCGAGCCCGGCCAGGTGCTGGCGCCGGCCCTGCCGCCGCCGGTGACGTTCGAGCCGAACAAGGCCTACGTCCGGGACCTGATCGCCACCCAGATCGACCAGACCACGCTGGGGACGGGCTACGTGCGGGAGGCCCACGAGCGGTTCTCGAAGATGCAGGAGGCCATCATGGGCGGGGAGCAGCCGCCGTCGGAGCGGGTCATCGACGACAACCGCGCCGTCTCCGGCCAGGAATATCGCCTGGAGACCGAGGGGCCGCACCCGGCGGATCTGCAGCCTGCCCGCTGACCTAAGGTCTCCTTCATGACCTTAGTAGCCCTTGTCACCGGCGCCTCCCGCGGCCTGGGGGCCGTGATCGCGCGCAGGCTCGCCGCGGACGGCCTGGCCGTCGCCGTCAACGCCGGCAAGGACGCCGACGGCGTCCAGCAGGTCGTGGACACCATCCGCGCCGCCGGCGGCGTCGCGGAGGGCTTCCTCGCCGATATCACCGACGAGAGCGGCGTGGCGGGCCTGGTCGAGCGGATCGCCGGGCGCCTCGGCCCGGTGGATGTGCTGGTGGCGAACGCCACCGGGCCGCAGCCTCTGATCCCGATGGAGGACCTCACCTGGGAGGCCCACCTCGACCAGCTCCGCTTCTTCGTCAAGAGCCCCACCCTGCTGGTGCAGGCGGTGCTGCCCGGCATGCGGGAGCGCGGCGGCGGCCGAGTCATCCAGATCGGCTCCGACGTCGTCGATCGCAACCTGCCCGGCATGTCGGCGTACATCGCGGCCAAGGGCGCCCAGCACGCGCTGACCGAGGCGTGGGCACGCGAGCTGGGCCCGTACGGCGTCACGGTCAATGTGGTCGCGCCCGGCTGGATCCCCGTGGAGCGGCACGCAGGGCTCGACCAGAGCGGCTACCTGGAGGAGGTGCCGCTGCGCCGGATGGGCACGCCGGAAGACGTGGCGGCGGCGGTGTCGTTCCTGGCCTCGGACGGCGGCGCGTTCATCACCGGGCAGCGGGTCACGGTCAACGGCGGCCACAGCTGACCTGCGCGGGCATATTCCAGTTTGGGGACTCGGCCAGGATTCGCTAGAGTTCTCTCGTCGCCCCGGGCGGGGCGGAGGCGGAAGTGGCTCAGTGGTAGAGCATCACCTTGCCAAGGTGAGGGTCGCGGGTTCGAATCCCGTCTTCCGCTCGGAGCTTCCGGCTCGGTGGCGTGGCCGAGAGGCGAGGCAGCGGCCTGCAAAGCCGTCCACACGGGTTCAAATCCCGTCGCCACCTCGTAAGGACGATTAGCTCAGCGGGAGAGCGCTTCCCTGACACGGAAGAGGTCACTGGTTCAATCCCAGTATCGTCCACGCGTTTTGCATCGAGAAGCCAGGTTCGCCGATCACGAACCTGGCTTCTCGCTTTGTGGCCGGAAGGGTCCGGGAGCCGTGTGGTCCCCCCGGGTGCCGAGGCCGGCGTCTCGGGCGCGGGCCACGGCGGTCGAGCGGTCCGAGACGTGCAGCTTCGCGAAGATGTTGGACACGTGGTTGCGCACCGTCTTCTCGCTCAACACCAGCCGCCGCGCGATGGCCTGGTTGTTGAGGCCGACGGCGACCAGATCGAGCACCTCCAGCTCGCGATCCGTCAGCTCCGGGAGCGGGCGGGGACGGCCGGGCTGGGTGGAGAGCGCGGCCAGCACGCGCTCACCCGTCGAGGCGCCGAACACCACCTGCCCGGCCGCCACCGCCTCCAGCGACCGCACGATGTCCGCCCCGGTCGCCTCCTTCAGCAGGTAGCCGCGGGCGCCGGCGCGGATGGCGGCCAGGACCGTCTCGTCGTCCGAGAGCATGGTCAGCGCCAGCACGGCCACCTCGGGGTGGCGCCCGGTGATCCGGGACGTGGCCTCGACCCCGCTGATGCCGGGCAGGTGCAGGTCCATCAGCACCACCTGCGGGGCCGCCTGCTCGACCAGGTCCACGGCGGCCTCGCCGGTGGCGGCGACGCCCACGACCTCCACCTCCGGCAGGTCGTGGAAGAGCGCGACCAGGCCCTCCGCGAACACCGGGTGGTCCTCCACCACCAGCACCTTGATCATCACGCCGCCGCCAGCGGCAGCCTGACGACCAGATGAGTGCCTGGCCCCGCGCCGGTGAGCAGCTCGAACGTGCCGTTCAGCTCCTCCGAGCGGCGGCGCATCGAGGCCAGCCCGAACCCGTGGCGGGCGGGCGCGCCCACGCCCACGCCGTCGTCCTCCACCCGCAACTCCAAGGCGTCCGCGGCACGCAGCGTGACCGTGCAGCGGGAGGCCATGGCGTGTCGTACGGCGTTCGTCAGCGCCTCTGCGGCGATCCGGTACGCGGCCAGTTCGACCGGCGGCGGGAGCGCGGGCAGGTCGGGCGGGATCCGCACCTCGACGGTGAGGTCGCCGGCGAAACCGCGGCCCAGCTCGGCCAGTGCCCCGGCCAGTCCCAGGTCGTCCAGGGGCGGCGGGCGCAGGTCGTTGACGATCGAGCGGACGTCCTCGACCGTGCCGCGGATGCGCCGCGACAGCTCCTCCATCACCTGCTTGGCCTCCTCGGGATCGCCATCCACCAGCCGGCGACCACGGTCCAGCTGGAGCGCGAGAGCGGCCAGGGTCGGTCCGAGACCGTCGTGGAGCTCGTACAGCAGGCGGTCCCGCTCCTCCTGTCTGGCCGCCAGCATCCGCCCGTGGGAGCGCTCCAGGTCGGCACCGAGCCGATGGGCGTGCACGGCCACCGCCACGTGCGGCGCCAGCTCCGCCACCAGCGGCCGGTCCTTGGGGCGCAGCCACTCGCCCAGCAGCAAAGCGCCGACCGGCTCCCCCCGGTGCAGCAGCGGCACGCTCTCCGCCACCGTCTCCCCCGCCGTTTCTCCCGCCGGGCCGGGCCTGCCCCAGGACGCGACGACCGTGCCCGATTCCTTCACGGCCACATAGTGGACGCGGAGCACGCGCCCGACCTCGGCGGCCATCCGGTCCAGGAGGTCGCCGGGGGCCCCGGCGTCGGACAGGCGCGCACCGAGGCGTCGCAGCGCCCGCGCCGGATCCTCCCGGTCGCCGTACACGAGCCGGTTCGCCGCGGCCAGGACCCGCCTGTACAGGGGATGCACCACGAGCGCCACGATCACCGCGGAGGCGCCCGCGCCGACGACGCCGCCAAGGGTGAAGGCGACCAGCGCATACGCCGCCAGCAACACCACGCTGACGGCCCCGAACGCCAGCGCCCGCGACAGCAGCAGATCGAGATCCCACAGACGGTGCGCCACGATCGCGACAGACACCGCGACCGGTAGCGGGACGGCGGCTGACGCGATAATGACCGGCCCCCACGGCACGGCCAGCGCCACCCCCGCCAAGCCCACGGTCAGCAGCGCCGCGGCGAGAACCCACTGGAACCGCCGCCGCGCCTCGGCGTCGGAGGTGCGGTACCGGACGGCGAGCGAGACGACAGCGGCCGCCACCGCGCCGATCGTCAAAGCGACGCCGATCGCGCTCAGGGCGCCAGGAAGGCCGTGGAGACCGGCCAGCACCCCCGTGTACCCGGCCGGGTAGAGACCGGCGACGTCCACGTGGGTCACCGGCCGCAGCGCCCAGTCGAGGGTGTTCACCACGATCCCGGCGACCGCCGCCGCCAGCGCCGGCCGCCAGCGGCGCGAGGGCAACCGGCCGTCGGGGAAGATCAGCAGGAAGACCGTCGGCACGACGAGGTAGGCGGGCACCCACAACCAGTTGGACACCCACATCGCCCAGTCGTCGCCCGGCAGCCGCCCGCCCTGCACGCCGTGGTTGATCCCCAGCAGCCCGTACGCCCCCAGGGCGACCCCCAGCGCCTGAGCCGCCCCGACGAACACCATCGACCAGCCCACCCGCGACCCCGGCCGCTGCGACACGACGAACAGGCCGGGCACCCCGAACGAGAGCGCCGCGACGGCGCGGAAGGCGTCGAACCGTTCCACGATCCCGGTCACGCCCAGCGCCCGCAGCCGGGGCTCGACCACCACCGCGGCCACGACCAGAAGGAGCAGCGCACCTCCTGCCACGGCGGCCCGCCAGGACGATCTGTCCATCATGAGGTGAATCGTGCCATCCGGTTGTCCCGCCGTCACGGGACGACAAGTCCCGTCTTCACCAGGACCGCAGGCTCATGACGCCTGACCCCTGGCCCGCCCATCCTCGAGCGAGATTCCGCTGAGAGGAGATGACATGTCCGATTCCATCACCACCGCCCCCGACGGCGGCCGGGCGCTCAACACGGCGCTGTTCGCCGGAGTGGGGTTGTTGCTCGCCATGGACGTCGCCGGCGCGTTCCTGTCGGTTTCCGCCGGGCTGAACCCGACGTTTCTGGACGCCCTCGGCCCGCAGGCGCGGCTGTCCGCCCCGATCACCATGATGATCGCGATGACCGTCCTGGTCGCCGGCGCGACCCGCCGCCGCCGTGCGGTCGCCGTCCCGGCCGCGGCCCTGCTGCTGGTCGCCGGGGTGCTGGCCTTCGTGTCGGGCTTCTTCGACGGCGGGTACGCGGCCGATCTGACAGCGGGCCAACGCGTCTACCAGATCGCCCTCGTGTCGGGGCATCTGGGCGTGAGCGTGCTGGCGTCCTTCCGGCTGGCGCGACTGCTCCGGCAGCGGGCGAAGCGCCTCTGACGTGGGCGGCTGTCCGGTCCGCGCACGGGTCGGCGCTGGGCGGGCAGTTACCGGGGCGTGGTGAAGTCGACTGGCATGCTCCTGCTCACGGCCGCGGGTTCCGCGTTCGCCGTCTCGGGCCTGGCCGCCCTGCCGCCCGTGGGCGGGTTCCTGCTCGGCCGGCCGTTCGCGGGGGCGCTGGTGTTCCCCGGACTGGGCCAGGGGCCGATGATGATCGCGTTGGTCACGCTGGCGGGTTTCTCGGTGACGCTCACGGCCGGAGCGTATGCGGCGTTCCGCTGGTCCGGCTTCGGACCGTCGAGGGTGGGGCTGGTGGCCTGCTGGTGCCTGGCGGGCGGGCCCGCCGGCGTGATCGCGGTGCTGGCGTGGACGGGGGCGCGCGGGTCGGCGTTCGCCGAGCCCGCGCCGTACGCCGCCTCCTGGGGCATGGCGACGGCGCTGGTGGCGGCGCTCGCGGCGCTGGCCGTGACGCGCACCCTGCCGGCCTCTCCCCCGCCGCCGGCCAAGCGGGTGTTCTGGCCGCGCCGGTGGGTGCTGCCCTGCCTGGTGCTCGGCTGGGCGCTGGTGTGGAGCGTTCTCATCAGGGACCAGGAGCCGCTGCTGGCCTGGCTGCCGCTCTCGCCCGGCTACTTCGACCAGGTGGCCGTGGTGCTGGCGGCCATCGTGGCGAGCTACCTGGAGGGGTCGCTGCGGCGGCGATTACCGGTGGAGGGCCGGCCGGGGCGGGCGTTCGTCCTGGCGTGGATCGCGCTGTGCGCGGCCCCGATCGTGTACGCGGCGGTGGTCGCGATCGACCGCGGCATGCGGGAACCGCTCCTCGCCGACCCCCTGAACCCGGCCTGGGCCGTGGAGTACGCCCGCGACATCGGGGGGGCGCTGGTCGCCGAGCCCGCGCAGATCGCAGTGCCGCCGCTGCTGCTCGCGCTGGCCGGCACCGGGCTGCAGATCCTGCTCCCGGGGAATGATCGCGAGCCCGCGTCCCCGGATCCGGTGCGGCCCGATCGGCGGTGGAGCCTGCTCGTGGCGGGGGCGGCGCTCGCGCTGACGTACTTCTGCATAGCCGTGACCTCGCGCTACCCCGTGCTGACGCGGCGCACGTACGACGACGGGACGCCGGTGATGGTGCGGGCGCTCGCCTTCCTCGCGCCGCCGGACCCCGTGCTGGGCAGGACGGCCGTGGTGTGGTTGTGGACGGTGACGGCGGTGTTCGCGGCGTCGGCGGCGGTCCTCGTCCATCTCGCGGTACGGGGGCGGCTCGTCCGGCTCTTCCCCGCCTCCGACTACGTGGTGCTGGTGGGCGTGCTGGCGCTGGCGGCGGCGGTGGGCTGGAACGCGGGCAGCGTGATCGCGTACGGGGTGACCGGCGAACGGCTGCTGGGCATCTCCCCGGCCGGGGAGGCGGCGCTCTTCACGGGAGTCGTCGTGCCGGGGTTGGCGGCGCTGTTATTCATCGTGCACTCACAGGTGGGCTTGACCAGATTCGTACGGATCGTCGAGCTGGAAGACGAGGAGACCTGGGGGACGCTGGCCGAGCGGTACCGGGCCTGGAAGAAGCAGGTCCGCGAGCACGTGCCGGCCCGGCGGGAACGCCTGGCGGCCGCCGTGCGAGCGGCCGGGGCGGCGCTGGCAGTGGTGGTGGTGGCGGGGGCGGTCCGCGGGTTCGGCGTCGAACCGCTCGCCGAGGTCCACGACAGCGGGGTCTTCGTGACGGCCCCGGCCGTGTCCGTCGCGCAAGCGCCGCTGGAGAACCTCGCCGGTGCGCTCTACGTCCTCCTGCTCGCCGGGCTGACCTACCTCGTCCTGGGGCGATCGAACACGAAAGGGCTCCGGTCGTGGACGGCCGTGTGGGGGTCGTCGGTGGTGGCGGGAGGGCTGGCGAGCCTGCCGCTGGACCCCGTGGCGGGCCTGCAGGCGGGGTTCGTGGCGGGGCCGTTCGTCGTGGCGGGGGTGGCGGCGCCGCGGCCGCCGAGAAAGATCCTGCTGGCCGGGGCCGCCGTGCTCGTCGCCGTGGCGGCGGCGCCCCTCGCGCGAGGGGCGCCGCCCGCGTTCGTGGTCACCTCGGCCGCCTGGCGGGAGCAGCGGCCGCGGCTCACGATCGACATCTCCTACCCGCGGGCCTCGGGCGGGGACGCGCGGCGGGTCAACGCGGCGTTGTTCGCGCCGGTCAGGGACCTCCTCGAGGACACACTGCGCGACCTCCGCGCGAACCCGGCCGCCCACGGGAGCGTGACCGGGACCCATGTCGTGGTACGCGGCGACGCTCAGGTGATCTCGGTGCGCTACCTGCTGGCGGGCGAGCAGTGGCGGGCGGTCACCTACGACGTGGCCGCTGGGCGGACGATCACCGTGCGGGAGATCTTCGCCCCGGTCGCCTTCACCCCGGAGGGCAGGAGGCGGCTGGCCGCCGCGCTGCGGCCCCTCATGCCGGCCCGCCAGATTCCGCGGACCGTGACCGTGGACAACGAGCGTCTGCTGGTCAACCTGGGCAAGGGCACGGTGGAGTTCACCTTCGGCCGCGGCTACTTCTGCACGGGCTGCGAGCCGTTCACCGTACGGGCCTCGCGGGAGCGGCTGTCCGGGCTGGTCACCGAGCGCTTCTAGCGCGACGATCACACCATGGACGCTCAGGAGTTCGCCGACCGTTTAGAGATCGCGGACCTGCTGGCCCGCTACACCCGCGCCATCGACTCCGGCCGATGGGAGCTGCTCGACGAGGTGTTCAGCGACGACGCGCTGATCGACTACACCTCGGCGGGCGGCATCAAGGGCACACGGGAGGAGGTCAAGGCCTGGCTGGCTGAGGTGCTCTCCCACTGGCCGGGCCGCCTGCACCTGATCGGCGCCCCCACGATCGACTTCCACGACGGGCAGGCGCGGGTGAGCGCGCCCTTCACCGACACGCTCGCCCCGACGCGCGAGATGGTCGCGGCCGGCACCGAGGGTTTCCTGCACGGCGGCGGCTGGTATCACCACCGCATGCGCCGCACGCCCGCCGGATGGCGCAGCACGGAGCTCGTCGAGGAGCAGAGCTGGCGCACCGCCCGCTGAGCAGGACCGGGACTGACCTGCGGTCATGGGGCCGCTACAAAGATATTGCGTTTGTGGTGAAACCCCTGAGGGCAGCGCGAGTGCGGGCAGTATCCCCCCTGCCCCCACCGGGTCGAAAGGGCTGTGCGGCACATGGCATTCGCATTGGGTCTTCTCGGTCATGACATAGCGGTCGACTTAGGCACCGCCAACACTCTCGTCTACGTCCGCAGGAAGGGCATCGTGCTCAACGAGCCCTCCGTCATCGCGATCAACCTTCACAAGAACACCGTCGTGGCCGTCGGCAAGGCGGCCAAACGTATGGTGGGGCGTACTCCCCCGCACATCGCCACGATCAGGCCGCTCAAGGACGGCGTGATCGCGGATCTGGACGCGGCGGAGCGCATGTTACGCATGTTCATCCAGAAGGCGCACCCCAGCAGGTTCCTCGCCAAACCCCGGATCGTGGTGGCGGTGCCGAGCGGCACCACCTCCATCGAGCAGCGGGCGGTCAAGGAAGCCGCCTACGAGGCGGGCGCGCGGCGGGTGCACATCATCGAGGAGCCGATGGCCGCGGCGATCGGCGCCGGGCTGAAGGTCGGCGAGGCCACCGGCAACATGGTGGTCGACATCGGCGGCGGCACCACAGAGGTCGCCATCGTGTCCATGAGCGGCGTCGTGGTCGCCAAGTCGCTACGGGTCGGCGGCGACGAGCTGGACGAGGCCGTCATCACCTACGCCAAGAAAGAGCACGCGCTGCTGCTCGGCGACCGTACGGCTGAGCGGCTGAAGATCGATCTGGGCATGGTGCGGCCCGCGCCCTCCCGGGACGCCGAGATCACGCCCCGGGGGCGGCACCGGGTGGGGGCCGCCGGTGCGGACTCCGTGCCGCCGATCGTGGTGGACGACGAGGAGCCCGAGCCGACGGCCGCCCCGCGCCGGTGGAATCCGTTCCGGTCCAGGCCCAGGCAGGAGGCCGTCCTCCCGGCCGCCGCGCCGCGGGCCATCTCCCCGGACGCCAGCGCCCCCGTACGCGGCCGCGACCTGGTCAGCGGGCTGCCGAAGACGGCGACGATGACCTCGGAGGAGATCGGCGAGGCCATCGAGGACCAGGTGCAGACCATCATCGACGCCGTGCAGACGACGCTCGACCAGTGCCCGGCCGAGCTGGCCGGTGACCTGCTGGACAACGGCATCGTGCTGACCGGCGGCGGGGCCCTGCTGCGCGGCCTGGCCGAGCGGATGGGCCAGGCCACCGGCATGCCGATCCGGGTCGTGGACAAGCCGCTGTACTCGGTGGCGCTGGGCGCGGGCCGCTGCGTCGAGCGGTTCCAGGCGATGCGGGACGTGCTGCTGCCCGATTGGTCGCGGCGGTGAAGCGGGCGCTCATCCTGCTCGTGTTACTCGCCGGGGTCCTGCTCGTCGTGGTGGACCGGACGCTGATGCCGCTGGAGCCGCTGCGGGCGGCCGGCTCGACCGTGTACGGAACGGTCGAGAGCGCGATCGGCACGGTCACCCGATCGGTGGGCGGCGAGGGGCGCCTGCGGGCGCTGGAGCAGGAGAACGCCCGCCTGCGGGCCGAGCTGGCCGCCGGCGGGGCCAAGGGCACGCCGGCGGCGGTGCCGGCGCCCTATCGTGGCGTCTCCGCGCACGTGGTCGGCTTCGGGCAGGGCAGGAACGTCACCATCGACGCGGGGTCGGCGGCGGGCGTGACGCGCGACGTGACGGTGCTGAACGCCGATGGCCTCGTGGGCAAGGTCAGCTGGGCGGGCCCGGCCACCGCGTCCGTGTCGCTGATCACCGATCGGGGGTCGTCGGTGGGCGCGCGGATGGCGGCCTCCGGCGAGCTGGGTGTCGTGACGGGAGTGCCGGGCGACGGCCTGCTGCGGCTGAGCCTGTTCGACCCCAACGCGCCGCTCGAGGTCGGCGACCAGGTGGTGACGCTCGGGTCGGCCGGCGGCCGGCCGTATGTGGCCGGGCTGCCCATCGGCACGGTCGCGCGGATCGAGCGGGCGCCCGGCGCGGCCACGCGCACGGCACTGGTGCGGCCCGCCGCCCGGCTGTCCGCGCTCGACCTGGTCGCGGTGGTCGTGCCCGACACCGGGAGGTGAGCCATGCGGCTGGTGCTTTCGCCGTCGGCGGCGCAGGGAGGTGAGCCGTGCTGGTGCTGTTCCTCATCCTGGCGCCGCTGCTGCAGGTGCTGCTGATCAACAGGTCGCCGTGGGGCGGTCCCGACCTGGTGGTGCTCGCCGTGGTGTGGCTGGCGCTGTCCAGGGGGCCGGTCTGGGGCTGCGTGGCCGGGCTCGCCGCCGGGCTCGCCGCCGACGTGACGCCACCGGCCGACGGCACGGTGGGGCGCACGGCGCTGGTGCTGGCGGTGACGGGCCTGCTGGCCGGCCACTGGCGCGAGGGCGCTGCCCTGCCGGAAGGGCGGACACGGGAGCGCAATCCTCTGCTGGCAGGTGCGGCCGGCGCCGCCGCCGGCACGCTGCTGCAGGCCGGCGCGGCGGTCGCGCTCGGCGACGAGCCGTGGCGGGCCGCGCTCGCGGCGCTGCCGTGGACGCTCGCGTGGACGGTGGCGCTCGGGGCGCTGGTGAGCCCCGTGTTGCTGCGCCGCCGGCACTCCGTGGAGGCCGAGCCGAGGGTGGCGATGCGGCGTGTCTAAGGCCAGATTGTTCGTGTTGCGGCTGGTCGTGGTGGCGATGGTGGCCACGCTGGTGGGGCGGCTGTGGTTCCTGCAGGTGGTCAGCGGGGCCGAGTACGTGCGGGCCGCGGCGGACGTGCGGATCAGGACCGTGCCGGTGCCGCCGGTGCGCGGGCAGATCGTGGACGTGGCCGGGCGTCCGCTGGTGACGAACCGGACCAGGCCGGTGGTCACGGTGGACGCGGTGGCGCTGGCCCACCAGCCCGACGGCGGGCGGGCGGTGCTGGAGCGCCTCGGCGAGGTGCTGCGGCAGCCGTACCGGCAGATCGCGGAGAAGGTCCGGTTGTGCGGGCCTGAGGTGGCGCAGCCGTGCTGGCAGGGCTCGCCGTACGAGCCGATCCCCGTCGCCGAGGACGTCACGGCGCAGACCGCGCTGCAGATCAGCGAGCGGCAGCAGGACTTCCCCGGCGTGCGCACGGAGCTGCGGCCGGTGCGGGTCTACCCGTTCGGCGCGGCCGCGGCCCACACCCTCGGGTACGTGCAGGGCGCCAAGGGCCGTGACGGGCTCGAAGGCGTGTACGACCGGGAGCTGGCCGGTCGCGCCGGGCGGCGCGACGTGGCCGTGGACAACACCGGGCAGGTCACCAGGACGCTCCGCCAGGACCCGCCCGTGCCCGGCAACACGCTCGTGACCAGCCTCGACTCCCGCATCCAGACCATCGCCGAGCAGGCGGTCGCCCGGGCGCTGACCACGAGCGGCGCGAAGTCGGGCGCGGCCGTGGTGATGGAGTCGCAGACCGGCCGCCTGGTCGCGCTGGCGGGGCTGCCCGCCTACGACCCGGCCGTGTGGACCGACGGCGTGAGCGCCCGCGAGTACAAGCGGCTGCCGCTGCTGTCGCAGGCCGTGCAGGGCGAGTGGGCGCCCGGCTCAACATGGAAGGTCGCCTCGGTCGCGGCGGCCGCGAACGCCGGGTACGGGCTCGGCGCGTTCTACGACTGCCCCAGCGGCTACACGGTGGGCAACCGGGTGTTCAGGAACTTCGCCAGCGCCGACCTCGGCCTGATGACCATGCACGGGGCGCTGGTCCAGTCCTGCGACACGATCTTCTACCGGCTGGCCGACCAGCTGTGGGAGCGGGGGTCCGAGGCCTTGGAGAAGACCGCGCGTGGGTTCGGCTTCGGCAAACCGACAGGAGTGGACCTGCCCGGTGAGGCGGCCGGCGCGGTGCCCGATCGGGCCGCGAAGAAGGCGCTGTGGCGGGCCACCCGCGAGGAGAGCTGCCGCCGGGCCGCCAAGGGGTACCCGGAGATGGCCGACCGCGGGCGGGCGGCGTACCTGACCGCGATCGCCAAGGAGAACTGCCGCGGCGGCGGCGAGTGGCGGGGCGGCGACGCGGCCAACTTCTCCATCGGGCAGGGCGGCGTGCTGGTCACGCCGCTGCAGCTGGCCCGCGCGTACGCGGCCGTCGCCAACGGCGGGACGCTGCACAGCCCGCGCGTCGGGATGAAGGTCGTCCGGCCCGACGGGACCACGGTCGAGACCATCACACCGCCGGTGGCCGGGCGGCTGCCGGCCTCGGCGGAGACGCTGCGGTTCATCAGGAACGCGCTGAGCCAGGTGCCGAAGAAGGGCACGGCGGAGGGCGCGTTCAAGGGGTTCCCGTTCGGCAAGGTCGCGGTGGCCGGGAAGACGGGGACGGCCGAGTCGTTCGGGCACCGGGACACCTCCTGGTTCGCCTCGTTTGCCCCGGATCCCGCCTACACCGTCGTCGTCGTGCTGTCGGAGGGCGGCCGTGGCGCGGAGGGCGCGGCGCCGGCGGCCAGGGACATCTGGGAGGGCATCATCGGTTTGAGGGGGCGGCGATGATCGCGGTGACGACCGGGAAGCGGCGGGTCGTGTGGGCGCCCACGCTGGCGGCGCCCGACTGGACGCTGACGCTGCTGGCCCTGGCCCTGTCCGTGGTCGGGCTGCTGCTGGTGTGGTCGGCCACGCGGATGGAGGGCGACTACGGGCTGCTGATCAGGCAGGCGGTGAGCGTCGGGCTCGGGCTCGTCCTCATGTGGTTCGTGTCGCGATGCGACCTGCGGGTGCTGCGGGCGTACGTGCCGCTGGCGTACGTGCTGGCGCTGGTGTCGCTGGCGGGTGTGCTGACGCCGCTCGGGGTTCGGGTGAACGGGGCGCACTCGTGGATCGTGCTGGCGCCCGGGGTGCAGTTCCAGCCGTCGGAGTTCGCCAAGGTAGCGCTGGCGCTGGCGTTCGCGGTGCCGCTGGCGGAGCTGCGCGACGGACAGAGCAGGCCCGGGTTCGGCGGGGTTCTGCTGGCGTTGGTGCTGGCCGCGGTGCCGATCGGGTTGATCGCGTTGCAGCCGGACCTTGGGACGATGCTGGTGTTCGCGGCCATGGTGAGCGGGGCGCTGCTGGTGTCGGGGGCGCCCAAGCGGTGGCTGCTGGTGCTCGTCGCGGGCGCCGTGGGCGCGGGGGCGGCGGCGTGGAAGCTGGGGCTGGTGCGGCCGTACCAGCTGGAGCGGCTGCTCGTGCTGGCCAACCCGGGCGCCGACCCGGGGGGTGTGGGGTACAACGCCGCGCAGGCACGCATCGCGATCGGCTCCGGCGGTCTGTCCGGCAAGGGGCTGTTCAACGGCGAGCAGACCGCCGGGCACTTCGTGCCCGAGCAGCACACCGACTTCATCTTCACCGTGGCGGGTGAGGAGTTCGGCTTCGCGGGGGCCGCGGCCATCGTGCTGACCATCGGCGTGCTGCTGTGGCGGGGGTTGTCGATCGCGCGGCACAGCGCCTCGCCCTACGGGGCCGTGCTGGCCGGGGCCGTGGTGTCGTGGCTGGCGTTCCAGACGTTCGTGAACGTGGGCATGACGGTGGGGCTCATGCCGATCGTGGGCGTGCCGCTGCCGTTCGTGTCGTACGGCGGCTCGGCCACGGTCGCCGGGCTGCTGGCGATCGGGCTGCTCCAGGCCGTGCACCGGACCAAGGCCATGCAGCCGTAGTCCATATCCTCTCCCTGAGGGCATCGGCGAGACGATCGGAGCGAGTCCGGCGTGAACGTGATCATCTTTGGCGCGACCGGCATGGTCGGCCGCGGCGTGCTGCGGGAATGCCTGCTCGACGAGCGGGTGTCGGCCGTGCTCGCGGTCGGCCGCTCCCCGACAGGCCTCGACCACCCCAAGCTGCGGCACATCCTCCATGGCAACCTGCTCGACCTGGCCTCCATCGAGGAGCGCCTGACGGGTTTCGACGCGTGCTTCTTCTGCCTGGGCGTCTCGTCGGCCGGGATGAGCGAGGGGGACTACCGGCACATCACCTACGACTACACGCTGTCCGTGGCGAACACCCTGGCGCGGCTCAATCCCGGCTCGACATTCGTGTACGTGTCGGGCGCCGGGACGAACGCCCACGGGCGGGCAATGTGGGCCAGGGTGAAGGGGGAGACCGAGAACGCGCTGCTGGCGCTGCCGCTCCAGGCGTACATGTTCCGGCCCGGCTTCATTCAGCCGCTGCACGGCATCACCTCGCGCACCCGGCTCTACCGGCTGGCCTACGTCGCGAGTCGGCCGTTGTACCCGCTGTTCCGGCTGCTCTTCCCGTCCGCGGTGACCACGACGGAGCGGATCGGGCAGGCCATGATCACAGTCGCCGAGCGGGGCGCACCCAAGCGGATCCTCGGCCCGGCGGACATCAACGCACTCTGACCACGCACAGACCACCATGCCCGATGATGGAATAACGCGGAAGGCCCTTGCGCTACCGTAGCCGTCAAAGATTCAACAGTCATGGATGGTGACTAAAGTGCAGTTCGGAATCTTCAGCGTGGGCGACGTGACCATGGACCCCACGACCGGCAGGACGCCGACGGAGCACGAGCGGATCAAGGCGATGGTGACGATCGCGCTCAAGGCCGAGGAGGTCGGGCTTGACGTGTTCGCGACGGGCGAGCACCACAACCCGCCGTTCGTGCCGTCCTCCCCCACGACGATGCTCGGCTACATCGCGGCCAAGACCGAGCGCCTCGTCCTCTCCACCGCCACCACGCTGATCACCACCAACGACCCGGTGAAGATCGCCGAGGACTTCGCCATGCTGCAGCACCTGGCGAACGGGCGGGTGGACGTGATGATGGGCCGGGGCAACACCGGGCCCGTCTACCCGTGGTTCGGCCAGGACATCAGGCAGGGCATCCCGCTCGCCATCGAGAACTACGCGCTGCTGCACCGGCTGTGGCGCGAGGACGTGGTGGACTGGGAGGGCCGCTTCCGCACGCCGCTGCAGGGCTTCACCTCGACGCCGCGGCCGCTGGACGAGGTGCCGCCGTTCGTGTGGCACGGCTCGATCCGCAGCCCGGAGATCGCCGAGCAGGCCGCCTACTACGGTGACGGCTTCTTCGCCAACAACATCTTCTGGCCGAAGGAGCACTTCATGCGGCTGATCCACCTCTACCGGCAGCGGTACGCCCACTATGGGCACGGCACGCCCGAGCAGGCCATCGTGGGGCTCGGCGGCCAGGTGTTCATGCGCAAGAACTCCCAGGACGCGGTACGCGAGTTCCGCCCGTACTTCGACGTCGCCCCCGTGTACGGCCACGGGCCGTCGCTGGAGGAGTTCATGGCCGAGACGCCGCTCACCGTGGGCAGCCCGCAGCAGGTCATCGACCGGACGCTGCAGTTCAGGGAGTTCTTCGGCGACTACCAGCGCCAGCTGTTCCTGATGGACCACGCGGGGCTGCCGCTGAAGACCGTGCTGGAGCAGCTCGACATCCTCGGCGAGGAGGTCGTGCCGGTGCTGCGTGCGGAGTTCGCCAAGGGCAGGCCGGCCGAGGTGCCGGACGCGCCCACGCACGCCTCCCTGCTCGCGGCCAAGACGGCCGCCGCCGTCACCACCGCCTCCGCCGCCACCGTCGAAGCCTGAGGAAGGGGACATCATGAAGCTGGTCGTCGTCACGGCGGGGCTGACCCAGCCCTCCTCGACCCGCCTGCTCGCCGACCGCCTCGCCGAGGCCGTGACCCGACGACTGGCGGAGCAGGAGGCGCCGGAGGAGCCCGCGGCCGGGCGCGTGCCGCCGCCGGCGGGCCCGGCCGAGCTCGCGGCCGTCGAGCCGCGGGTGATCGAGTTGCGTGAGCTGGCCGTGGACGTCGCGCACGCGTTCGTGACCGGGTTCCCCGGCGCCCGGCTGCGCGCGGCGATCGAGGCGGTCACGGAGGCCGACGGGATCATCGCGGTCACGCCGATCTTCAGTGGCTCCTACAGCGGGTTGTTCAAGTCGTTCTTCGACGTGGTCGACAACACCGCGCTGGCGGGCAAGCCCGTGCTGATCGCCGCCACCGGCGGGACGGCCCGCCACTCGCTGTCGCTGGAGCACGCGCTGCGGCCGCTGTTCGCCTACCTGCGGGCCGTCGTCGTCCCGACCGCCGTGTACGCGGCCGCGGAGGACTGGGGCGGCGCGGGCGACGCCTTCACCGACGGCCTGGGCGAGCGCATCGAGCGCGCCGCCGGCGAGCTGGCCGACCTGCTCCGGCACCGCGCGCCCAGCGCGCGGGCGGAGCAGGAGGAGAGCGTCGTGCCCTTCGAGGAGCAGCTCGCCGCACTGCGCCCGCCGCACTAGGACGTTCACCCCGCCGGGTCGCCCTGCGCGGCGAACGCCGGAGCGCCTCGCCCGCCCGACGCCGATCAGGGCTTGATCGCTACCACGTTGTACGCCGTGTCAGGCGTCGGCGTGGTGGTGAAGCGGGCGTTGGGCAGGTAGAGGCGGTGGCCGTACTTGGCGACCGTGGTCGGGACGTCGAAGCGCGGATCGGTCAGTCGCTTGACGATCTTCCCGGACGAGCCGTCGGCGGCCAGGCCGATGACGGCGACGGTGTTGGCGCGGTTGAGCACGGCGTACAGGGTGCTGCCGGACAGCAGCAGGCCGTCGCCGTTGGTGAGCAGCTCGCCGCCCAGGTCCACCTCTGTGGTGACGCCGGTGGCCGGGTCTGCCTCGAACAGCTTGCCGGTGTTCGACTGGACGATCAGCAGTGACTTGCGGTCGGGGCTGATCGCGATGCCGTTGGCGTTGTTACCGGTCGTGTACTGGATGGCCCCACTGAGCGGAATCTTGACGGCCTCGTCGGGGAGAGCGCCGCCGCGGCCGAGCGCGAGCTTGTACAGGACGGGGTTGCGGGAGTCGGTGAAGTAGGCCGCACCCCCGGTGAGGATGACGTCGTTGACGAACGCCGGGTCGGTGGTCAGCTTGTACGATTTGACGACCTCCCCGGTACGCAGGTCGATCACGCGGGCGTCGCCACCCGTCCCCCCGGCCACGAACAGCCGGCCGCGCCCGTCGGTCTTGAGCCCGAGCGACGGGGTGCCCGGGCCCTTGCTGATGACCGACCCCTTACCGGTGCGCAGATCGGCCCGGTAGATGTCACCGGTCGCACGGGAGCCGAAGTAGGCGTAGGGCCCGCCCCCGATCGCGATCCCCTCCGGCTGGAACCCGTTGGGCAGCGCGAACTGGTCCGGCTTCGACGTGGCCTGCGCGGGCACGGTGCCCAGCAGGAGCACGATTAAGGCGCTTGCTGCGGTCTTCAGGATCGCGGATCTCATGCGGCCCACGATGCCCGTGCCCCTGCCCGAGGTGAAGAGGTGCTGCGCGCTTCACAGGGAGTTTGCAGAAACGATCTGATTGATCGAAAGCTCTTGTGGGTACCGAGGCGGTTCGTTACCTTTGCCCGAATGCGGAGGCCCCCTTTATTACTTCTGACCCTTTTGCCGGCCGTATCGGGCTGTGGCGCACCGCCGCCCGCCACGAGCCAGGCGCAGTTCGCCCAGCCGGTGGCCCTCGCGCCGCGTCCCGAGGTGGACCTGAGCGCGTACGAGAAGGGCAGGTCGCAGCCCGTCAAGGATCCGGTGTTCCCCGCCTACGGCAACCCGGCGATCGACGTGCTCCACTACGATCTGACGCTGGGCTGGAAGCCGTCGAGCCGCACGCTCACCGGCACGGCGAAGCTGACGCTGCGCGCCGTCAAGCCCGTCACCCGCCTCACCGTCGACTTCGGGCGCGCGCTGAAGGTCGATCAGGTCACGGTGAACGGCACGAGCGCCAGGCCCCGGCATACCGGGAACGACCTGTCCGTCCCCCTGGCCAAGCCGTTGAAGGCCGGTGAGGGCGCCGTCGTGACCGTGCGCTACCACGGCCGGCCCCGGCCGGTGGACGCCAATCAGCGGCGCAAGGACATCAGCATGCTCGGCTTCCACACCGGCGACGGCGGCAGGGCGTGGGCTCTGCAGGAGCCGTTCGGTGCGTTCACCTGGTTCCCGGTCAACGACCATCCGTCGGACGAGGCGCTGTACGACGTGGCGATCACGGTGCCCAAGGGCTGGTCGGGCGTCGCGCACGGCACGTACAAGGGCAAGAGCACGAAGGGCGGGTCGAGCACGTTCCGCTGGAAGTCGACCGACCCCGTGGCCAGTTACCTGACGGTGTTCGCGGCCGACAAGTTCCGCATGTACAAGGACAAGGGTCCCCGCGGCATCCCGATCACCTACTGGATCCGCCCCCAGGACGCGGCCAAGTCCCTCCCCGTGGCCCGCCGGACGCCGGCGATCATGAAGTGGCTGGAGAAGAAGCTGGGCCCGTACCCGTTCCGGAGCGCCGGCCTGGTGACCACGAGCGACTCCGGCATGGAGACGCAGCAGATGATCGCGCTCGGCCCGCGGTTCATGGAGCCGTCGGTGGTGGCGCACGAGCTGGCGCACCACTGGTTCGGCAACACCGTCACCCCGCGCACCTGGCGCGACCTGTGGCTGAACGAGGGTTTCGCCATGTACTTCGAATTGCAGTGGTACGCCGACGACCAGGGTCACTCGATCGACCCCTACATCGCGAGCATCCGCCGCCTGGACGCCAAGCTGCGCAAGGAGAACGGTCCCCCGGGCCGGTACCGGCGGGACTCGTTCGCGCAGAGCAACGTCTACTACGGGCCGGCGATCATGCTGCACGAGATCAGGGAGCGGCTCGGCGACAAGAGGTTCTTCGCGATGACGAAGGCGTGGCCGCAGGAGCACCGCAACACGACCCAGGACCGGGCGTCGTTCATCAAGTGGATCAACGAGCACACAGGCGAGGACTTCACCGAGCTCATCGACACCTGGCTGGACTCGACGACCACCCCACGCTGAGGGAGCGCGCACGGTAGGTTGGGGCGTAACCACACAAACGGGGTTTGTCATGTCAAATGGTGCCCGTCATGTCCTCGGAGTGGTCGCCGGGCTGCTCCTTCCTCCCCTGGTCGCCGCCGGGCTGTGGTTCGGCGTCGGCGAGCTCCGTCTGGAGGCCGCAAGGGCGTTCCAGATCTCTTGGCCTGCGGTGGGCGTCCTGGTCGCCACCGGCATCGGACTGGCGTTCCTGGCCGGTTCGCGCCTGTCACCCGTCGCCTCCCTCCTCGGCGGCCTGGCGTTCACCGGCCTGGGCGTCCTGCCCCTGCTGGCGGCGCTGGGCGTGCAGCAGCCGCCGGACTACCTGCTGCCCAACTCCCTGGAGCCCGGCTACCTCACCCTCGCCTACACGGGGCTCCATCTGGTGCTCGGCGTGTTGCTGCTGGTGGTCTCGCTCTTCCCGTCGCGCTGGCGCTCCATGGCCGAGCCGACGGTCTACTCGCCTGCCTACAGTGAGGCGCCGTCGCCGTACCTGCCGCCGCAGAGCGGCGCCGAGGACGCCACACGGCCGATGTACCGCGATTGAGCACCGCATGGGCTGGCAGAATGCCGCCATGCGCGACTTGAAGATCGTCGACTTCCTGGCCGAACTGGCCGACCGGCGGCCGGCTCCGGGCGGCGGCGCGACGGCGGCCCTGCACGCCGCCCAGGCCGCCGCCCTGCTCGGCATGGTCGCCCGCTACAGCACCGGCGAGAAGTACGCCGATCACGCCGAGACCGTCGTCGCCGTGATCGCCGAGACCGACATGCTGCGGGCGCGGGCGTTGAAACTGGCCGAGGAGGACGCGGCGGCGTTCACCGCGGTCACCGACGCCTACCGGCTGCCCAAGGGCGAGCAGCGCAGCGCCGCGATCGCCGCCGCGCTGGCCGGGGCCGCCGAGCCGCCGGCCCGCGTGATCGAGGAGGCCACGCGGATGATCGAGCTGTGTGAGCTGCTGCTGCCGATCGGCAACCGCAACGTCGTCACCGACGTGGCCGCCGCGGCGGAGGCCGCACGCGCCGCGCTCACCACCGCGAGGGTGAACGTCGAGGTCAACCTCGGCGGGGTCAAGGACGAACGAGTACGCGAGAAGCTGAACATCCGCCTGTCCGCCGTGGACCCGGCCGTCGCCAGGGCAGACTGGGTGACCGCCGAGGTGCGCGAGGAGATCAACCGGTGAAGACGCTGACCGGCAAGGAACTGGCCGCCGCCATCCGCGCCCAGACGCAGGCCGAGGCCGCGGCGGGCCCTCAGCCGCGGCTGGCCGTGGTGGTGGCCACGGACGACGAGGCGAGCCTGTGGTATGTCCGGTCGCTCGCCAAGGCCGCGACCGGCGTCGACATCGCCTGCGACGTGGTCGACCTGGGGCCCGGTGCCCGCCCTGAGCAGATCGGCGAGATGCTGACCAGGCTCAGCGGCGACTCCGGCGTTCACGGCGTGCTGCTGCAGACGCCCTTGCCCTCCGGCTCCTCGGCGCAGGAGCTGGCCGCGTCGATCGACCCGCGCAAGGACGTCGACGGCGCCAACCCGCTCTCGCTCGGCCGGCTGGCGGCCGGGCGACCGGCGTTCCCGCCCGCCACCGCCGCGGCCGTCATGGCCTTGCTCGACCACTACGAGGTGGAGCTGGAGGGGCGCCGGGCCGTCGTGGTCGGCCGCTCGACCGTGGTCGGCAAGCCGCTCGCCCACCTGCTGCTCGACCGGCACGCCACGGTCACCGTCTGCCACTCGCGCACCCGTGATCTGGCCTCCGTCACCTCCACGGCCGAGGTGCTGGTCGCGGCCGCCGGCCGGGCGGGGCTGATCGGCGCGGGGCACGTCGCGCCGGATGCGGTCGTGATCGACGTCGGCACCAACCCGACCGACGACGGCGGGCTGACCGGCGACGTCGACTTCGACGCGGTCGCGGGCGTGGCCGGGGCGCTGACCCCGGTGCCCGGCGGCGTCGGCCCGGTGACGACCGCGCTGCTGCTGCGCCACACCGCCAGGGCGGCGAACCTCCCGTGAGCGACGACCGGCTGATCAACGAGTGGATGGCGGAGGCATGTGATGGGTGACGTGCTGGTCGTGCAGAACAGCCGGAGCGGCGGCCCGGCCCGGCTGGGCGACTGGCTGGCCGAGGCCGGGCATGAGCTGGACGTCGTGCTCGCCCACGACGGCGCTCCCCTGCCCGATCGGCTCGGCCACGATGCCATGATCATGCTGGGTGGCGGCTACCTGCCCGGCGACGACGACCGGGCCCCATGGCTGGCGGACGCCCGGCGGCTGGTGGGGCAGGCGCTGGCGGAGGGGGTGCCGCTGCTCGGCATCTGCCTGGGCGGTCAGATGATCGCCCAGGTCGCGGGGGGTGAGGTCATGGGCGACGCGGGCACGCCGGAGAACGGCAGCGTCCCGCTCACGATCAGGCAAGAGGCCGCCGACGACCCGCTCTTCCACGGGCTTCCCCCGGTGGTGCCCGCCGTGGAGCACCACAAGGACGCGATCACCGCGCTGCCCGCGGGCGCCGTCTGGCTGGCGGAGACGCAGGCGTGCCCCTACCAGGCGTTCCGGGTGGGCGAGCGGGCCTGGGGCGTGCAGTTTCACCCCGAGGTGCTGCCTGCGCGCATCCGGGAGTGGCGCGCGGACGGCTTCGATCCCGGCGAGGTCTATGCCAGGGCGGCGGCCGACGAGCCGGTGTCCACGCCGATCTGGCGCGAGGTGACGATGCGCTTCGCCGCGCTCGTCGCCGAACGTGCCGCGGGCGCGCGTACGAGACCCGGCCCAGAGCGTGCCGTCAGCGCGCGTACGAGTCCCAGCCCAGCTTGAGCGCCACCGCCAGCCCGCACAGGGCCGCCAGGTAACGCAGGCTGTGGCCCGGCATCCGACGCGCGATCTTGGGCCCGACCCAGCCACCGCTGGTCGCGTATCGCGGGGACTTCGTCACAACGGTTGCCGTCCGTACGCGTCTGGCAGCGCTGCGCCCCAGTCGACCGGCCCGAAGATCGCGAACCCGAGCGCCGCCACCGCGTTCGCCAGCCCCGTCATGACGTTCTTCATCGCGTTCACCTTGGCCGCGGGGTGGTCGAGCATGGCGGCCAGCACGGCGAACACCAGGATGCCCCCGGCAGCGCCGAAGTACCCCACATAGATCGTCACGGTGAACAGCCCCACCCGGCCCAGAATCCCGTGCTCGCCGCGCACCCGCCCGGACGGTGGCCGGGCCAGCAACAAGGACGCCATCGCGATCAGCCAGGGCGCGATCAGCTCGAACGTCCTGGCGGGGGTCACCAGCAGCAAAAGGGCGCCCGACGCCCCGCCGAGCGCGGCCACCGGGCCGAGCCTCAGCACGCGGCCGCCCTCGCCGGCCAGCTCGGGACGCGATCCGGCGGCCGCGCCGACGCCAGTGAAGACGAGGGCGACGGTGTTGGTGACGTTCGCGGCCAGCGGGGGCAGGCCGAAGGCCAGGAGGGCCGGGTAGGAGATGATCGAGGCGAGGCTCACGACCGTGCTCACCACACCGGCCACGACGCCGACCGCGAGCAGGCCGAGAGCTTCGCCGAAGATCACGGGGACATGCTATGTGTTGTCCGATTTGTCCCTGCGGGCGGGGCACTACGGTGGGTCGGGTGCAGGTTGAGCAGCTTCACCCATGGCCCTCCACGGTCGCCGAGGCGCAGGCCCTTCAGGACCGGCTCCGCGGGCACGTCGAGCTCACCGGGCCGGACACCTTCACCCTGGTGGCGGGCCTGGACGTGCACTACCACGGCCCGGGCGACAGCCTGACGGCCGCGGTGGTCGTCCTGGACGCCGCCGACCTGGCCGTGGTGGAGCAGGTGGTCGTCCACGGGAAGGCGGCGTTCCCGTACGTGCCCGGCCTGTTCGCCTTCCGCGAGCTGCCCGCGCTGGTCGAGGCGCTCGAGCAGCTCACGGTGACGCCGGACCTGCTGGTCTGCGACGGATACGGGCTGGCGCACCCGCGCGGGTTCGGCCTGGCCTGCCACGTCGGCGTGCTGACGGGGCTACCGGCGCTGGGTGTGGGCAAGACGCCGTTCGTCGGCACGCACGAGCCACCGGGGCCGCAGCGCGGGGCGTGGACGCCGATCGTGCACGAGGGAGCCACGGTGGGGCGGGCGCTGCGCACGCAACGCGGCGTCAAGCCGGTGTACGTCTCCCAAGGACACCGCATCGCCCTGGACACGGCCACGGACCAGGTCCTCCGCCTCGCCCCGCGCTACCGGCTCCCCGAGCCGATCCGGCGCGCCGACCACCTGGCCAGGCACCCGGGCTGACGCCTGGATCGGCCCTCGGCTCACGCTTCTTCGCTGAGCTCGATGGCGGCGGCGGGGCAGACGGCGGCGGCCTCGCGGACCAAGGGGTGCTGGTCAGCGCCGGGCTCGGCCTCGAGCAGGATGACGATGCCGTCGTCCTCGCGCTGGTCGAACACCTCCGGCGCGATCAGCACGCACTGGCCGGCGCCGCAGCATTTGACCTCGTCGACGATGACTTTCATGATGATTCCCTCCGGGTGTCGATCAGGCGGTCACCAACGGACCGGCACGGTGCGCAGGCCGCCGACGGCCAGCCCCTCGACGCGTTCCAGGTCCTCCACGGGCAC
>NZ_JBQQBQ010000076.1:0-40585 GCF_052245915.1 Nonomuraea sp. 10N515B
GCTGAAGGACGCGCACGAGGCCCGGGTTGCAGCCCGGCGAGAACTACGCCAGGATCCCCTATAACCCCTCCCGCGACTGATGGGTATTTAAGACCCGATCTGGTGCATTTTCTCTGACACACCTCGAACGCGCCTACGCCTGGGCCTGGATCGCCACCGCCAGCCCCACCCACTTCCTGCTGATCCGCAAGCACCGCAAGACCGGCGAGCTGGCCTTCCACTACTGCTTCGTGCCCGCCGGTCAGCCGGCCACCCTGGCCCGCTTGATCGCTGCCGCCGGGCTGAGATGGCCAGTGGAAGAGAGTTTCGAGTTCGGAAAGGACCTGTTCGGCCTGGACCAGTCCCAGGTACGCCTCTACGAGGCGTTTCTGCGGCACCTCGTGCTGGTCATGGCTGCCCTGGCGATCTGCGCGGCCAGCGCTGCGGCCGCCCGGCGCCGCACCGACACCCAGGCCCCGCCACCACGACGGCCCGATCAGCCGCCACCCATCGACCCGGGCATGATCCCCGTGACGGTCGCCGAGATCAAGCGCATGTTCAACGCTGCGACCGCAGCGACACCCGCGCTGCTGCACACCGCCCACTGGTCAATCTGGCGACGCCGACATCAGGCTCGGGCCCGCTGGTTCCACAAACGCACCCGCCTGGCTACGGCATAACCCACAGCTCAGCTCACGAATGGTGACTGCCGTACCAGGGCACTGTCCCGCCTGATAACGGGAGCGCATTGCAAGCAGAGAGCGGCTGGACGCCGCGTGACCGTCATGGGACTTTCACGAGAGGAACAGCAGGCACTCGATGAGCTAGAGGAGTGTCTGGCGTTTGATGATCCCGACCTCGACGCCATGCTCGCCGGGCCACATGGAGGCAACGGCGCCGGGCCACCGCACCCCGCATGGCGGCCCGCCATGCCGGAGGGTGCGTGGGTGCTTCTTGTGGGTCTGGCTTATATGGTTTTCCTGATCGGCGTGGTGATGCTGCTGAAGACCGGCGAAAATCCCTGCCCCGGCACGGCGGGCATCCCCTGTGAAGGGCGTTCCGGGACACCAACCCGCTGAGAAGCGGTACGCTCTCCCGCTCAGGAGCCCGACAATCCGCGCCAGGACTGCCACTACGCCATGGTGGAACACCTTTCCGGTGCGACTTTCGGATCTTTTTGCCCCATCATGACTTCGCGGCTCCACGGAAGCGGCTGCCGTACGTGGAAGTCGTGGGAGGTGCTACAGGACAAGGTGACCCCGGTAGAACGTGTTTGCCTGGAGCCTTCCGGACCGTGCTCAGCGCTGCCGCCAGCTCCCGGCAATCATCGAGAGACATTTGGACGCTTGCGGATGTTGCGACCCTGGACAGCAGGACTACGGACGCCGCCCACGCCATGCTCACTTTCGCCCGCCGCACCACCCCATCCGAAGGGGGTCCGGCAATGGTGCGGGCCCGTGCCGAGCAGTTGCCGTTTCCCGACGCCAGCCTCGATCTCATCACCGCGACCCTGACCTGCCGGCACTGGCACGACGTACGCGCCGGCCTGGCAGAGATCGCCCGTGTCCTGACCGCGGACGGGCTGTTCGTCTTCGCCGACGTAGACCCCCTGGCACCCCGGCGTCGCTAGTGGCGGCGCTCTGAGCGCGGCGGCCGGCATCTTATGGACAAGACGACGGGCCTGCGCGTGATCGAAGACCGGCCTGTTCCCGGCTGCGGCCCCCTGTTGCCGCGCCGCCTGTCGGTGGCGGGCCGTTCCTGAAATGGGTGTCAGACAGGCTGTCGGCCAAGCAAACAACTACTGGAAATTGAGCGGGGGCGCGACATGAAGCAGGTCATCGACCTGCGCCCGGTCTATCACCGGCTGTAGGAACGCATCCGCGCGCACGTCATCTTTCGATCCGCATCATTGAGACCATCACCGGCTCAACCTGGAGGCGCATCCGCGACGAGTTCGACCTGCTCACCATGGTCGCCTTCACCGCCCCGACCGGCACCTTCCGCCAGCGCGCCGAGCTGACCAAGCCCCAGCGCGACATCCTGGCCAAACTCGACGTCCCGGCTCCGAAGAAGATCGCTGAGGCCATGCCCGTTGCAGACGCCTGACAGGCATACCACCCACGCCTAGGACACGCCGCATCAGTGTGCCCGCAGGCTCTTCCGCAGCTCACGACCCTGATTCATGTGCCTTTCTCTCTGCACATCTGCGGAACGCGGGCATCAGCTAAGGCTGTACACCTGCAGATTTACGGGTAGGAGAGGAATCTGTTGCATATCTGAGCCCGTTATACCTATGGAGGGCCGGAGCATGGATGAATGGGTCATCTGGATAATCCTCGCTGTTGTTCTGGGCGTGGCCGAGATCTTCACCCTCACCGCTGCGCTCGGGCTGCTCGGCGCCGCTGCCCTGTTGACGGCCGCTACCGCAGCGCTCGGCCTGCCCATCCCGCTACAATTGCTGGTCTTCTCGCTGGCGTCGGTGGCTGGGCTGATCGTGGTCCGCCCGATCGCGATGCGTCATATCCGCCAACCGCAGTTGCGCCGGTTCGGCATCGAGGCGTTGGTCGGCAAGCCCGCCTATGTCGTCTCCGAGATCACCGGACGCGAGGGCAGGGTGCGCATCGAAGGCGAGGAATGGTCCGCGCGCGCCTATGACGAGACGCTGGTCATCCCCACCGGCGTGACTGTCGACGTCATCGAGATCGAGGGCGCCACCGCCCTCGTATACCCTCGGGAGTGATCACATGGAGTTGCTGATCGTCGGCGTGGTCATCGCCCTCTTCATGGTGATCACTGTGCTCAAGGCGGTACGCATCATCCCGCAGGCAAGGGCGCGCAACGTCGAGCGGCTCGGCCGCTACCGTCGCACGCTGAAGCCCGGCCTCAACTTCGTCATCCCGTACATCGACCGCGTCTACCCCGAGATCGACCTGCGCGAGCAGGTAGTCTCCTTCCGCCCGCAGCCCGTCATCACCGAGGACAACCTCGTCGTCGAGATCGACACCGTCCTGTACTTCCAGGTCACCGACCCGCGCGCGGCCGCCTACGAGATCGCCAACTACATCCAGGCGGTCGAGCAGCTCACCGTCACCACGCTGCGTAACGTCGTCGGCTCCATGGACCTGGAGAAGACCCTGACCTCGCGCGACACCATCAACAGCCAGCTTCGCGGCGTCCTCGACGAGGCCACGGGCAAGTGGGGGCTGCGCGTCAACCGGGTCGAGATCAAGGCCATCGACCCGCCCAAGACCATCAAGGACGCGATGGAGAAGCAGATGCGGGCCGAGCGTGACAAGCGGGCCGCGATCCTCAACGCCGAAGGCCAGCGCCAGTCGCAGATCCTCACGGCCGAAGGCGACAAGCAGAGCCGCATCCTGCGGGCCGAGGGCCAGCGCACCGCGGCCATCCTGGAGGCCGAGGGCCAGTCGAGCGCCATCGACCAGGTCTTCCAGGCCGTGCACCGCAACGACCCGGACCCGAAGCTGCTGGCGTACCAATACCTGCAGATGCTGCCGCAGCTCGCCCAGGGCGAGGGCAACACGTTCTGGGTGATCCCGAGCGAGGTCACCTCGGCGCTGCAGGGCGTCTCCAATGCCTTCACCGAGGTCCTGCCCCGCTCGGCGGCCACCCGCGAGGAGGTCACCGACGCTTCGGCCGCCGACGAGGAGGTGGCCAAGGCATCGAATGCGGCCGCCGAAGCCGTCGCCGACGCTCAAGAAGCCGAGAAGGCGGGCCCGCCCCGCCAGCTCGGCGCCGCCGCACCTGAGCCTTCGCCCTTCCCCGACCTGGAGAAGGACCCGCACAAGGCCGAGCTCTGATATCAGGCGCTTCTGAGGTCTGGCGGCGGCCCTGGTCGACGATCCCCACGACGAGGTCGACCTGTGGGCGATCACGGGCCGGGCCGTCGCTCGTCCGTCACGTTTGTCTGGGTCTACTTCGCGGTAAAGGCCGGCAGAACAGTCAAACTCGAACGTTGACGCGCGAGGGCGGATCTCCGGGCAGGGTTGCATGTTGATGCTGGCGGCCGAACGGCCGGTGTTGCTTCTGGTCAATCGAGGCCGGCCATGTGCAGCAATAGGGCGATGCCGGAGATGGCCAGGATGACGGCGATCAGCATGATGACCCCGGCGGCCAGGAGCGCGCGGCGCCATCCGGCGATGGCCTGGTGGCGGGCGCGTGGGCTGGTGTCGTGGTGTGGTTGCGTTTGGGACGTGCCACAAGGCGACGGTAACAGGCGTGGGCGCGCGCCTGGCCGGTTGTGGTGTGGCCTCGCAAGGAGAGTGTCGGCTTCGGTGATCAGGCTTGCTGCCCGATCAGCGCGGGATGGCGTTGAGGACTTCACGGGGGTGGACCTGCAGTGGAGCCGTTTCGTACGGTAAGCGCCTTCCAAGGTCAGCCGAGTGCCGAACGGGGCCTGTGTGGGTCGTTAGTGTACCTTCCCGCGCTTCGGCGGGGAGCTTCGCGATGTCCACGAGGCCCATGGTAGGTGCCCGCCGGGCCCCAATCTGGCCGGGAACAAGATCAACCCGGCTGAGCCCGGTCGCGGCCTCAGTGACCCGTTTAACCCATCTGACCTGCGGATACTAACCATTACGCGAGAGGCAAGCTCGAATACTGTGACTTAAGGTAATGACGTGATCACGTATCGCTCGCTCGTCTGTCCGGCGCGGTGGCTGGTCGTGCTCGCCGCGTTCTGGGTGGGCGCGGCATTGTGGTCACCCGGCTCCCATGCCTTCGCGGCCGAGCCGGTTCCGGTGGCCCCGGCTGTCCATCTCGGCGAGGAATCCAGTACCGACGGGACCGGCCTGCGCTGCCCGCAGTGCTCGCCCATGAAGCGGCCGCGTGCCACGGGAAGGTCGGCGTCCGCAGCGCCCGCCGGCGGACCGCCTGCGCACACCGTCAGGGCGGCACAGACCATGGCCCAAGAGGTCCCCACACGAGGAGCCGGGCACGCAGAGCGCCTGGTCCTGCTGAGCATCTGGCGCGTCTAGGCCTGCGGTACTCCCCCCGACCGCCGGTCATCCGCACCAAGCTCTCGGAGGGTACTTCGCCATGCGCGAAACCGACGTGTTCTCGGAAATCTGGACGTTCTTCTGCCAGCACTGCTCGCACATCTGGCAAGACGAGTACGAAGCCCACCACCTCGACGACGGCCACGGCGGCGACACCGTGTCCTGGCGCTATCGCGGTCTGCACAGCATGCCGCCCTGGGCCCACGCGACCTGCGTCAACTGCGAGCCGGGAATGGTCAAGGTGATGCCCGCGCTACCACGCCAACCCTGAACCCTGGTCGTGATCACGAAAGTTGCGTGAGGAAGATGTAGCGGGCGTCCGGCCAGCACGCGGCGATCCGCTCGTAGGCGAAGGCGTGGGCCGGGGTTTTGTCCACGATGTGCCGTTTGCGCAGAACGCACCAGTTCGCGGTGGAGCACAACAGGTGCTCCAGGTCGGCCCGGTTGTGCCCGAGCGCGGTCATGGCCTTCTCGGCCAGGCCGGTGCCGAAGTCCACGCTCAGCCGGCGTACGTGCAGCTCGTGCGGCGCGTGCAGGTCCGGGTGAGCGTTCAGTATCGAACGCAGCAACGTCGAGCCGGACCGGACGGGCGAGATGAAGAACACGGGGCGGTGAGCAGGCGATCCACCAGGGGGTCGGCAGGGGGCCGGAACGGCACGTCGGTGGTCTTCTTCGGCTTCTCGGCGGGTGGGCCGGACTTTGCCACCTGCTCGATGCGAAGGCCCGCGTGCCTGGCCAGCGCGCCGGTGATCTTACGCTGCCACTTCATGGTGAGGCAGAGTAGCGGCCCTATCTGGGGGTTGACTGACAATCAGCAGGGCCACGGGCACACAACGCCCGTGGCCCTGCTGACGCCATGCGATCCCCGTCGCGCTACTCGCGGCGCTTGCCGTACAGGCCCGTCGCCAGCGACACCCCCAGCGCCGCCAGGGCAACTTGGATGCCCAGCTCAATCCAATCGATCCCCGCGGTGTCGGCCACCCCCAGCCCAGCCGCGATGCCGGTGCCGATCAGAGCCGCGCCCACCCCGATCACCAGCGTCAGCCAGATCGGCATGCGCTGCCGGCCCGGGACGACCAAGCGCCCTAAGGCGCCGATCACCAAGCCGATGATGAGTCCGGAAATGATGCCGGTGATCTCCACGCTGCCACGCTCCCGAACGTTCGGCGATCTGCCTCCGCCCGGAACAACGCCCTAGCCCTCCCCCGGGTTCCTGCTCCGTTGCGATCAACCACGTCGCGATCAATCAAGGGGTGCCGGGTTAGGCCCGCATGCGGCCAAGGAGGGCGGGCAGCAGCGCGGGGTCCTCGTGCGGGCCAAGATGCCCCAGCCCCGGCACGGCCACCACGTCGGCGCCCAGCAGAGCGCGGGCCGACCTGCCGATGCAGGCGGGCGGATAGAAGCGATCCTCGGCGCCGGTGGCCACGACCACCGGTGTGCCTTTCCAGTGGCGCACGATGGGTTCGGGCAACGGCGACGGAGCCAGGCTGGTGCGGCTGTGCCGGGCGACGAGGGTCATCCACTCCGCCAGCATGTGCTCCGCGCCGGTCAGCCCGCGTGACTGGCCGCTCATGTACCGCAGCAGGGCCTTACTGCGCTCGGAAGTGGGAGCGGCCAGCCAGGGCAAGGTGACGCCGAGCAGCACAGGGGTCAGACGGGCTCGGCTCAGCCCGGCCGGGGATACCAGCACCAGGCCGCTGATCTGCGGCCCAGGGTGTGCCGCCAGGGCCACGGCTGCGCCCAGCGAGTGTCCCACCACCACGACGGGCTCGGCGCTCACCTGGCCGACGACCTCCGCGACCCAATGCCCGTAGGCGGCCAGGCGTTCCTTCCCAGGCCGCTGTGGAGCGCTTAGCCCTGGCTGGCCCGGCAGATCGGCCATGATCACCTGATGGTCGGGCAGCAGGGCGTCGGCCACCTCCAGCAGAGTCGCGGCGCAGAAGTTGGTGCCCGGCAGCAGCAGCACGCAGGGGCCCCGCCCGGCGATGACCACCGTCGCGTCCCCCAGGCTGGTCTGCAGCGTGCGCATCCGGTGCCGGGTCGTCCAGGAGCCCAGCCGGTCCCGGCACCAGTCGCGGACCCGCCGCTCGCCGGCAGGTGAGGTGTAGATCGTCGGAGAGGTCACAGGGAGCCTTTCCATACGGGGGCGTCGGGCCAGATCGCCGACCAGCCTTCCCGGCTCACCAGCCACCCGAGGCCGCCCATCATCGGCGTGCCCGTGGCATCCCGCCACCCTGGCAAAGATCGCCGTCCCCCGCAACTGAGACCTCCCCTCGCAGTCCGCACGTTGCCCGAGAGAAGCGGTGTTTCAATGGGTGCCGCTGAGAAGTGCGCCATAGGTCGCCGATCCTGGCCCCAGCCCCAAATTGGCTTTACGTGACGGCCGCGACTCAGCGTCTTTCGGGCTCAGCCGGCTCGCCCCCTGCGTGAGTCGGCATCGGCCATCCTGGCAGCTGGCCCTGGTCAGCTCGACGATCTTGGCGTCGAGTCGGTTCACCACCGCTTCCCGCCGTCAGCGCTGGGATTGCAGGGCTCGGCCAGGGCTTGCTGCCAGAGGCGGATCACGGCGTTCACGTCGCCGGCGACGTCGCGGTCGGCCGGGGGGGTCGAGCAGGGCGCCGTGCAGTTGCGCCTCGATGCCCTGGCCGGCCAGCAGGGCGTTCAGTTCGGGATCGGGGCCGCCGGCTTCCAGACGGCGCAGTTCGGCCGCGGTCCGCCCGGGGTTTGCCGGTATGGTCGCGCAAGTACAGCGGCCGGGGCGGTGACGGGCGCCGGGGCGGAGTAGCGGGGCGGTGTGCCGACCGCGTCTGTCACCGTCAGGGCCGAGCGCGCTGGCCTGGCGCGTCGCTGGGCGCCACGCTTGCTGGCCGCCGTGACCGGGGCGTGCCTGGCCCTGGCTTTCCCCGCCGTGAATGCCTGGTGGTGGGCGTGGTTCGGCCTCGTGCCGTTCCTGCTCCTGGTGGCCGGCGCCGGGCAGCCGCCGACGCGGGCGCCGACCTGCTGGTGAACGTGGACGCCGCGGATTCCTCCGGCCAGATCACCAAGTCGGCCCGCCAGTACACGCCGGACGGGGTCGTGGACACCTACGTCAAGCAGCGACTGGTCCCATTCGGCGAGTACATCCCGCGGCCGGTGCTCGGCTGGATCGCTGGGCCTACCGAGGCGGCCGAGAAGGACCGGATCACCGGGGCCGCGCCGGCCGTGTTCGAGGTGGCCGGCCGCCGGGTGGGTCCGCTGATCTCGTATGAATCGACCTTCCCGGACCTGTGGCGCGGCCTGGCCCACAGGGGCGTGGACGTGACGATCATCCAGGGTTCGCTCATGACGTTCCATGGGAGCTGGGCACACGCGCAGCAGGCGAGCTTGGAGGCGCTGCGGGCGGTCGAGTCCGGCCGGCCGGCGGTGCTGGTCGAGCTGGACGGCACCTCGGCGGCGTTCGACCCGCGCGGCGCCCGGCTGGCCTGGTTCCCGCCCGAGTACCGCGGCGCGTTCGTGGTGGACGTGCCGCTGTCGGTCGAGGAGACGCCGTACGTGCGGCTGGGCGACTGGGTGCCCGCCCTGGCGGGCGGGATCGCGCTCGGCGCCGGGGCCGCGGCAGCCGCCCGGCGGATCACCGGCATTGACTGATCGAAGCCTGCGATGCCACCACGACTCCCATCGACGATAACTTTGGCGCGGCATGCTTCAGCTTCCTGCTCTCGCTGCTGGCGATGCCGGTGGGCACTTTGACAGGTTGACAGGCTCGGCATTCTTGTCAGCCACGCCTTCCCGGCCACTCCGGGCGGTCCTCGACAGGCAGCGTGCGAGAGGCGGCGCGGTGGCGGACGGCGACGTGGGACCGCCGTGGTGGAACCCACAGCGCAGCGGCGCTGATGACCGCCGAGAAGATCAGCAGGATGCCCGCCAGGATCTCAAGCAGCACGATGATCGACATGAAGACTCCCCCGCCCTCGCCTGGACCTGCGGCCATCAGGACGAAGGTCTTCCCGCACCCTCCACGTCAGCCATACCGCGACAGCCGGACCGCGGCGGCCAGGTCACAGCGGGAGGGCCATCCTGCCGGGCCTCCCCCAGGCATGGAGACCGTGATGACGGCCGGGATGTCGGACGGCGGGTACTCCCCTTGCGTGCTTCTTCCACTATCGGCCCAGTTTGCGACGCCGGTCAAACGCTTGACGATGGCCCCAAGGGAGCCGCCGAAGTGGAGCTGACCAGGAGCTTCGCCTAACCTGGAAGGGCGAGGGGAGTACTTCCCAAGAGCCGGCCCGGTCAGTACGGGCGTGACCTCGTCCCCGGGCGGCCGCCCGCAAGGTGGTGGGTGAAGGAGACCTCGAACGGCCCTGTAGCGTTCGAGGAGGTTCCATGCCCGCCCTTACGAGACTGATGACGGCTGCTCCGCTGGAGACGATCGCCTCGCCGCAACTGTGGGCGATCACCGTTGGCTGCCTGGCGCTGCTGCTGGGCGCGGACTTCATCGTGACGCGGCGCCCGCACGAGGTGCGGATGCGGGAGGCGGTGGGGTGGTCGGTCTTCTACCTGGCGCTTCCTCTGCTGTTCGGCCTCTACGTGTGGGGGGCGTTCGGGCCGCAGGCGTCGGTGGAGTTCTACACCGGGTACGTGGTGGAGAAGTCGCTGTCGGTGGACAACCTCTTCGTGTTCATGCTGCTGCTCTCGGCGTTCGCGGTGCCGCGCGAGCGGGCCCAGCGGGTGCTGCTGTACGGCATCATCGGGGCACTGGTGCTGCGCGCGGTCTTCATCGCCTTGGGCGCGGCCGCGCTACAGAGCGGCACCTGGGCGTTCCTGCTGTTCGGCGCGATCCTGATCGTCACCGCGTGGAAGATCCTCGCCGATGCGCTGAGCGGCAAGGAGCAGGAGGTGGACATCTCCTCCATGCGCTCGGTCCGCCTGGTGCGGCGTTTCATGCCGGTCACCGGCGACTACCGCGGCTCCCGCCTGGTGGTCCGCGAGGGCGGTCGGCGCGCCCTGACCCCGCTGGCGCTGGCCATCGTGGCCGTCTTCGCCACCGACATCGTCTTCGCGGTCGATTCGGTGCCCGCGGTGTACGGCGTGACCGACGACCCCTTCCTCGTCTTCGCCACCAACGCCTTCGCCCTGCTGGGCCTGCGGGCGCTGTACTTCGTGCTGCTGGGCGTGCTGGAAAAGCTACGGCACCTCAACCACGGGCTCGGCGTCATCCTGGGCTTCATCGGGCTCAAACTCCTCCTGCACTGGGCACACGGCATCTGGCCCACAATCCCGGACATCCCCACCCTGGTCTCGCTCGCCATCATCATCGTGGTCCTGACGACCGTCACGATCACGAGCGTGCACGCCAACCGCCGCGAGACCCGCCGCGATGTCCAACGTGCCACCGTCCCACCCTCGGACGGCTAACTTGCGGGGTGCTCGATTGCATAGCTTGAGGAGCGTGTCCCGGCTACGCGCCGGTCTCGAACGCCGATCAGATCACGTTCTTACCGAAGCCCGAACCAGCATCCTGCGCCGCTTGGCGAGATCCGCCTCCAGCTCGCGCAGCAGACCACCGATCCGGGCCGCTCCGGCGACAGCGGCCTGCACATCAACGGACGCCGACATTCCCGTCATCACGGTGACCGCGTCGCCATACGCGTGAACCAGTGCAGCCAGCGCGGCCTCCAGCTCTTCCCCCTTCGCCGGCGTGCCCGGCACAGCAGCCATGCCCATCAGACCTCATCCTTCCTCGCTGCCTAGAGAGGAATATCACTCTAAGTATGGAAATGATCACTCTAGGTAGATGGAGCCCAGATAGATCATCCACTACTTCGGGGGAGAACATCAATCATGTCCACGACACGGGAAGGACCGTTCTGACCGCAGTTGAGTCGGATCAGGAGGTGCCGGGGCTGCAGGGGGCGGCTGCTCATCATGGCGGGGAAAACCCCCCTCACACCACGGATCAGGTTCCGCTGCGGGAACTGCTCGGGGATCAGGTGCTGGACCTACTGCTGGAGCGCCCGAAAGACGGCAAGGGCGGGCTGCGGCTGACCGGCGCGGGCTCGATGCTCTGCGAGTTGGTCAAGGCGGTGCTGGAGCGCGCGCCGGAGGCCGAACTGACCGCGCATCTGGGCTATGGCAAGACGATCCAGTCGGGGCGGGCAGCGGCAACTCCCGCAACGGCAAGATCGGCAAAACGGTGCAGACCGGGGTCGGGCCGGCTGGCCGTGCCACGGGATCGGGCCGGCACCTTCGAGCCGGTGCTGCTGCCCGGGCGCAGCGGCCCTCGCCACGCTGCACCAGGCGATGCCCGCGCGCAGCCGCCTGCACGCCGAAGCGTTCACCATCTCTTCAGCCCGCAACTACTGGGAGTTCCCCGCGCCGCCGATCGACGCCGAGATCGTCCGCGCCGTCGGCAGCGCGATCAACCGGCAGCACCTCGTTCGCGTGGACTATACCGGTGACGGCGCACCCGTCACGCTCACGCTGGAGCCGCACGATCTCGTGGTCTGGGCCGTGATGCGGCTCTGCGATCTTGGCTCTGGCGATCTTTGTGTGGTGCCGTCACGGATCGTGAGCAAGTTCAGTGGGCGCAGAGGATGATTTTCCTGAGAAGGTCGAAGTTGGCTCGGCCGTAGCGGCTCCTCTTGAGCGCCTTGACTCTCGTCACATTGCCCTCCACCGCGCCTGAGCTGTGGGGCAGGGTGAGACCGTTGACGACGGCGTCCAGGTCGCGGCGGATGCCATGGGTGAAGGTGTGCAGGGCGGACAGGTCGTCGGCGTCGACGGCCGCCATCCACGCCTGCAGGTTCTCGGCCGTGCCGGTCAGCGTGGTCATCAGCTGAGCGAAGGCGGCGACATGGCTGGCGGTGGCGTCCAGGCGGGGACTGCGAGCGCGCAGTTCGATGAGTCTGGCCTGGTCGTCAGGGGTGAGCCGGTCGGGGCGGCTGGTGATCCATCGGGTGACCTCGCGGATGGTCGGGGCTGAGGATGGGGCGCGGGCTGCGGTGGCTGAGGATCGCAGCGGGTGTAGATAGCGGCGGACGGTCTGTGGGCTGCCCTGGTATCCCTGCGCTTGGATCTCGCGGGTGAGGCGGGCGGCGTCGGTGCAGCCGTCGTTGAACCGCTGGATCAGATAGGGCAGGTAGGGAGTGAGTAGGTCGGATCGTCCGGTCGCCTTGGTCAGCAGGTCCTCGACCGACGCGGCGCGGGCGAATCTGCGGGCGGTGGGCCGGGACAGCCGCAGCTTGCGTGCGATCGCCGAGATCGTCCAGTCCTTGGCGGCCAGTTCCTGCACCGCGATGTAGCGTTCACGAGTCCGGACGATGAGCCGGCATTCCTCGTCCGATGGCTGATCTGGCATCGGCTCTGGCGGGAGCGCGTTGTCGAGCTGCTGGTCGCCGGGTTCCTCGCGGGCGGGTTCAGCGTCATCGGCGTCGGGTTCACGCAGGTCGGCGCGGCAGGCGATGACGGTCTTCTCGACCGCGTCGCAGAGGTTCCGCCAGAGATGGAAGCGATCAGCAACTTGAGCCGCCTCGGGTGCCCCGGCGGTGGCGCCTGCCATAGGGTCCGGCCCGGTCTCTGCAGATCACCTGGACGCCGGGATGGTCGCGTAACCACTGCTCCAGGGCGTCGGCGGTCCGGTCGTCCAGCACATCGATGGGCTGGTGGGTGTCCATGTCGATCAGCACGGTGGCGTAAGAGTGCCCGCGCTTCTTGGAGAAATCGTCGACCCCGAGCACGGTGACCTGGCCGATCTCGGGATCGGGCAGGGCGCGGACCAAACCGATCAGCGTGTCCCGGCCGACGCGTACGCCGAGTCGCTCCAGCAGCCGGGAGGCGGCGCGCCCGGCCAGTGCCAGCGCCATCAGCTCCAGCAGCCGGCGCAGCAGTTTTGTGCGACGGGCGTAGCGCTGGGTGAGACCGGGCACCGGTTCGGCGAACGTCCGCACCGGGCACACCGGGTTCTGGCAGGTCAGACGGCGGACCGTGAGCGCGATCAGGACCGGGCGACCCGCAGCGGGCAGATCATGCAGCAGCCGGCGGTAGCGGCCATGCACCCGCGAGGAGGATGTGCCGCACGCCCGGCAGGCCGCCGGCCCTCCCTCGGTATGCGCCGTGACCAGCACGTAGTCACCGTGATCGGTCACCTCCTCGACGAGGAGTTCGGCCAGATGGGGGAAGAACATGCTCAGGCAGCAGGCATCGCCCGCCACCGCATGCTGCGCACAGGGCACAATGAACCTCGCGGCCGCTCAGGTGATGATCAAATTCTTGGTCGAACAAGATCCTCACGGAGCGGCCGCACCTATACGCGGCCAGTTACACGATTGCGATCAGCCCCTGCATCGACGTCCCGGCCACCGTCTGTGATGGCACCACACAAAGATCGCCAGAGCCCCGGTGTCGGTCAACCTGGCGATAGGTGGGTCGATTTCGCCAAGGCTCACCTGGTCAGAGTCGGACGACGGGCTCTTCGCCCGCGGCGGCGCGCAGGAAATCGGCATCACCGTGCCCTGGTCGCTCATGCAGGGCCTCGACACGTCGATGCGCCGACACGCCGACGACCCGCTGGCCCAGGGCCGGGCGCTGATGGCGCTGGTCGGTGACCTCGACGCGGCCGCGGACACGACGTACGGGGAGCTTCCCGCCGGTAACCATCCCGTCTTCGAACGACAGGACATCCCTGCCGCGTCCCCGGGCGGCAGGCGGAGGTCGACCTGCCGAGCCTGCACACGGCGGCTGGTACGACATCTTCTGCCAGGGCACGCTCGACAACTTCACGGCCGTGCCGGCGGCCGGCCGCCGGGTGGCGCGGTCGAAAGTGCAGTCAAACCCTGCCAGCGCTCACCCCAATTCTCCCGCCAGCCCTGCCTTCTTGACCATCCGCCCCACCGTGACGAGCGGTCGAACCGCCGAGCGATTACCAGGCCGGTAGGAAGCGAGCCGTCTTCCTCGGCGTCGTGAGCCGAACCGGGCATCCGATAACAGTGCGCGTGCAGTTGCCGGCGCAACGGCGTCACCAGGCGGGTGAAGGCGGCATCGTCCCCGGCGCGCGCCCGGGTCAGGTCGAGATCCTCCGCATCCTGGGCTGCCGTTTCCGCGGCCGGTGCGGAAAACACGTCACTCACAAGCGACGATTCTGCCCCACGGCGACAGTCCTACCGATGAACGCACATCAATCACCCGCTACGAACAGGAGCGGCATGAACACCGTGAAATCGGCCGACGGCACTCCCATCGTCTTCGATCGGCTCGGGGATGGCCCGCCGGTCGTCCTGGTGGCCGCGGCGCTCTGCGACCGTTCAGCCACGCGCGCCCTGGCCGAGGAACTGGCGCGCACCTTCACAGTGATCAACTACGACCGGCGGGGACGAGGCGACAGCGGCGACACCGCACCGTATGCGGTCCAGCGCGAGATCGAAGATCTGGCGGCGCTCATCACCGAGGCCGGAGGGGCGGCGGCGGTGTACGGCCATTCCTCCGGAGCGGCCCTCGCGCTGCACGCCGCTGCGCACGGCCTGCCCATCACCAGGCTTGTCCTCCATGAGCCCCCCTTCTCCCTGCAGGAGGACCAAGAAGAACGCGACAGGACGCAAGCCCAGCTCGCCACCATCACTGCAATGCTCGCCCAGGACCGCCGCGCCGAGGCGGTCACGGCGTTCCTGGCCCCCACAGGGCTGCCGCCCGAGCTGATCGAGCACATGAGCTATGACCCCGCGACACAGGCGAACGCGCACACTCTTCCCCACGACCCGTTTGAGGTCCTGAGCCAAACCAGCAGAGCAGGCCGCACACCGATCGAGCAGGCGAGCGGCGTCGCCATCCCGACACTGGTCCTGTGCGGCAGCGCGAGCGCTGAGTGGATGGTCGAGGCGGGCCAGCAGATCGTAGACGCCATGCCGCATGGGCAATACCAGGTCCTCCAGGGGCAGGGTCATGTCGTCCCCGCCGAGATCCTCGCACCCGTACTGACCGACTACCTGGGCCACGATGCACAGCGGTAGCCCGCCCATCCCACCTCAGCCAGAGAAGGACGCTGACGAGCGAGGGCTCGCCGTTCGCGGGGAAGCTCGCGGCGCTCATCGGGCACCGGGGCGGTCGCGTCGCGGCAGCCGCCCGGCGACCAGGTCGTAGGAATCCTCGACCGCGTCGATGATCAGCCGCTCGGTGATGCCGGGTCCCGGCCCCAGTGAGATCCAGTGGCGTTTGTCGAGATAGCGGCCCGGTGTGATCGAGGCGTAGCCGCGTTCTTGCGCGCGGGCGTGTTCGGGGTCGCACTTGACCGTGATGATCTGTTCGTCCGGGTCGTCGGTGACGATCAGGAACACCTTGCCCGCGACCTTGTACACGTCGAGTCCCGGGGTGAAGGGGTATCCGTGGCTGACGTCGGGGAGGGTCAGGGCCGCCTGGCGGGCGGTGTCCTGGAGCCGGTCACCGGCCGCGTTCACCGGGCCGCCCGCGTGCCGGTGCCGTAGGTGTGCGGGTCGACAGGCCGCTCGGCCTTGGGCAGGTGGGCGACGACGAGCCGGTAGGAGTCGGTGACGAGCTCCCTGACGAGCTCCCTGTCGACGCCTTCTCCGCTCTCCAGTGTGATCCAGTGCTTCTTGTTCATGTGGTAGCCGGGGGTGATGTGGCTGTATTGCTCCCGCAGGGCGTGGGCCTCGCCGGGGTCCGCCTTGAGGATCACGACGGGCCGACCCGGGACTTCGGTCATCAGCATGAACACCTTGCCGCGTACCTTGTAGACCTCCCAGGCGGGGCCGAAGGGGTGCTCCAGCTGGGCTCCGGGGAGTTCCTCCGCGCAGTCGGCGGCGGTCTTGTGCAGGGCCGATCCGTTCATGGGTGGTGAGCCTTCTCAGGTGGTGACGGACTGTGGCATCGAAGGAGGCGGAGGGCGCGCCGCGCAGGCGCGGTGGCACGTCCCATCCTTCCGTCGAAGCCGACCAGAAGGGCGGTAGGCTGCGGACATGTGATGGTCGACAAGCGACACTCCGGGCCGAGCAGGCAGGCCGGACCAGCTGCGGTTCCGCTGTACGGTTTCCAGCCTCCGGTCGGTACTCCCTACGGCCTTGAGGTGAGTACCGTCGAGGACTTCTTCGCCCAGCACGACGACTGGCCGTGGAACCCGCCCCGTCCGGGCCGTGCCACCTTCCACTACCTCATCGCGATCACCGAGGGTGAGCTGCGACACGACGTCGACCACGTCACGCGGACCGTCGCCCCCGGCCAGTGGCTGTGGGTGCGTCCCGGGCACGCACAGTGCTGGCATCCGCCCGGCGCGGCCCGCGGCCCGTTCATCCTGTTCGAACCGGACGTGCTGCGGCCCGACCTCGCCCGGCTCCTGGCCCCGCTCACCGCGCACGAGGCCCCTGCCGTGCTCAGCCCGCACCCCGACGACACCGCCTGGCTCCAGCAGACGGCGCTCCAACTCCTGGACGAACACCGCGCACTGGGGCGCCGCCCCCTCAGCATCCACCACGCCCTGCGGCGCAGCCTGCTCGAATCGCTGCTGCTGCGCCTGGCCAACTCCCCGGACATCGCCCCCATCGGCACGGCCACGGCCGGCACCGGCCGCGCCGACAGGTACCGGCGCTTCCTGGACGCCTTGGAGCTGCACTTTCGCGAACTGCACCAAGCCGCGGACTACGCCGAGTTGCTCGGCTGCTCGGTCCGCACCCTCAGCCGCGCCGCCCGGGACGTCACCGGCAAGGGAGTACGCGAACTCATCGACGAGCGGCGCCTCCTGGAAGCCCGGCGCCTGCTGGGAAGTGCCCGGTGGGACGCCCGGACTGTGGCCGTCCACCTCGGCTTCACCGATCCCGCGAACTTCGGCCGCTTCTTCCGCGACCGCACCGGTCTCACCCCGGCCGCCTTCGCGGCCCGAGAAGTGAGGACCGACGCGTGACGGAAACGCGGCGGAGGCCCCTTGCCCGTCAGGAGGCGATGGCTCCCGTCGCGGTCTTCGTGAACGCCCAGTTGGAGTGCACGATGTGCCACTCGCCGTCGATCAGCCGGTACGCCTCGGTGGCGTTCCAGGCGCGCCGTTGCCGTTCGTTGCCGTTGTCGTCGAGGACGTAGGTGTTCAGGTTGTAGGCCAGGACCGCGAAGTCACCGCTGTCGGCGACGCTCACCGCCGGGTTGAGGTACTCACTGCGCACGATGTGCGGGTTCGAGTAGGTCGACTCGAGGTGTGCGATGACCTTGTCGCGTCCCACTCGGAGCGGCCACCCATTCGCGACCGATTTGGTACGCCAGCCAGCGCCTCGGCTGCCGACACGACATCGGACACCAATGATCAGCGCGAAGGGCTTCAAGGTACGACAGTGCACCATCCGACACTTCAGACCAATCCCGGCGATTCGGTTGCTGCGGTAGGTAGAGCGACGTCCAATGGGCCTCACGTCTTGGTCTCAAACTTGATCGTCGCACCCGAAGGAGTCACGAATGACCCGGGAGCAAGTGGAGCAGGCGTTACGCCGAGCCGAGGAACTCACCGATCAGGCCAGGCCCGGTCTCGACCGCGCGGTCGCGCTCATGGCGCAGAACATCTGGACCGGCCCGGCCGCTCAACGCTTCGCCGACGAACTGGCCGCTCAGCGCCAAGCCCTGCTCGGGGCATGCGCCGGTGCGGTAGACGAACTCCGGGCGTTGTTAGCCCGTACCCCAGCCGACAGCCCCGGCTAAGCCATGGGCCAGTTGGAGGGCATGGTCCCCGAGGGAGTCCGCAGCCTGAAGGACGCACTGCGCCAGGCTGAATCGTCGCTGGACTCCATCGGCGAGGAGTTATGGAACTTACTGAGCCGGGCGTGGCTGTTGCCCACCTCGGCCGACACGATCCGTCGAGTAGCGGCGTGGGCCGGAACCCAAGGCCCTGAGATCAATAAGCGGCTGGTGCTCCTAGAGCGTATGGAGCTGGAGAAGCCGGAGCTCTTCGGCGCAGGCAAGCCGCCGATCTCTGTCGACGACTCTTACTTCGCCCCCGGGGCGGTTCTCCCCACGACCGGCGGCTTCTGGGACCGTGTCGGCCAGCAGATACAGGCCACCTTCGATCCGAACCTGAACTCCGGCGACGGGCTTACGGAAGCGGCGAAGGGCGCGGTGGAGAGCGTGGCCGGCTTGGGGAAGATGGTGATCGACTTCTCTCCTAACCGGGCAATCGTCGACTTCTGGGGCTGGCAACGCAGCATGAGCGATCTGGCTCAGTCCTTCATCTACGGTGTCCAGAACCCCACTGAGTTCTTCAAGTCGGCGCTGGACTGGGATACGTGGACGTCCAATCCCGAGCGGGCGTTCGGCCGCTTGATCCCGGACATTGTGGCCGCCATCACCACGGGCGGCTCCAGCGGCGCAGTCTCTGGCGCCACCAAGGCGATGGGAGCTCTGGGCAAGGCAGCCAAGAACGTGATAAACCCCAAGCCAAGGGCCGGCCTCTCACCTTACGGGCAGCGCTTCGAACTTAAGGGGAAGGAGGTGCCACCGTTGTTCCGGGGAGACGGCCGGACATTGAACAGAATCTTCGAGAACGGTATGACTGCACGCAACCCGGACATGAGCATCGAAGATCACCTCTCCGGCGAGAACGGCCTGATCGCCGCTTCGAAGAGCAAGATGGTGTCCAGAGGGTTCGCAATCAGGAACAAGGGATACATCTTTGAAATCGATGACCGCGGAAACGGCATGGAGGTGAAATACGGCCCGGGCTTCAAACACCTCATAGGCGAGCAGGAGGTTGTGTTCAAACGGATCGAGCCATCGCAGATCAGAGGAGCCTGGAAGCCGGGTAAGTACGGGAGTGCCGACGACGTCTGGATCCCGAACCCTAACTACGTGCCGAGGTGAGCATGCATAATCTCGAATTGGTCAATCTGGCCGACGAATCTCTTCAGCCCTGCCAGGTGACGACGCATACCGATGGGGAGAGGTACGAGCTACGGCTGAATCGAGCGAATGCTTCGCCTATCGCAATCCATTCGTCGATCGACTTCGAAGATGCCTTGAGACAGCTGAGAACAGAGCTAGAACAACAGGACCTACTGCTGCTCTGTAACAGATTCCGCCGCAATGCATTCGTCTCCTCGATGGCACGTCAAATGAGTGACGGCCTGGGGTGCTATCTCGTCGTTGCAGGGCAGCCCGTATCACCTGAATTGATTGTCGAGAGTCTCGCGCCCGCGCCTAGGAAGGATGTCGTACTCGCCGACGAGGCGAAGAAGTTCATCGATGATTGGATCGCCAGCTTCGATTAGGCGATCGAGATTTTTTGCATTCGTGCGTGCATGCGGCTCCAGCCATAGCTGAAGCCATATGCATAGGCCCCGGCAAGAATTTCGATACTACTCGTAGAGCTGGTGGCAGGCTTGGTTACGAATGCGAAACTCGGGGCGGGAAGGCGGAAACAACTCGTCGCACTTTGCGGCGATCAATGAGACTGGCTGCTTCCTTCCGTTATCTCTTGGCTCTTGGCTTCTGGTTGAGGTCGCCCGATCAGTGGGAATTGCGGTCTTCCTGCGCGGCGGCGCGGGTACGTTCTTATGAGGCTGGCGCGGCACAGCCCACGCCGACGCCGCCGATCGCTGACGGTTCTCTGGCGATGTCGCCTCGCGCTTCGCCACCTCAGGACTTGAGCGTGGCGTCGCCGTAGGCAGCGCCCGGGGTGCGGGTCTGGGCGTCGACGGCGAGGGAAGCACGACGGAGCGCCCAGTAGTGCTCAGGCGAGCGGCACCGAGGCGACCGTCGTTCGAGGTGAGGCGCTGTCAGTGCCCCATGTACTCGACCAGATTCCGCAGCCTACGCACGCCAGGAAGCCTGCGATAAGCGCCGGCCGGGTCAGACGATCCCGGTTTCGCATGGTCGACCTCTTTGGCGGGGCTGGGGTTGAGTACCTTCGCCAGGAAAGGGCGTCCGGCGCTGTGTGGAGCCGTGGCCGAAGCGGCATGCCGCACGGTGGTCGCCGCAGCGGGCGGAGCTCTTCCGGTGACGGGGCGGAGTGGTCGTGGTCTTCGTGCATGGTCCTCCTCTCTCGCTGCGCGTGCATGCCAAAGTGGCGCAGCGTAACGGCGTTTGGCGGGAATGACGCCGCGTGGCGAGCCGCGCGAAGTGAATCGGCCCCGGTCGAGCCGGGGCCGAAGGTGGTAAAGCGAGCTATGTGTCCAAGGCGTTATTAATCTTGCCGTTGATGTGATCTTGCTGGCCGTCGATGCACTTGGCGTACACCCTCAGCAAGACGTCAACGCTGTGACCGGCGCGTTTGGCGACCTCGGGGGCCGGGACGCCCGCGTTCAGCCAGAGCGAAACCGCCGCGTGGCGCCGTACGGCCTGGCGGCAGCGACAACGCGATCTGTTCCGGGGTGAAGGCAAGTTTGCGGGCTTCCTGCCAGACGTAGGAGTAAGCCGAGCTGGAGTAGGAGCCGCCTCCTCCGGCCGGAGGGCGGCGTAGTAGATGCAGGCGAACAGCGCCTTGAGCCGAACACCTCGCTTGCGGCCCACCTGGGGGACGGCGTCGAGGAGTTGCCGTGCTTGGGCCGGGTTGACCACCGTGCGAGGATCGACGACCGTGACAGCCTTGGGCGCCGTCCATTTGATCTCGTCCAGTGGGTTGCTGCTGAACACCTTCTGCTCGACCGCGTGCTCCAGCAGGTGATGCAGGATGGCGCGCTTGCGCCGTACCGTCTTCGCCCTTGCTGGAGCACCGGCGAAGGTGACCGAGATGGCGTCGAGAGCCGTACGGAGGATGTGCGCCTCCCCCAGCGCCGACAGCGGACCCTTCGCACGTTACTCAGAGGCGGTCGGCCAGCCGACGTCTTCGAAGGCTTGCTCGCCCCAGCGCCGTACGACGGGGAATCTCGCCAGATACGGCTCGTTCACGATCGATTCGTTGAGTGAGCTGAGGAAGTCGAGGACATCGGCGCGGTAGTCGGGTGAGAGGCGGTCTCGATCGGCGGCGAGTTGGCGCAGGACCCTCGCCAGATATACGTTGCGGCTCACCGTGTCGCCCTCCTCCCGGCTGCGGAGGATGACCAGGAAGCAGTCTTCGTACGCCTGCTGGAGATCGTCGCCCCCGGTGGGACGGCTGGAGGCGAGCCACACTCTGGTGATGGCGTTCGTGACGGACAGCGCCCGACCCGGAGAGAGAACGCCGAACGCGCTCGTGGCTTCCACGTCATCCGGTCCCTCGCTGTCGACGCCGTCCAACTCGCGGGTGATCGCCTCCAGTGCGTGCCAGGCGATGTCCTGCCCCAGGTCGCCGGTGAAATGACTCTCCCGGAGCAGGTGCTGGGTCCGGACCACATGCCAGCCCTCCCATTCCCTGCTGATGGCGTACGTCGAGCCGTAGAAGGTCCAGTAGGGGTCGAGTTCGGGAGCGCTCCAGACCTGGTCCGGCGCCATGTCGATGGACACGTCGCGATCGTTCCTGTACCAGGTCCGCTCCAAGGAGAGGATGGCAGCCAGATTCCTCCAGGCTTCGGCGCTGAACTGGGATCTCCAGAGCAACGCACGGCGCCGCCATGATGATGCCGGGTAGGGCGCGCGGGGGAACAGCTCTCGGCCGGTCACGGGACCGCTGATCATCGCGATCAATAACAGCACATTGCCGGAATAGGCGGCATGGCGCGCCGGCAAGGTGAACTGAGCCGGCTGGTAGCTGTCATGGCTGGTGTCCATGGGGCTTTCGAGAGCTCCATGGAAGATGGTGAGCAGCAGGCTCCGCAGCGATCGGCGTTGATCATCGGTGAACTGCCCGGTGAGTACGGTGAGGAAGTCGACGATCTGCCCACGAGTGGTCAGAGGCGCGAAGGACAGCAGCGCCCGTACGAAACCGTCGTCGACCGAACGCCTGCTCCGCGCCGCGGTCGCTGCGGCCAGGTCGGCCAGCTCGCGAAGGGTCAACCTGGCGACGAGGAACTCGCCGAACGTCGCGTGCAGGAATTCACAGGTGGTGAGGCCGCCGTCCTTTCGGAGCGCCTGAGCTTGGTGGATGAAGAAGAAGCGGCTGATGACCTGCTGGGCGGGCGTCGGCGGAGCGTGGAAGTCCGCCAAGCGATGCTCGCTCGGAGACTCTCTGAGGAGGGCGGTGAGGTCGGCGGTGAGCTCATCGTCGGTAACCCACTGGCGGCCCCGGTTGAACATGGCGAAACCGGCGATGGACAGGCGCAGCAGTTCCTGCTCGACGGCGTCCTGCAGCGGTCCGCCCGCCAGCTCCGGCCTGGTCTTGTGGATCTCGCGTTCGGCGAAGCGCCGCAGGATCCGTTCGTACAGGTCGGCCTCGTTCAGTCGCTGTCCGGGCTGCTGCAGGGCGTTGTCGGCGGCGTCGTAGAGGGCGAGCATCAGCAGGAGGAGCGGCTGCCCCGCAAGGGTCGGCTGGCGCAGCGCCGCGTCCCGGGGCAGCGGCCTCAGTCCGCGGGCCGCCAGGCTCGAGGAGTTGTGGTCGTTCCAGACCGTGAGCCACTGTTCGACCTGCTGATCGCTGAACGGCTCGAGCTTGATGGCGGTCGCTCCTCCGCGCGGGATACGCGCTCGGTCAGCGACCGCGATCCGGCTGGTGACGATGACGGCGGCCGGGCGTCCCTGGTCGGCTTCGCGTTCCTGAAAGCGCGCGACCTGCTCCAGGTAGTCCGTCTGGCCGATGCCGGTGGCCTGGAGCAGTTCGTCGAACCCGTCCAGCAGGACGACCGGGAGGGCGCCTCCGGCCGTTCGGGCCAGCGCCGGCCAGGTCAGGGTTTCGCCGGTCTCGTCCCTGATCGCATACTCGATCTGAGACTGCAGGTCGGTGTCGGCCGGTACGTCGCGCAACGCCACACGTACGGTCAGGAAGTCGGCGGCGGGCAGGCGGGCCGCCAGCGCCTGAGTGAGCACCGACTTGCCCGAACCGGGCTGGCCCAGCACGATCAACGGGCCACAGGTGGCACTGATCGACGTCAAGTAGCCGATCAGGAATCCTTGCAGGTCGTCCCGGACCGGATGCTGGTCCCACCATTGCTCCTGATCGAGCGGGGAAGCATGGGTGACCTCTGCGGCCCGGAAGCTGGGGTTCACGTACGCCGCCGCCAGCGACGGAATGGCCAGCCCCTCCGGCACGTCGTCGGTGGCCAGGATCGGCCGGTCCAGGACGCGCTGGTAGCGCCTGGTCAGCGCGAGACGCCTGTGGTCGGCGACCGCCGTGCCTGCGGCGATGTCGCCGAGGACTCGTCCCAGCCCCTCCAGCCCCGCATGCAGCCGCAGCAATTGCTCGTGGGTGGCGCTGTGGTGGAGCCGGTTCGCCCAGAACGCCACCTCGGGGAACTCTCCGGCCAGGCGTCGCAGGTGCTCCTCGTAACGCCGTATCGCCGCATCGGGTACATCGATCGTGAGATGACGCTCCATCTCCTCCACGGAGCCGAGCCGGGTCCAGGCGTCCGTCTCTCGAAGGTACGCGATGAGACGCTCACTCAAGGAGGCGTAGAACTCGCGCAGAACCGCATGCATGGTGTGTTCGCCGGCTTTCAGCGGTTCACCTGGGATATCGCTGTCGAGCAGCACTCCGACGAGGTCACGCAGCCGGTTCGAGGAGGGCTGCGTACTGCCTACGACGGTCACCTGCGCCGCTTTGTCCAGCCGTAGCTCAGCGGGAGTGACAGCGCTCAACGCCTCGAAGAAGCCGGTGAGCACGATCACTTTGTGGGCGGCGGTGAGCCGCTCGGTCCTGTCGAAGCGGCCGAAACCACGTAATCGGTCGCCTAGGCCGCTCACGAGCTCGCCGCTGAGCCGTGCCAGTTCTCCCTTGGCGTCGAAGAGGCTGAGCACGAACTCGGAGCCGCCGCCGGTGGCCGCCAGCAGCACACCGCCGGTCAGCCTGTCCAATGCGGCCACCAACCCGGTGTTGGAACCGCCCAGGAGCTTCACGGCGTCGGCGTAGCTCAGACCGTTTGGCACCGAAGCCTCCCTCGCCCTTCGCGTGTGCCATCATGCTCGCGGACTCTGCGGGGTTCGTACAGAGGGTGGCTTCGCGCATTGCAGGGATGAGGTTATACAGGTCAGCAGCACTCTGCATGATCGCTGGGGATCAACATCGGGCGGGCGGGCGCCAGGCCAAGCATCAAGCCGACGTCAGCGAGTTAGCCCCAAAATCCGACCCCCTTGGCCTAGTCCCCCAGGACGGCCTTGTCAGGGTCGAGCTGCGCTTCGTGCAGCCACACCCCGCACAGATCCCAGCTCGCCGCAGCGACCAGGTCAGGGGCGCCGACGCGTTGAGCGGCGACAAGCTCACGTTGCACGGCGGCCCAACCCAGGTCGTGATGCCCCAGGAGGTTGGACGACACCCGCGCCATGTGGCAGGCCCGCAGCATCAACGCTTCGGCTCGATCGCGATCGGCCGACGAGTCGTTGGTGATGGCGATGAGATCGGTAAGGATGCTGGGCAGCCCCTCTCCCAGCGCGGTGAACTTGGCGTCCTGGCGAAGCTGCTCGCTGGCCTTGCCATCGACGTCCCCGTCCGCACCTCGAACGCCGCCCTCGGCGAGGATCAGTCTCGACAAGGCGGACGTTCGCCTCAAGCTCCTGCAGCGACCTTAGCCGTAAACTGACACCGCATTTACTAAGAGAGGCGTCGCCGGCTTCACCGGTTGCATGGAGCCGGCGACGCGAGCCTCAACTGAGCGGTGGACCCATGAAGTGGGCGAACTCGGCAACACTCATGGCTGGGAGCGGCCTGGCGATGGTGAAGCCGATATGAGGCCCGGCTGGCCGCTTGTGATCGACCGGAAAGGCAGCGCCTGCGATGCGTTCCAGTATGGTGATGCAGGCATCCTCGTGCCGGGAAACGGCGCCCCGACTCTGTCCCGAACCCCTCTCGGACGGCTGCTGTGTCTCGACCATGAGTGGGCTGAAGTCCAGGTCATGTAGGTAGTCGTCGACCGCCCCGGTATTCCAGCCGCACCGGGCGTCCGGGTCGGCCTTGTCGAAGTCGTCAGGGTCGAACCCGACCTCCAGTCTCCCGTTGGCGGCGTAGGCGAAGTACGCGAATAATGCCCCCGCCGAGCGCCACGGATCCATCCTGGAGCGGGTTTTCGACCACGGGGCGATCGAGAGTCCCCACGTCAAGCAGACGGCCAGGTGGCCATCGCGGGACAGGGCCCTCATGACCTCTTGGCGGGCACATAGGTCGCTGTAGTAGGGATGTGTGACCAGGATCCCATCGCCCCAGCGGAGGATGGTGACGGTGCTCTCGTTGTAAGCCTCCGGCATCCGGTAGTCCACCGTCAGAGGGACTGCACCGATCAGTGACGCGGCAGTCCCGATGTCGTCGTGGGTGGTGAACACGGTGCAGAAATCCGAAACTGTGGAATAGAGCATTGTCACGTGTTCCACTCCCCCTGGGCCGTATGCGAAGTGCCGTTCAGTGCTGGCGGCGGCGGAAGGTCACGATCGACTCGGAGTCGCCGTTCTCGACCGACGTCATCAGCCAGATCTGTGACGTACCCGGGATGCGCTCGATCTCGGCATGGGTCACCACGCCGGGCGAGGGAGGCAGCTCGCTCCTCCAGGTACGGCCGTTCCAGTGCAGGATCGCGACGTAGCTGGGCCGGCGGACCTCGTCCCAGCCGGCGATCCACACGTCGTCGGGGCCGAACGCGGTCACGCTGTGCAGCTCCCCTCCCCAACCCGCCGGGAGGGTGACGCGCTGCCAGGAGCCGCCATCCCAGCGCAGCACGAGGGGGTCCGCGCCGGCCTTGCCCACCGCCCACACATCGGAAGGGCTGTTCTGCCAGATCGCGTTGAGCGTGCTTTCGGGTACGGCGGGCACCTTCGCCTCCTGGAACAGGCCGTTCCTGCCGTGCCAGATCATCAGCCGCTCGTCCCGCCGCCCGGCGATCCACGTGTGGCCGGAGCCCCCGTCGACCGCCGTCAACTCGGTAGTCTTCTCGTCCAGGTCGAGCACCTTGGTGAAGCGGGCGCCGTCCCACAGGATGGCGCCCGAGTAGGAGATGATGACCGCCCGGCTCTCGTCCACCGCGACGTCCCGCCCTGCCTGGGGCGGCTTGTGACGGCGCCAGGCACGCCCATCCCACTGCAGGGCGAGGGGATCGTACGCGGAGCTTCCCACCGCCCAGACGTTGCGGGGGCCGTCGGCGTCCACTCCATGCAGGCTGCCCAGCCGTTCGGGGACGACGTTGCGCCAGCGGGAACCGTCCCACCCGCGCAGCGTCCCCTTCACGTTGTCCTCCCAGCCGTGGTAGCCCACGGCCCAGGCCGCGCCGGGGCCCGCGGCGGCGACGTCATGCAGTCCTCTTTCCCACCGGTCGTCGTGGGGCAGCCCGGGGACGCGCTGCCACTTCGTGGACAGGGGGATCTCCTCCAGCGGTGGCCCGGGGCTGATCGTGACCACGGGCGTGCTCGCCGACGTGGCGGTCACCGGCGTGGGGGCCGGCGTTGGCTCCGCGGTGCAGCCCAGCGTCATCAGGCAGGTCAGGACGACCAGCGGCCGCGCCCTCACCGGCTTCTCCTCATCACGAAGGGCCGCTGTACGCCGCCCGCGATCCACGGCACGCCGTCCACCATGGCCAGCTCCAATCCGTAGGGGTCACCGGCGCGCACGTACTCGCGCGTCCAGGCGCACGTGCACAAGTTTGCTAGAGGTCGAGCAGCGTCGGCTGCAGATAACCCTCATAGGTCAGCAGCCAGCGCTTGGTCTCCACACCTTCGCCGCCGCTGAACCCGCCCAGACCGTTGCCCGCGATCACCCGGTGGCAGGGGACGACGATCGGGATCGGGTTGGAGCCCATGATCGAGCCGATCCCGCGGGCCGGGACCGTCGAGCCGCTGAGCCGGGCCAGCTCGCCGTAGGTGACGGCGGTGCCGTACGGGACCTTGTGCAGGGCCTGGAGCACCTGGAGCCGCGCGCCGGACATGAGCCGCCAGTCCACGGGCGTCTCGAACTCCTTCAGCTCTCCGGCGAAATAAGCGTTCAGCTCCGCGACCACGGAGGCCTACGATCCGAATCATGGACTTCCGCGAGCCCGAGCCGGTCGGCCGGCCGCGGTGCCATACAACAGACGCACGGCCACCTGGCATAAGCCGACCCGCCGAGCGCCCGGAGTACTGCCGCGCCGCCCCGACGGCGTCGGTAGAGGACTTGGCATCGCCAGTCTCGTCCACCACGAGCACCACCGACTCCTCGCCGAGATGGCCGATCGCCCAGGCGGCCAGACACTCCCGCACGAGGTCATCGTTCCAGCAAGCCCGGGACAGGAAGTGCTGCAACACGTGGGGGCCGCGGTGGCCGATCGCCTCGCCCAGGCTCCAGCAGTTGGCACTCTCGTCGATCGTCAGCATCGCCTGGACCATGTTCTGGCAGGTCAGCCGCGTCTCCCGGCGTGGAAAGCAGTCCACCAGCCGGCCCAATCGTCGCAGCCGCCTCCTCGACTGAATAGATCGAGAAACGCCTCACCTCTGATGAGATTTCGCCAATCGAGTGAGACGGGGCACTTGCCTCAACATCAAGATCACGCTCTACAGCTGCCGTATCAAAGCCGGGGCGGTTCAAGGTCATCGGCTCATGTCTTGAAGATTCGGTCCATGGCGGTTGCGCCTTCTTGGATGACGGGTCTGATCTGCTTGCGGTAGACCAGTTCGGTTACCGCCGTACTGCTGTGGCCGACCAGACGAGACATCTCCTCAAGGGAATGCCCTGGTCTGAGAGCAAGGACACGAAGCTGTGTCGTAGCTCGCGGGGCGTCCTGAACCGCCCCGACTTTGATGGAGACCTCAGCGGTTGATTCCGACGGGTTCGTTGGGCTGGTATTGAGCGTAGTAGAGAGCTTCAAACTCCTCTGGTGGCAGGTGTCTGAATCGCCCCGGCTTCGGTGGAGACTCTCCCGCTAAAGCTTGATCCGAACGAGATTGCGTGCCTTGAGCGCGTAGAGGCTGCTGCCGTCAGGCGAGGCCGCCAGCAGCGGTTGCGTGCCGTACGCCTGGGCGGCTAGCCCGGACACGACCGTGGAAACGGTCATGGTCCTGGTGTCCAGGCGGTAGACCTGGTTGCCGTCGGTGCCGTAGATCTTGCCGCCGGCCTCGACCAGCGAGCCGCTGCCCCCACCCGTCACCGGCACCGGGACGACCCTGGTGACCTTCTTGCGCCAGGGGTCGAACTCGAAGATGACTCCGGTCGAGGCGATGCCGTACAGCTTGCCGCGCTGCTCGGTCAGCGCGCTGATCCGCTTGGCTCCTGGCACGGGGACCAGGCTCCACCGGACCTGCTTGGTGCGCAGGTCGAAGGCGGCGAGCTTGGCCTCGGGCTCGATCGGAGTAGTGCCGAGGCCGCCGTAGATCTCACTGCCCACGTAGGCGGTCCCGAGCAAGCTGGTGATCGCACTGATCGACTGGTTCTCGACGACGTCGCGGAAGGCCTCGACGGCGTTCTTGCACGGATCGTAGAGGGCCAGGGCGCCACCGTGCAGGCCGTACTCCGGCTGGGTGCCGACCAGCAGGCGGCGGGTAAGCCTGTCGTAGTGCGCGGCCAGCGGCCGGTTCTGGTCGGCGCCGACGCGGGTGAGGCGCTGCAGGTCGGAGCCGTCAGGCCGCATGCTGAACAGGTACGCCAGGGTATAGACGGACAGGTAGACCTGGTCGCGGATCGGGGTCATCACCTTGGCCTCGCCTGGCAGGAAGGTGCGCGTGCTTCTGCCGGAGGCCAGATCGTGCACCTGGACCCCGGCCTTGCCGCTGACGAGTACCTGGTCCTCGGTCGCCGTGATGGCCATGGCGAGTTCCGGCGCAGGCGGCATGCCGGCCTGGGTGAGGTCGACGCCGGTCAGTTCCTTGGTGGCCGGGTCGTATTCGACGACCTGGCTGGTGAGCACCGCGACGACCTTGCCGCCGCGCAGGAAGATCCGGTTGAAATACGCCCCGTCGTACGGCACGACCAGCTTCTCCAGCTCGGCGGTGTCGCGGTCGTAGCGGTAGAGCGTGCCCGAGGGACGCGTACCGAAGTAGACGTCGTTGTTGGCCGCGTCGATCTCGATGGCGGTCACGTAGGAGTCGCCTGGCGCGTCGACCAGCGTGTACTTCGAGGGGTCTGCCGTGTCCATGAGCAGCATGTCACCGGTCGCCGACAGGCCGGCCGCGAGCAGCCCCTGCTTCAAGGTGAGCGTGGCGACGAAAGTGCGGTCGGCCAGCTCGGGCGGGAGGATCTCGCGCTTGGCTCCGGTGGCCCGGTCGATGGCGATCAGATGCGCGTGTGCACCGACGCCGGCGTAGATCGTGGTGTCGTCGACCGCGATGCTGCGAACGTACTGCTCGCCAGCGGCCGCCTGGCCGAAGTCGCGGGTCCGGCCGGTGGCGGTGTCGTATTCGACGACCCTGCCGCCCGGGTAGGTGCCCGCGTAGAGCTTGCCGTCGCCGGAAGCGGCCATGGACCAGACGAAGTTGTCCGGCTTGACGTCGGCGACCTTCGTGGCCGTCCCGGTGGTGGTGTCCACCTTGTGGATGTCGCCGGGCGTATACGTGCCGACGTAGAGGTCGGTGCCGACGACGGCGGTGGCCCAGGCACCATCGCCCGAGGGCAGCTCGGTGATGGAGGTGACCTTGCGCTGAGCGGGGTCGTAGGCGCCGATCCTGGTCGGTTTGATGCCGCCGGTGGCGACGTAGAGCTTGTCGCCGACGAACTCCGACCCATTGATCGAGGTGACCGACGACGCGGGGCCCAGGTCCTCGACGACCGGCGCTGGTGCGCCGGTCGTCAGGACGGCGGCCATGACGCCCGCGACGACTGCGTTGAACGGCATGGGGCTGCCTTCCATTTACGGACTAGACCGATATTTGCGCAATTCGTATCATGCGGGGCGAGAATCAATCAAGCTTGAGCGGTAGCCTGGACCTTGTCCCTGGGGGACGTCGCCTACCCAGCCGGCGTCGTCCCCAATGCGTCCCCAAAAACGAGCGGCGCAGAAGTCAGCTCTCAGCCCATGGGGATCTTGTAGGCAGCATCCCTGAGTCTGTCTGACGTGCTGCTAGCGCCAGCAGGAACTCCCCGGCGGTGAACTGATCGTGCTCTCCGATGATCGAACAGCGCGTGGCAGAAGGTCCGGGCCGGCGCGGTGGCTATCGCCGCGCGGCAGTGGACACGACAAAGCGCATCTTCCACCGCACGATCTCTCGCGGGGTTTGCCGCTGTTGCTGGAGCGCCGGTAGGGACACCTTGCCACTGGGCGCCTGCTGGAGGTCAGCGGCAGAAGTGCAGGTAGTGCTGCAGACCGGTGAGGATGCGGGCGACGCCGTCGCCCACCAGTGTCGCCCAGAGCGATGTCTGCAGCCGGTTTCTCTGTCAGGCGGCCTGGAGCAGCTCGGCCAGGTCGGCGGGCAGGGGCATGGGCTCGGTGAGGCCAACGGCGGCGCGGCCGGTGTTGCCTTCGGGGTAGCGGCCCAGAGCGCTACCGGGCGCGGCCACGATGATCCGGATGATCTGGCCGATTGCTTCTCGTCGGTCACGCTGCCGTACGGCCAGGGCGAACATGGCGATGTGGTTGGCCGTGTGCGGCCAGGGCCAGGGCTGGGACAGGATGTGCGCGCGTTCCAGGTGCCGCCAGCGCGCCGCGTCGTCGATGGTGGTGCGGGCGGCGCGCATCTCGGCGCGGTAGGCGGCCCGTACGGAGGCGGGCATCGGGCGGCCGATCATCGAGACTCCTCTGTGGTGGGCGGGCAGCAGCCGTCAGTGCAAGCGCCGGTCTGGTCGCTGCCAGGCCCGTTGGCGCCGATCGCGATGGGCAGGAGTGTCCTGCCAGCCGGTTGCCAGACCGTGCGGGCGGTGTGGGCCCGGGCGGCGGCGCGCAGCGCCGCGTGGTGCGGCAGCCGGGTGCGGCGTCCGGCGCGGATGCCGTTGGCGATGACCAGGACCTCGGCCAGTTCGTGGGTCGCGACCACGGTGGCCAGGCCGAGCACGCCGGTGGCGGCCAGCGGGACGAGGGTGATGAGGATGCCGCCGGACAACAGCAGGTTCTGGGTGAAGATGGCGCGGGCGGCGCGGGTGTGGGCGATGGCGTCGGGCAGCCGGCGCAGGTCCTCGCCCATGAGGGCGATGTCGGCTGCCTCGATGGCCACGTCGCTGCCCATGGCGCCCATGGCGATGCCGGCCTCGGCCGTGGCCAGGGCGGGGGCGTCGTTGATGCCGTCGCCCACCATGGCGACCGGTCCGCGGGCTTTCAGCTCGGTGACGATACGCGCCTTGTCGGCGGGCAGCAGCTCGGCGCGGACGTCGGTGATGCCGGCGTCGGCGGCGATCGCGGCGGCGGTGCGGGCGTTGTCGCCGGTGAGCATGACCACCTCGATGCCCTGCCGCTTGAGCTGGGCGACGGCCTCGGCGGCCTCGGGGCGGACCTCGTCGCGGACGGCGATCGCGCCGAGCAGGGTGCCGTCGTGCTCGACGAGGACCACAGTGGCGCCCGCGTCCTGCAGCCCGATCACTTCTGTGGCGAGCGAGCCGGGGGCGATGAAACCGGGCTTGCCCAGCAGGGCGGGACGCCCACCGATGGTGCCGCGCAGCCCGTTGCCGGGTACAGCCTCCACTTCGCCGGCCGGTTCGGGGTCGGGCCGGGCGGCCAGGATCGCGGCGGCGAGCGGGTGCTCGCTGCGCGCCTCCAGCGCGGCGGCCACGGCCAGGACATGGTCGCGGTCGGTGCCCAGCGCGGGCACGACGTCGATGACGGCGGGCTCGTTGCGGGTCAGGGTGCCGGTCTTGTCCAGCGCCACGATCGTGACCTTGCCCAGCGCCTCGACCGCGGCTCCGCCCTTGATCAGCACGCCTGCCTTGGACGCGGCGCCGATCGCGGCGACCACGGCGACCGGCACGGACAGGGCGAACGCACACGGCGCAGCGGCCACCAGCACCACCAGGGCGCGCTCGATCCACACGCCGGGCTCCCCCAGCAGGCTGCCGGCGACGGCGACCAGCGCGGCCAGCACCAGCACGCCGGGCACCAGCGGGCGGGCAAAGCGCTCGGCCAGGCGCTGGCTGGCGCCCTTGCGCTCCTGGGCCTCCTGGACGATGTGGACCAGCCGGGCGAGTGAGTTGTCGCGTGCGGTGGCGGTGACGGTGATCTCCAGCGCTCCGGCGCCGTTGACCGTCCCGGCGAAGACCTCCGCGCCGGGGCCGGCCTCGACGGGCACCGATTCGCCGGTGACGACCGAGGTGTCGAGCGCGCTGCGGCCGGCGGTGACGACGCCGTCGGTGGCGATCTTCTCGCCCGGCCGTACGAGCAGGACGTCGCCGACGCGCAGGTCGGCGGCCGCGACCTCGGACTCGGTGCCGCCGGGCCGTAGCACGCGCGCGGTCGGGGGCACCAGGTCCAGCAGGGCGCGCAACCCATGCTGGGTGCGGGCCACTGCGTAGCCTTCGAGTCCTTCGGCGATGGCGAACAGGAACGCCAGCGTGGCGGCCTCGCCGTACTCGCCCAGGGCCACCGCGCCCGCGGCGGCGATGGTCATCAGCAGGCCGACGCCGAGCCGGCCGCGCAGCAGGGCGCGTAGCGCGCCGGGGACGAAGGTGGCCGCGCCGGTCACCAGCGCCGCCAGCTCCAGCACCGTCCCCCAGCTGCCCGGCGCCAGGAGGGAGGCCAGCAGCAGCGCCCCAGAGGCCGTGGCCGCCTGCAGTTCGCGCACCTGCCAGATCGCCGAAGGCGCCGTCGCGGCCTCGTCGTCCTGGTGCGTGCCGCCGGCGGCGTCGGGGGCGCAGCACGCGTCAGACATGATCCGTCTCCTCGCGGACGTCCTGGGTGGTCCGGGCGTAGTCGCCGGGCGTGCAAGCCTCGTCGGCGGGGGCGGCCTCGCCCTGGTCGACGAGCAGCACCAGGGAGGCCAGCTCGGCCAAGGCGTGCGCGAGCTTGGCGTCGGCCAGCTCGTAGCGGACCCGGCGCCCCACCGGCACGGTGCGCACCAGCCCGCAGCCGCGTAGGCAGGCCAGGTGGTTCGACACGTTCCCGCGGGTCATGCCCAGCCGTTCGGCCAGGTCGGCGGGGTAGGCGGGCTCGTTCAGCAGCTCCAGCAGCAACCGGCGCCGGTTCTCATCGGCCAGCGCGGTGCCGACGCGGGCCAGGGCCTCGGCGTTGACGGCCACGGCGAGGGCATGAGGGTCAGGGCTCTCCATGCCTCCAACGATACAGTCGATCCTGAATCAAGCCAACAGTTGATTCAGGATCTACTGTATCGTTGACCCTGGGCGGTGTCGGCCTCGGCGGTGGCCGCCTGGACTGCCGCCAAGCAGATCGAGGTCCGCCCTGACGGCAGAGCCGTATCGGCCGCAGTCGGCAGCCGGGCGTGCACCGCCTACGCCACTCGCGCGGGGCGCTTCGCCCTCGGCATCTGGAAAATGACCTAATCCGACTGACTTTAATACGAATGTGGGCGTACGTGCAGGTGGAAGTGCAGAACCATGCACGGGCAGAAGTACAAGCATTACGTGCCGTTTCGTCGACTGACCCCCGTCGACCGCAACGGCGGGCCGACCGGCAAACTTTACGATCACCCCTGTTTTACTGAAACCCTGCCGGGGACATGGACAATAGGCGGCCTCCATATTCGGACGGCCATTGCTAAAGGAGCCCCCCATGCGTGTGAGCGCGGAAAATCCCCAGCCCGACTCGTGCTGCTCCGGCGGCGGCGCAGTCTGCACGTACGACCAGCCGGAGCAGCGGCCGGAGCAGCCGAAACAGGCGTCAGGGGCGTGCTGTGACGAGGATTCATGCGGCTAGAAAATCCGGCTTGCCTGCATTCTTAAAATGCAGGCCGGCAAGAAAGAGAGGCCGGTGGAAGATAGTCGTGTGCGACAAACACCATAACGGCGGTGACGGTTGCGTCACGCAGGTGTACGGGGATATCCATCCCGGGCAGGGATTGCTCACTCCCGACGAGGTGCGTGCTCAGATTTTCACCACGGTCCGGCTCCGGGAAGGCTACGAACTCGCAGAAGTCGACACCTTCCTAGGCCGGGTGGAGGCCACCTTGACCCGGCTGCTGCACGAACGGCAGGAGCTTCGCCAGCGGCCGGCCAGCCGAGATTGCGGCGGCGAGGGAGTCGGCCGCATGCTGGCCAGGGCGCAGGAGATGGCCGATGAGATGATCGCCGAAGCGCACGAGGAAGCCGAGCGTATCCTGCAGGCCGCCCGCGAGAGCGCCGCCACCCTTGAGCAGGAGGCCCAGGAACGGCACCGTGCCGCCATGGCCGCGCTGGAGGAGGCCAGGGCGGAGCAGGAGCGCGAGATCAGCGACCTGCTCGGACGGGCGGCCGCCGGTCTGTCCGAGCAGATCCGTCAACAGCAGGGCCTGCTGGCCGAACTGCAGAGCCGTCCCGCGGCGCGAGCCGCGCAGCGACAGATCATCCCGGTGCGGCCGGGCAGCACGCAGACAGAGCAGACCCGATGACGCGCCCGACGATCAGCAGCGGCGACTGTCTTGCCTGGAGCGGTGACAGGATGGCCCTGGCTGACGGGGTAGCGGGCGACGCCGGTGGAGCCGCGGTATGGATCAGCGTGCTGCTGGTCGCGCTGTCGACCCTGGCCGGAGCCTGGCTGGCCCGGCGTAACTCCGCCCGGGTGGTGGGGTGGCTGGCGGTCTCGTCTGCGGTCATGCTGGTCATCGCGGTGACCGACATGCTGCCCGACGCCTGGGGCGAGGCGGCCGAGACGGGGGTGCCGTTGTGGCTCGCCGCGCTGGCCCTGGCGGTCGGGTTTCTGGTGCTGACCTATCTCACCCGCAAAGGCTGCGCCTGCCCGACGCAGGAGGGTCCGCGCGGGGGTGCGCACGCCCCTGGGCGGCATCGCCGCCTGAAGGAGGCCGTCGGCGCCGCGCTGTTCGGCGGGATGGGCACCGCCGCGGCGCTCACCACCCACCGGGCCATCGAGGGGTCGACGCTGGCGTTGAGCGCCTCGGTGGTGGTCGTCGCCGCGCTGGTGGTGCACTACGCCAGCGAAGGGCTGGCGCTGGCCATCCTGATCGACATGGCCGGGCAGCGGCTGGCGCCGTGGCTGGTGGTGGCCTGCGTCAGTCCGGCCCTCGGGGTGCTTGTCGCAGTGATCAGCCCGCTCCCGGAACGCCTGGTGCCGATCCTTTTGGCCCTGGTGACCGGAGTGCTGCTGCGCACCGCGTTCGTCGGGCTGAAGCTAGCGGCCGCCCGGCAGGCCGACGGCCGCCTGTCGAAGAAGCAGCTGGCCACCGCCGCCGTGATCGCGATCGCGGCCGGCACGCTGGTGGCCGCCGGCCACCGGCACGACGAAGGCGGGCACGAGGCCGAAGGCGGGCACGAGACGGCCGCAGGGACGATCCAGCCGAGCCCGGCAGCGGCCCGCACCCCGATGGAGGCCTCACCGGCGCATGCGACGCCATCCGGACAGGTGCCGGCCGACCTGGCCGCCGGGCGGATGAGCATCTCCCAGGTACTGGCCCGCACCGATGCCGCCGTCGAGCATCTTGCGGTAGGCCAGGTGCTCCAAGCGCTGCCCGGCTACGGCCCCGACACGAGCCGCAAGCTGCTGGGGCGGGCAGGCATCAGCCCCGAGCGCCGTGTCGGCGAGATCAGCCGGCAGCAACGCCGCCGGCTGCTGCAGCTGCTGACCGGCTAGCCGTCATCAGGTGGCGCCGGTCCTGCGGTACCGGGCTCGCGGGCCTGGCTAGCCGCCCTCGACCAGGCCGTGACCGCCCAGCAGCGCCGAGGCGGCATCTCCGGCGATCTGGCGGCCAAGGCGCACGAGAAGATCCAGGAACTCGCCCGTGCGCCCCGGGAGGGCAAGCTCACCGAAGGTCCGCCGACCGCCTTCCTGGCCCGCGCAGGAAATCACCTGATCAAAGACCTGCTGTGAGGCTGAGACGTACGTGATGAGGATTGGGTAGCGGCCTGGTGCTGCCGGTACTGTGAATGACAGAACCTCGCTCGAAAGGGCGAGATCCTGCGGCGGTGGGGCCCGCCGCCCCGATCGACGGGAGAACCGCGGCCATGCCCGCCGCCAACGGTCCCTACCAGAGGAGATGTGTGTCGTTCTGGTAGGGAGGATCGTATGCAGGAGCCCGTTGCGCCCGTCGATTCCGACGTCGACGTCCATGTCCCTGCCATACGTGCGGAGTTGCACCCGCGGGCCTGGCCGGTGCTGGCGGCCATCTCGGCCGGCGGCGTGCTGGGCGCACTGGCCCGCTACGGCATCTCCGCGGCGCTACCGCACGCCTCGACCGGCTTCCCGTGGTCCACGTTTGTGATCAACGTGTCCGGCAGCCTGCTGATCGGCGTGCTCATGACGCTGATCGACCAGGTGTGGACGGGACGGCGGCTGCTGCGCCCGTTCTGGGGCGTAGGCGTGCTGGGCGGCTACACCACCTTCTCGACCTACATCCTCGACATCCACCAGGCGATGCGGGCCGGGGAGCCCGGCGTGGCCCTGGTTTACCTGGCCGCCACACTGGTCGGCGCCCTGATGGCGGTCTGGGTGGGCGCCGTGGCGACCAGCCAGGCGCTGGCGCTGGCCCGGCGGGAACGAAGGAGGTTGTGGTGAAACTGCAGGGATCCGCGCTGCGGCTGAGCGTGTTCATCGGCGAGAGCGACCAGTGGCATCACCGGCCGCTCTACTACGAGATCGTGCACCGGGCGCACGCGGCAGGCCTGGCCGGCGTCTCGGTACTGCGCGGCATCGAAGGTTACGGCGCCTCCAACCACGTCCACACCACGCGGATCCTGTCGCTGTCGGAGGACCTGCCGATGGTCGTCATCATCGTCGATACCGAGGACAAGATCCGCGGGTTCCTCCCCCAACTGGACGAGCTGATCAGCGAAGGGCTGGTGATCCTGGACGAGGTCGAGGTGATCCGCTACGTGGGCCGCACGGCCGGGCCGGCGGATGGACGGGTGGGTGGCCGGTGACGGTGCTGCTGGTGGCCCTCGGGGCCGCGATCGGCGCCCCTTTGCGTTACCTGGCCGATCGGCTGGTGCAGTCCCGGCATGACTCGGTGTTCCCCTGGGGCACCCTGGCCGTCAACCTGACCGGTTCTTTCGTGCTGGGCCTGCTGGCAGGCCTGCCCGCCGATGCGGCCTGGTCGGCGCTGCTCGGCACCGGGTTCTGCGGTGCGCTGACCACCTACTCCACCTTCAGCTACGAGACACTGCGGCTGACCCAGGACGGCTCGCGCTTCTATGCGCTGGCCAACATCGTCGCCGGCATCGTGGCCGGACTCGGCGCCGGAGCGATGGGGCTGCTGGTGGCCAAGGCCGTCGCCGGCTGGCCCTGACCTGCTGGTGGTCATGGTGGGAACGGCGCACGCTGGAGAGATGAGTGGCGATGGCCAGCGGCGGCGCTGCCGGGCTGGTTACGCCGGGATGCGCTTTTTTGCAGCACCTAGTGCCGCTCTCGCCACTGCTGCGTCCGGCATGCGGGCAAGCGCCAGCTGGTGCATGGCCCGGCCCAGTGTCCAGGCGATGACGAGAAATGGTAGGCCCAGGCCGAGGCTGTAGACGCAGGGCCAGGATGCGTTGGGCGGTCAGGCGGACCTGGCGTTCTTCGTGTGGATTGCGTTCCGTGCCAGGTGTGGAGACGCCAGCAATGGCAGCGCGGTACGGTGGGCTCGGCCGGGGCGGTCTCCCGGGGGGCGGGGTGTAGGGCATGCGCAGGTAGGCGCAGATCACGTCCACGATGATCTGGCGCAGCGCCGGGGTGTCCTGGGCGAGGCGCTCCAGAGCGTACAGGCCGGCCAGGCGGACCGGCGCCTCGTCGTTGCCGAGTTGTTCGGCGGCCTTGCTGTACAGCTCGGTGACCCGGCGCTCGGCGGCGTCGTGCGTGGTATGCGCGGCGGTCAGTTCCTGATGCCGTTGCCGGCGCACTGCGAGCATCAGCGTCACCGCGGCGCCGACGCCGGCGGCGGCCGCCAGCGCGGTACAGGCGGCCTCGGTGCGAATAGAGATCTGCTCGGCCGGTACCTTGCCCACGTCCTGCAGCAGCCACTCAGTGGCGCGCCAGAAGGCCGCGCCGATCAGCAGCGCAGCGGGGAGGGCCCACCACCACATCGAGCGTGGCGGACGCAGCTCCGGCGGGCGAGCAGGTGGCTTGGGTGAGCGCCGTAGAAGGCTCATGACCCATTTCACCCCGCCATGCGGCGCTTTCCGAATAGGAGTGCTTGAGTCGTAACTAGACTTGGGACCGCGCCGCGCAGCCTCCTTCTGCGATGCCAGCGCCGGCCCCGCTCAAACGCCCGTTTGCGGGGCGGGCGGGTATCCAGCCTGACCGGCCCCCCGGGACCGCCCAATCTGGGCGCTTATAGGCTCAATTGGTGCTCACCTTCGCCTTTGACGTCGGAGAAACCATCGTCCGCGACGGCCGATATTGGGCCGCGTGGGCAGACTGGCTCGGTATCCCCCGGCACACGCTGTCCGCGCTCGTGGGCGCAGTTGTCGCTCAAGGCAGGGACAACGCCGACGCGCTCCGGCTACTCCGGCCCGGTATCGACCTCGACGCCGAATACGAAGCGCGCGAGGCCGCTGGCCGCGGCGAACGCATCGAAGAATCCGACCTCTACCCGGACGTCCGACCCGCGCTCGCAGGTCTGCGCGCGGACGGCCACCGCGTGGTGATCGCCGGGAACCAGACCGCTCGCGCCGCCGAACTGCTCCGCGCGCTCGACCTCCCCCTCGATGCGATCGCCACCTCAGGGGAGTGGGGCGTGGCCAAGCCCTCGCCCGAGTTCTTCACCCGGCTGATCCACTTCGCCGAAACCACACCCGACCAGATCGTCTACGTAGGAGACCACCCCGCCAACGACATCGCCCCGGCTCAAGCCGCTGGGCTCCGGACCGCCCACATCCGACGCGGCCCGTGGGGGCACCTGTGGGCTGACACACCGGAAGCGGCTGCGGCGGACTGGCGGATCAACGCACTGACCGAGCTCGCCACCATCGTCACCTAACCCTGGGCAGACCCGTCACCAGGTCGCTACAGTCCGAGATGAAGCCTCGCACTGGAGCTCCCGATGCCTTCAGCCCCCCACGGCGGAATCGGTAAGCGCATCGCCTACCACCGCAGCGTATCGCCCACCTGACGCAGCAGCAGCTGGCGGACGCCGCGATCATCCACGTGGGCACGCTGCGGAAGATCGAACGCGGAGCCAGAGGTGCCAGCGACGGGATCCTGGAATCGATCGCGGCAACGCTCGGCATCGACCCGTCCATCCTGCTTGCCGACCGGGCGCAGGCAAGCTCCCGCATCCGGGTGGCGATCCCCGCCCTGTCGGCCGCCATCGCCGCCTACGACCTGCCCGACGACGGGCCCGTCCGGCCGCTGCCTGACCTGCGCGAGTCCGTAGGCCAGGCAGCCACATGGAGGCTCTCGGCCCAGTACGTGCAGATCACACGCCGCCTGCCCGGGTTGCTCGGCGAGCTGTTCCGGGCACTCCAGTCCGCGCCGCCCGAGCAGCGGCCCATCATCGCGGCCCTGACCGCGTCCGCCTGCCGCTCAGCCGACGCCGTCGCCTACAAGTTCGGCGCCTACGACCTGTCCGCCCGCCTCATTGACCTCATGCCCCCGGCCGAGGGCCCGACCCGGGCCCTCGGCCTGACATGACTCTGGACGTCTGGGCGGCTCGACGGGGGCGCATCCGGCCCAGTCCCAGGTCGTGGGCTACGGCTACCCCGGGTACAAGGCCTGACCGCAGGCAGGTCGGAAGACTCCTAGCAAGTTGCGATGATCAAAAGAGCACGTGCGGTGCAGGGCAAATCCCTGCACCGCACGTCGTCGTATAGGGTCGGCCGTATGGCCTCCGTGGGCCTGCGCTGGGATTCATCGGATCGGCATCGGGTGTGGACGTACGTCGCCGCAGCCGGTCTGCTCGTTGGCGCCATGCTCGCGATCTTCGGGTTGCCACCTGCCGACGTGCATACTCCGTTGCATCATGTTGGGATCATGGACCCGCTGTGCGGTGGCACGCGGGCACTGCGCTACACCATGCTCACCGAGTGGCGCCTGGCCTGGACCTACAATCCGCTGAGCCCGCTGCTGGCCGTCGGCGCGGTCCTCGCGCTGGTGCGCCATCTGGTGGGTGTGTTGTCGGGCCGCTGGCTGACCATCGAGTGGCGTTGGAGCAAGCCTGTGATCGTCGTGCTGGCTCTGGCCGTCATCGCGCTGGCAGTCAACCAGCAACTTCACGCCGGCCTTCTCGCTTCGTGAACCGCTCGACCGCGATCGTCCTCCCGGTGCGGAGCGCTGCCAAGACCGTTTCCTAGAATTCCCTCTCCGTGCTGCCTGCCGTTGGTGCCGGGCCACCTGTCGTACGTGACCGGCATGGCGGGAGCCGACGCCATGGGTGGCCGAGTGCGGACGGTGCTCGGGAGAGCGCTGTTCATGCTGGGGTTCTCGGCGCTGTTCGCCGCCTACGGAGCGGCGTTCGGCGGGCTGAGCGCAGTGTTGCCGGCCTATCAGGACGTGGCCACGCGCGTCCTCGGTGTCCTGACGGTCTTGCTCGGCCTGCTGTTCATGGGGTGTTGGACCGGCTTCTCCTGGCTGGGCGCCATCCGCGTCAGAGCTAATGAACCAGTCCCGGTCCGAAACACCTATCAGCCGCGGGTAGTTTGATCACCCGTTGGAAGAGGTTGGAGCAGGTGGCAGGACCACAGCAGGACCCCAAGCAGT
>NZ_JBQQBQ010000077.1:0-40135 GCF_052245915.1 Nonomuraea sp. 10N515B
GGAGGCATTGGTGAGCTTGTGGGCGGTGAAGGAGGCGCCGGTGCCGGTGGCGGTGGCCTGCCACAGCGACAACCGCGCGTCGGCAATCTGCGCGCCGGCCGGGATCTGCTCGGTGTAGTCGCCGAACCTCACCACGGCGCGGGTGTTGGCCAGCGTGCTGGCGGTGTTGCCGACCTGCAACCGCTTCTGCCCGCCCACCACATCGTGGCCGGCCGACGGCTCCCCGGACGACAGGGTGGTGTCGGCGCTGCCGTAGAGGGTCTTGGTGACGTAGCCGGGCTTGGGCAGGAACACCCGCACATGCTGCGACGGCACCACCTGGCCGTTGTTCAGCACCGCCTCCACCCAGTAGTCCGCCCGGTGGGTGTAGGCGGGGTCGGCCGCGGCGTCCGGGTCGGCGCCACTGCTGGTATCGGTGTAGGAGGTCACGTCCGGCTGCAGGGTGGCGACCAGGTCGTCCACGCCGCCACCGGTGGTGTTGGAGGTGATCTGGCAGCCCGACGGGCACGTCCTGCGCAGCCGGTACTCCACCAGGTTGTCGGAATCGTCGCCGGGGGTGGGGTCGGCGTACGCACTCCACGACAGCGACGCGCCCACCGAAGTGGCCAACGTCGGCTGCTCCAGGCTCACCGACGGCTTGCCGAACGTCACCAGCAGACGCGGGTGCGCGACCGGGTCCACGGTCAGCGGGTCGACCGCGCCGAAGTCGTCCATCGCGTGATAGGCCACCCCGCCCACCGGGGCGGTCCTGGCCTCGTTGGCGGCCTTAAGCAAGATGCCGGCCATCGGCGCCGCCACGCTGGAATACCAGCCGTTGACCATCGCGGTCACATCGAAGGCATGCCAGCGCGACAACTCGCCCACGTTGCGGGTCACCGTCGAGGCGGCGGTCGAGGCGAATGACGGCTGGTTGTTCCACGTGGTGCCGAGGGGGTCCCAGGTCCAGGAATCGTCGGTGATCTCGTGGGCGGCCAGCGTCACCGCCGCGCTCTCACCGAGCGATTGGTCGAAGTACACCTCCAGCTTGGCCTGGTCGATCTGGGTGGCGATCGGCAGCACGTCCGCGGGAGGCGCGCCGAAGAACAGCAGCGCCCGGTTCAACCCGGCAGAGGTCTTGCCCACCGGCAGCTTCCAGGAGTCGGCATAGTTGGTGGTGGCCGCGGCCTGGCTGACGTAGCTGTCGTAAACGTCGATCGCCCAGTCGTTGATCTTGAGGGTGGGGTCGATCAGCACCGGCCACGCCCGCTCCGGCGCGGCCAGCCACGCCGCGTCCGGCTTCAGCGTGATCGTCGCCTCACCGCCCTGACCCGGGCTCAGTTCCTGGCTGATGGCGCCGGTGCGCTTGCCGAACGGCGAGGCCTCGTCCGACTGCGCGTCGATCATGAACGGGCGGGGGATGGTGAACGCCCGATCGCCGTCCTCGCCCGTGAAGACGATCGAGCCGTCGGTGTTCTGCCGTGCCTGCAGGCCGCCGCCGGTCTTGACGGTGAACGCGAACACCGTCCCCGCCGCGGGCGCTTTCGTGAGCCGCAGGTGCTCGGTCACGCCCGAGGCGGTGACGGTGTAGACCAGGTCGGCGCCGTCCCACACGCCCGGGTAGGTGACCGTCGAGCCCTCCACCGTCGGGACGATCTGCCGGGCCTCGCCGGGCAAGCCGAGCGTGACCTGCCGCTTGCCGGCACCGATCCGGAGCAGCTTGTCGCTCTTGTCGCCGAACCGGGCCTCGAATCCGGTCTTGTCGTTGCCGTGGACGAACCCGTCCTCCGACGCCGCGCCGACGGTGGTGTCGATTTTTCGCCAGGCGCCCGAGGAGTCTTGGTAGTGCAGCGGCCGGGTGGAGATCTCCGCCTGTGAGCGGCCGTCCTCCAGCTCGTACACGGTGCCGTACCGCCACCGCTTACCGGCCATCTCCTTGACCCGTTTGCCCGGCGGGGCCGCCTGCCACGCTGCGGCCGGGCGGGTGTCGCGGCCCGGCAAGGTGACCTTGCCGGCGCTGGCGGGCGTCTTGCCCTCCGGCTCGGTGGCGAACCAGCCGGCCACTTGGGCGGTCAGCCAGCTCGCGGCGCGGGAGATCGGGCCGGGTTCGGCCGGGCCGGTCTGCGCCGCGGCGGGCGGCGCCGGGGCCAGCGACAGCACCAGGGCGAGGGTGGTGATCAGGGTAACGGATCGGCGTAACCGTGTGTGACGTCGGGATCGGGATGGCGGGCGTGTGGGGGTAACTGCGACACGGGCACACTCCATCTGCAGGGGATAAGGAGGATGTAAAGATCCCTTGGGGCAAAACACCCGAATTACGTCACAAATCTGCATATCCGGTCAATAATCACGCAGGGTGACTGTCCAACCTTCCGAACACATCCGCGAATCGGCATGATTGGGAGTCCAAACTGCGGAGATCCACCCAGAGGCGACGATCTCCCCGACAGACCGTCAAGGTCACTGTCGGTAAACAGGGCAGGTCACTTCTCCAGGACCACGTGTGTGGCGTACCGCATTCCCAGCAAACTCACAGAAACGGCCACACTGCGGCAAGACCTGATCTGAAGCCCATGACGTGCGGAATTGTCTGAATCGGGCAGCGGCCACGTCTCAGTCCTCTTGACCCTCGCCGCCATCCATGTCTAGATCTAAACGGTTTGCCCGCTTCGCACCCCAGGAGGACGCCCTCATGCCAGCGGCCGGAACGCTCACCCGGTGACGACCCACCCTCACCAAGCGACCACGGTGCAACGGCACAGACGCGGACAGACGATACGGATCGCTACGCTCCTGGCGGGCCTCCTCCACCTCGTCCTCGCCGCCCTCTTTATCGGCATCCCTGCCAGTTCCCCCACCCTCGACCCCTTGCCGACCCCCGAAGGCAACACCACGGCGCCGCCCTTGGCCGCGATCGCCGTCCGCCCCACCGCCGCCCCGGCCAGACCGACACCGAGCCAGAACCCTGTCGACGCGGTTACCCCGACGAGTGCCCCCCGCCCAACCCCTACGGCACGCCGGCAGCGGACCACGCCACAACCCGTCACCGTCCGGACAACGCCTCTCCGGCACAAGCCGGTGTCCGCGGCCGTACCATCTGAGATCCCCGAGTCGACGAAACCCACCACCCAGCCCACCACGAGCGCAACCCAACAGGCATCGCCGAGCGCGTCTCCGGAAGTGGCGAGTCGTCAGCACACGCCACCCGGCCAGACCCGAGAACCGCCAGGGCAAGTCGGCCAGTCATCAGAGGGCCTCAAGGCCGAACGCGTGAACACCCCACCAGGCCAGGCCATGAAGTGAGTTGCGGCTGTTGACGCACGCGTGGCGCCGCTAGCGCAGGCTCTCTAGGCGTGACCGGGTGCGGGCCGGCGCCGATGCGGGCAGCGAGGCGAGGATGTCGGCGAGCGAGACCGCGGCGAGGCTGCGCCGCCACGCGTCGTATGCCTCGGCCATCTTCTCGGCGAGGACGCAGGTGCGCAGGCAATCCTCGGGTCGCAACGCTCCCCGGCCCTGCTGGCGGATCTCGCGGCACTGGTACGGCGAGGACGTGCCGTCGACCGCCTCGACGATGTGCAGCAGCGTGATCTCGGAAGCCGGGCGGGCGAGCCGGAAGCCGCCCCGCGGGCCTGTTGTGGCGGCCAGCACGCCGGCTCTGACGAGCGACTGCAGCTGCTTGGCGAGATAGGGCGCCGCGAGGTCGTAATACTCCGCGAGGTGGGCCGCAGATGTGGTGGCTCCCGGCTCGAGCTGCGCCAGTGTCGTGGCGCAGTGCAGCACCCATTCTGTGCTCGCGGGCAACTTCATGTCTCTAGTGTATTGTCGATATCTCGGACCTATTTAGTCCGAGATATCGAAGGCTTGTAGCGGGAAGGAACGCCATCATGCGGATCGCAGTAGCAGGTGCGACCGGGAACATCGGGTCCCTCACTGTTGCCGCCCTTGAGCGGGACGGGCACGACGTCGTACCTATCAGCCGATCCCTCGGTGTGGACCTGTCGACCGGTGACGGGCTCGACGGCGCTCTTGCAGGCGTCGACGCGGTCGTGGACGCCACCAACGCGCCGGTGACCGATCCGGCAGAGGCGGTGGCGTACTTCGGAACCGCGACCGGCAACCTGCTGGTCGCCGAGCAGCGGGCCGGCGTCCGCCACCACGTACTGCTTTCCATCGTCGGGATCGATCGTGTTGAGGGCAACGCGCACTATGCCGGCAAGCGGGAGCAGGAACGCCTGGTGACCGTCGGCCCGGTGCCGTGGACGATCGTCCGGGCCACGCAGTTCCACGACTTCGCGGCGATGGTGGTGGGCTGGACCGAGCACGACGGAGTCGCCACCGTTCCGCCGCTGCTCGTACAGCCGATCGCGCCAGCGGATGTGGCCGACGTCCTCGCCGAGGTCGCTGCCGGTGAGCCCCAGAGGCGCCTGATCGACGTGGCCGGGCCCGAGCCGCAGGACTTGGTCGACATGGCCCGGCGCACCAACGAGGCACGCGGCCGGATGGTGAAGCTGGTGCCGACGTGGTCGGGACCGCTCGGCCCGGAGGTGGCGGGTGACGTGCTGCTGCCCGGCAAGGATGCCCGCATCGCGCCGACGACTTTCGAGGAATGGCTGGCCGGACAGCGGTAGAACGCACACGATCATGTCTCTGATCACGGACGACGAGCTCGAAAACTCCCCGGTTGTCGCCAACTCCCTCATGAACAGGGACCGCCGCCTCCGCAGTTACGATCGCGAGCTGGGGATCGACATCGTCAAGATCCTTCGCGCCGTGCCGTCCAGGCCCGCTCGCTGGCTGGACCTGTGCTGCGGATCGGCGAACGCCCTCGGCGAGGCCGCAGTCCTGCTCGGGGACGAGGTCGAGATCGTCGGGGTTGACCTGGTCGGCTTCTTCGACTGCTCACCCACGCCTCCGCGCCTGCGTCTCATCACCGCCTCCGTGGCCACCTGGCGTCCCGACACCCGCTTCGACCTCATCACCTGCGTACACGGCGTCCACTACGTGGGAGACAAGCTCGGCCTCCTCGCCAGTGCGGCCGGCTGGCTCGCGGACGACGGCCTCTTAGTCGCCAACTTCGACGTCAGAAGCATCCGGCGCGAGGACGGCGCCCCCGCCGGACGGTCCCTGACGGCCGCGCTGCGGGCGGCGGGTCTGGCGTACGACGGCCGTAACAGGAGGACCAGCCGTTCCGGCCGCGCGTCCGTCGACCTGCCCTATCGCTTTCTGGGCGCCGACGACCAGGCAGGACCCAACTACACAGGCCAGCCCGCCGTCGACTCGTACTACGAACACCTGGCAGGTACGCGTAGCAAGCGCCGGCTCGGACCTCGTACGAAAGGTCCGGGCCCGCTCTCGGCCAGGCGGTCGCAGGGCGCACCACCGAAGCCGGGTGACGCGTCGTAAAGGGTGCGGCGCAGCGTCACGCTGGGAGGGGGCTTTCGACAGGGTCCTCTCGTTCCTCGGGGGTGGGGACGTTCTTGGCGCGGCGTCGTAGGGCGGGGGCGAGCAGGATGAGGAGTGCGACCACGCCGGTGATCAGGGCGAAGGCCGTGGGGTAGCCGAGCGTGTCGGCGAGCCATCCCGTCACGGCCGGGGCGATCATGCCGGACAGGTACGTGATCGTCGCCAGTGTCCGAGCGGCTGCGCGAGCGGTCACCGGCTCCGACGGAGGTTCGCGTGAGCACGGTCACGGGCAATGCCGTCCTCCAGGGCGCCGTCCTCACGGCCCTCGACCTGACCCGCGACCGCGTCTATGGCTGACGTCGAGCATCCATCTCGCCCGCCGGCCCGCCGCTCGTCAGTCCCAGTTCCTTGGTGCCGCCGGTTTGCCGCCACGCCCCAGCGAACAGCCGACGCGATCCGAGGCCGAGGACGGATGGCAGGCGAACGCCGCTGCGAGGGCAGGGCCGGGGCGAGGGGACTTGGAGGGCGGCGGCGCCGATGGGGAGGGGCTAAGCGAGGGCGGTGACGAGGCCGATCGTCAGGGCCGTACGTTCATGGATCTGGTCGATCAGTACGTGCTCGTGGCGGGCGTGTGCCCCGTCGCCCACCGCGCCCATTCCGTCCAGCACCGGCCGGCCCAGCGCTGAGATGAAGTTGCCGTCGCTTGCGCCGCCCACCGACGCCTCGTCCAGCAGCCATCCGAACTCCGCCGCCACCTCCTGCGCCTCCTTGAACAGCCGCTGCGAGGCCGGGTTCGGGATCATGGGCGGCCGGTTCCATTCGCCGGTCACCGAGATCGTGACGCGCGGATCGGAGGCACGCAGGTCGGCGAAGACGTTGTCGATCCGTCCCATTTCCGATGGTTCGGTCACCCGCACGTCCACACCGCAGCTGGCGTGCCCGGCCGCCACGTTGCGCCCGGTGCCGCCGCTGATCAGGCCGACGTTCACGGTGGTGCCGCGGGCCCGGGAGGCGGCCCCGGCCAGAGTGGTGACGATCTCGGCGAGCGCGTGAATGGCGCTCGCCCCCGCGTACGGGTCCAGCCCCGCATGCGCCTCCACTCCGGTCACCCGCACATTGAACAGCCCCACCCCTTTGCGGGCCGTCTTGAGCGCCCCGTTCAGCGACGCCTCGAACACCAGGCTGGCGAGCACATCCGCGCTGGCCGCCTCGATGTGCTCGCGCGAGGCCGGGCTGCCGATCTCCTCGTCCCCGTTGAACAGGAACCGCACGCTCGGATGCGGCAGCCCCAGCTCGCGCAGCCCGCGCAGGGCCCAGATCGACTGCACCAGCCCTGCCTTCATGTCGAACACGCCGGGCCCTGTGATCTTGTCGTCCACCACAGCGAACGGCCACCCCGCCAGCGTTCCCGTGGGCCAGACCGTGTCGTAGTGGCTCAGCATGAGCACGGTCCCCGGCGCGGTGCCCTGATAGGTCAGCTCCAGGACGTCGCCGTACTGGCCGCAGTCGTGCAGGACCTCCTCATCCGGCATCCCGAGCAGATCGACGGCGCGGGCGCGGATCGAGCGCAGCCCCTTGACCAGCATGGCCTTGTCGAAGCTGTGGGTTTCCAGCTCCACCACGGTCTTGAGGTCGTCGAGCATGGCCGGGAGGGCCCGCCGGGTCCAGTCGATGATCAACACGGGAATCCCTTCCAAGGGACCTATGGAACGGGCGCCCCGAGCGGGATGAGCACGACCAGGATCGTGCCGAGCCGCCGCCACGTGCTCACCGGCCCGCCTCCTTTCGGGATTATGGTCATCCATTACATGGGCTCATGACCGTTCCTGACAAGTCGGCTTTTAAGGCATCGGGGCCTCAGGCGGCCGGGACGGCCTCCCTCAGCGGCAGGCGTACCTCGAACCAGGTGTCGCCGGGCACCGAGCGGACCTTGATCTCGCCGCCGTGCCGCCCCGCCACGATCCGATAGGAGATGTCGAGGCCGAGGCCCGTGCCCTCGCCCACGTTCTTCGTCGTGAAGAACGGCTCGAAGATCCGGTCCTTGATGGCGTCCGGGACGCCGGGGCCGGTGTCGCCGATCTCGATGATCGCCTCGTCCTCGTCGTGCGCCGTGCGGATGGTCAGTGTGCCCGACTCACCCATCGCGTCGAGCGCGTTGTGGATGAGGTTCGTCCAGACCTGGTTGAGCTCGCCGCCGTAGCAGGGGATGAGCGGCAAGGTGCGGTCGTAGTCGGTGACCACGGTGATGCCGGGCCGGACCTTGCCACGGAAGATCGCGACCGTGCTGTCGAGCAGGTCGTGCACGTCCAGTTCCTGGAACGGGGCGCGGTCCATCTGGGAGTATTGCTTGGCCGAGCGGATCAGTGAGGTGATGCGCTCGGTCGCCTCGGTCACCTCGCTCAGCATCTGCGAGATCTCGATCGCCTCGGCCAGCCAGCGCACCGCGCCCGGAGCGTGTTGCTCGCCCACCTTGGTGCGGATCTTCTGCAGGTCCTTGTCGGAGAAGCCGGTGTTGACCAGGGCAGGGGCTAGGTCCCATGCGTCCTGCACGCCCAGCTCGTCCAGCGCCTCGCCCAGCTCGTCCTCGGCGTCGGAGATCTCCAGCGGCGAGCGCGGCGGCAGGTTGCCCAGTTTGCTCGTGCACGCCTCCTGCGCCTCGATGAGCGCCCGCAGCTTCTCCGGCGGGATGCCGGCCTCGGCCAGCTGAGCGAGGTGAAGGCGGGAGTCCTTGAGCAGGGTGCGCAGCTCGCCCACCGCCCGCACCGCGGCGGCGGCCGGGTTGTTCAACTCGTGGGTGAGCCCCGCGGTGATCGTGCCGAGCGCGGTCAGCCGCTGCCGCCGGTCGATCATCTCCCGCTGCATGCGGCCGCCCGACAGCAGGCCGTCGAGCAGATGCATGGCCATCGGGAACCATTCGGCCACGATGTAGGCGAACTTCTTGGCCGGCAGCAGGAAGATCCGCGACGGCGCGGTCGCGCGCAGCGTGTGCTGGTAGGTCTGCGGCGCCCGGTCGCCCAGGTAGGCGGAGGTGGCGCCGCCGTAGACGCCGGGCTGGGACGAACGAGGCATCGCGACGGTGCCGGCGCTCACCGTCTCGTTGAGCATCTGCACCTCGCCCTCGATCAGCACCGCGAAGCACTCGGCCGGCGCGCCCTGGCAGACGATGTCCTCACCGGCCGCGAACGTCTTCACCTGCCCGCTGTTGGCCAGCTTGGTGAGCTGCTCGTCGGTCAGCCGCTCGAACAGGAAGAGTTTGCGCAGTTCGTCGATGTCGATGGTGCTCGTGGTCATTGCTTCTCCAGGTAACGGTGCACCAGCGCGACGGCCATCGCGCCTTCTCCGACGGCGGAGGCCACCCTCTTGATCGATTCCGCGCGGACGTCGCCCGCGGCCAGCACCCCTGGCACGTTGGTCTCCAGGTAGTACGGCTCGCGCCGCAACGGCCAGTTTCGCGGCCGCTGCCCGCCCTGCACCAGGTCGGGCCCGGTCAGGACGAACCCCTTCGCGTCCCGCTCGATCGTCTCGCCCAGCCACGAGGTGTACGGCTCCGCGCCGATGAACACGAACAGCCACTGGGCGTCGACCGTACGCTCCTCGCCCTTGGTCGACAGCGTCAGCCGCTCCAGATGACCCGTGCCGCCACCACCGACGACCTCCGTCTGGAGGTGCACCTCGACGTTGGGGAGCGCGGCGATCTGCTCGATGAGGTAGTGAGACATGGACTTCTCCAATCCATCACTCCTCACCAACAAGTGGACCTTGCTCGCGAATCCCGCCAGGTAGACGGCCGCCTGCCCCGCCGAGTTGGCCGCGCCGACGATGTGCACCTCGGCGTCCCTGCACGCCGGCGCCTCGGTCAGCGCCGCGCCGTAGAAGACGCCCCGCCCGACGAACTCCTCAAGCCCCGGCGCCTCCAGACGGCGGTAGGAGACGCCGGTCGCCAGGATCACCGCATGCGCGGCGATCTCCCCGCCGTCCTTGAACCCGATCACGCGTGCCTGCCCGCGCGCCTCCAGCTTGGTCACCTTGCGCGCGGTCAGCAGCTCGGCCCCGAACTTCAGCGCCTGCCTGCGCGCCCGGTCGGCCAGCTGCTGGCCGGAGACCCCGTCGGGGAAACCCAGGTAGTTTTCGATCCTGGAGCTCTGCCCCGCCTGGCCGCCTGACGAGTAGGCCTCGACCAGCACGGTGTTGAGCCCCTCCGAGGCGCCGTAGACGGCCGCGCCAAGCCCGGCCGGGCCGCCGCCCACCACGATCAGGTCGTAGAAGTCAGTGGCCGGGGTCGTCGACAGGCCCACCGCCGTGGCCAGCGTGGCCTGGTCGGGCGACTCCAGCGTGGTGCCGTCGGCCGTCACCACCAGCGGCAGATGGCAGTTTTCGCCCGCCGCCTTCACCAGCTGCGCGCCCTCCGGGTCCTCGGCCAACATCCACTGGTACGGCACGTGGTTGCGCGCCAGGAAGTCGCGCACCTGGTAGGACCGCGCCGACCACCGGTCGCCCACCACGCGCAGCTCCGACCGCTCGATCCGATCGGTACGCAGCCACGCGTCCAGCTGCCCGTCGATCACCGGATAGAACTTCTCCTCCGGCGGATCCCACGGCTTCAGCAAATAATGGTCCAAATCCACCACATTGATCGCCTGGATCGCCGCGTCCGTGTCGGCGTAGGCGGTCAGCAGCACGCGTCGCGCGTACGGATACATGTCCATGGCGGCCTCGAGGAACTGCACCCCGTTCATCTGCGGCATGCGGTAGTCGGCCAAGATGGCCGCCACGTCGTCCCCGCGCAGCCGCATCTCCCTGACCGCCTCGATGCCGTCCCTGGCCGTCTCAGCGCGAACAATCCGGTATTCCTGGCCATAGCGGCGTCTCAGGTCACGGGCGACCGCCCGCGAGACGCCTGGGTCGTCGTCCACCGTCACGATGACCGGCTTGTCCATGCCCCTACCTTCTCCCAGTGGTCCCTATTTGGAAGCATGTCATGCGTCGCCAAGTGGGAGAGTACGCGCTCGTATCATGACCGGATGAGCACCCGCGACCGCATCCTCGACGCCGCCGAGCAGGCCCTGCGCGAGCACGGCATCATGGGCGCCACGACCAAGCGGATCGCGCGCCAGGCCGGCTGCTCCGAGGCCCTCCTCTACAAGCACTTCCCTGGCAAGGAGGCGCTGCTCCTCGCGGTGCTCCTGGAGCGGCAGCCCTCGCTCGCCCACGCCCTGACCCGGCTGCGCCTCAGCGTGGGCCAGGGCGACCTGGCCGCCGGCCTCACCGGCTTCGCGGTCGCGGCCGTGGAGTTCTATACCAAGGCGGCGAGCATCGCCTCGGGCGCGCTGGCCGATCCCCCGCTCATGGCGGGCTTCAGGGCCATGCTGGCCAAGACGGGCGCGGGCCCGCACCTGCCGGTCCTGGCCCTGGCCGAGATCATCAAGGCCGAGCAGCGCGGCGGCAGGATCGACGCGGACATGGACGCGCAGGCCGCCGCCGCCCTGCTGATGGGCGCCTGCTTCCACCGGGCGAACCTGTCCCACTTCGTGGACCTGCCCGACGACACCCGGGCCTGGGCGGCCGGCGTCGTCGCCGTCCTCGTCAGGCGATGACGCGGCTCTCGCCGCCGTCCACCAGCATCGAGATCCCGTTCACGTAGGAGGCGCGCTCGCTGGCCAGGAACGCCACCACGTCCCCCACCTCCTCCGCGCGCCCGATCCGGCCGACCGGCACCGCCTTGCCCCGCTCGGCCAGCACCTCCTCGCCCCCGGACAGCTCGCGCAGCCGCTCGGTGTCGATGGGCCCCGGCATCACGTTGTTGACCAGCACGCCGTCGCCGGCGACCTCCCTGGCCAGGGTGCGCACGACCCCGGCCACGGCCGAGCGGGTGGCGTTGGACAGCGCCAGGCCGTCCAGCGCCTCGCGGGCCGACCGGCTGGTGATCGTCACGATCCGGCCCCAGCCACGTGAGCGCATCTCGGGCAGCACCGCGTGGATCAGCCGTACGGTGCCGAGCAAGTTGCGCTGCACGGCGACGTCCCAGTCGGCCAGGGTCGTCTCGTCGAAACGCCCGGCCGGCGGGCCGCCCGCGTTGGCGACGAGGATGTCCACCGGGCCGAGCACGCCACGCGTCTCCTCGACGACCCGCCGCGCGGCGGCCGGATCCTCCACGTCCGCCAGGATCGCGTGCACGACCTTGCCGAACTCCTGCAGTTCCACCACCGCGTCCGCGAGCCGCTCCGGGTTGCGGGCGGTGACGCACACATCGCACCCTTCCCGCGCCAGACTCTTGGCCGCGGCCAGTCCGATGCCCGCGCTGCCTCCGGTGACGAGGGCGACCTTGCCCGAGATGCCGAGATCCATAGGGGCGACTATAGAGCGACCGCGCTCAGGCGAGGTGGACGTGGCCGAGCTTGTCCGGGTTCCGCACCACGTAGATCTCCTTGATCCGGCCCTCGTGGACAGCGATCATGGTGAGCTGCCGGTCGCCCGCGACATTCGTCCAGATCGCCTGCTGGCCGTTGACGTCCAGCAGCCGCGTGTCCGAGAAGTCGTAGCGCGACAGCAGCCCGCCCAGGAACGCCAGCACCTTCTGCCTGCCGGCGATCGGCCGCAGCGCCGCCCTGACCTTGCCGCCACCGTCGTTCCAGGACACGACGTCCTCGTGGAACAGCTCGGTGAGCGCGTCCAGGTCACCGCCCGCCGCCGCGTCCATGAACTTCCGCAGCAGCTCGGCGTGGTCCTCCGACGACGGCTGGAACTTGTCGCGCCCCTCGGTCACCCGCACGGCGGCCCGGTGGTGCATCTGCCTGGCGTTGGCGACCGACGAGCCGACGATCTCCGCGATCTGCTCGTACGGCAGCTCGAACGCCTCCCGCAACACGAACACCGCCCGCTCCGGCGGCGCGAGCCGCTCCATCAGGTGCAGGGTCGCGTACGAGACGGTGTCGCGCAGCTCGGCCGTGTCCAGCGGCCCCGCCTCCGCGGTCAGCACCGGCTCGGGCAACCAGGGCCCGGTGTACGCCTCCCGCTTCACCCTGGCCGAGCGCAACTGGTCGAGCGCCAGCCGCGAAACCACCGTCACCAGGAAGGCCCGCGGCTCCCTGATCTGACTCTGATCGGTGCCCTCCCAGCGCAGCCACGCCTCCTGAACGACGTCTTCGGCGTCCCACATGCTGCCGAGCAGGCGGTAGGCGAGCCCGAGCAACAGCGGGCGGTACTCCTCGAAGTCCACGGCAGGAATCATGCCTCCTCTGGGACAGGCTCACGGCTGGAAATGCCGCGTTAACCATGATGAGCTGGGCAAGTGGCGAGAAATCTGATCCTGTCAGGAGGACTGTTCCACGACTTCGCCGCCACATCGGACGCACTCGCGCAGGTGCTCGCCGAGGTGGGGGTCGAGTCCGAGATCACCGAGGACATCGCGGGCGCGCTCAGCGAACCGTCGGAGGTCCAGCTCATCACCGTCAACGCGCTGCGCTGGCAGATGACCCAGGACCGGTTCGCCGACCTGCGTGCCGAGTGGCGCTTCGGCGTACCGGCCGAGGCCCGCACGACACTCCTCGACCACCTGGACCGAGGCGGCGGCCTGTTGTGCATGCACTCGGCGTCGATCTGCTTCGACGATTGGCAGGGTTGGCCACGGGTGCTGGGCGGCTGCTGGACCTGGCCCAAGTCCCACCACCCACCGCTGGGGTGGACGAGCGTGCGCGTGCACGGCAAGCACCCGGTGGTGGACGGCCTGCGGGACTTCGACGTGGTGGACGAGGTCTACAGCGACCTCGACATCCTGCCGGACGTGGAGCCGCTGGCCTCGTCCAACGGCCAGCCGCTGATCTGGGCCCGGCCGGTCCGGCGGGGCCGGGTGCTCTACGACGCGCTCGGCCACGACACCAGGTCGTACGACAACGAGGTCCACCGGACGCTGCTCCAGCGCGCAGCGCTCTGGCTGCTGAAGCGGCCGGTCACGATCAGGGAATAGCCGACCACCCGGTCCAGCGGGTCACGGTCACGACGATCACCGGGCCTGCGGGGCGGCGCTCGCGATACTGGGGGTATTTGTGCGCCAGCGCGTCGAGTGCCGCCTCACGCTCGGTCCCGCCCTCCACGATGCGGGCCAGGCCGTCTGCCCGCACCCACCACAACTGCGCCCAATCGTCATCATAGTGATCGACCAGCAGGCTGACCTGGGGATTCTCCCGGATGTTGCGAAGCCTGCGGAGGTTCGCGGTGGTCTTGGGCTTGTGGTCGACAGCGGTGACCACCGTCTCGGCGACCACGGCGAACACGATCGGCGCCAGGTGCGGCGCCCCGTCGCCGCCCGTGGTGCCGAGCCGGGCCACGCGTGCGTGGGCGAATCTCGTGCGGGCCATGCCGTCGTCCACCCCGTCAGTATGTCCGGGCCAGGATGTCCGGAACCTACAAGACTGCATGCGAGCGCCCCGGGCACGATGGGCCCCATGAACGTGAACCTTTCGGCGATCCCCGGCTTCCTGGCCACCCACGCCCGCGTGCTCGACCGCCGCCGCTACGACCTGATCATGGGCGACGGTGACGCGGCAGGCGTGCTGGCGGCCCTGGAGGCCTACCGCAATCCCGACGGGGGATACGGCTGGGGCCTTGAGTCCGACCTGCGTTCCCCGGAGAGCCAGCCAGGCGCGGCCCTGCACGCCTTCGAGGTGTTCCAGGACATCGCGCCGGAGACGTCCCCACGGGCCGCCGAGCTGTGCGGCTATCTGGACGCGATCTCGCTGCCCGACGGCGGCCTGCCGTTCGCCCTGCCGGTCACCGTCTCCCACGGCACCGCCCCCTGGTGGGCCGGCGCCGACACGGCGGCCTCGTCACTGCAGATCACCGCCGTGTCCGCGGCCGCCGCCCACCGCGTCGCCGCCTTCGATCCCGCCGTCGCCGCGCACCCCTGGCTGGAGAAGGCCACGCGGTACTGCCTCGACGCCATCCAGGAGCTGGGGGAGCGGCCGCACGCGTACATCTTGTCGTTCGCCGTACATTTCCTCGACGCCGTGTACGACACCCAGCCGCGAGCCGCTGACCTGCTCAAGCGGCTCGGCGCCTACATCCCGGACGACGGGCGGGTGCCGGTCGAGGGCGGCACCGCGGACGAGGCGCTGCGGCCACTGGACTTCGCGCCGCTGCCCGGCCGGCCGGTCCGCGACCTGTTCGATGCCGAGGTGATCGCGGCCGACCTCATGCGGCTGGCCGGCGGCCAGCAGGACGACGGCGGATGGACCGTGGACTACGCGCGCATCTCGCCTGCCGGGTCGCTCGACTGGCGCGGGGCGATCACCGTGCACGCCGTCCAGGTCGTCCGGGCGAACGGCGTCATTTAAGTCGGCGTCAGGTGAGGCGGCGGGCGGACTCCGACTCCTGGGCCATGCGGCGCAGCGCGTCGAACGCCTTGCCGTACAGGACCGAGCCCAGCACCATGGCCTCCACGGCGGCGTCGCGCGGCCCCTGGAACGGGACGGTGTCCATCTCCACCTCGGACACCAGCTTCTGCGCCGCCTCCACATACGGACCCAGGTCGACGGGCAGGCCGAGCTGGCGCATCCTGACCAGCGTCTGGGCGAGCTCGTCCCGGGTCGGGGCCTCGGGGTGCACGCTCCAGCCCAGGTCCGCGACGAGGCGGTCGACCTGGGCGCGGGCGGCCTGCCATTCCTCGCCGGGCTCCGGCTCGACGGTGGGGCCGAGCGCGTAGTGCGCGGTGCCGAGCATCTCGTGCATGGGCAGCGACTCGTCGTCGACGGCGGCGATGATCTGCTTGATCGAGGCCACCGGGAGCTTGCCCACCTCCAGCAGTGCCCGGATCAGGCGGAGCCTGCGGAGATGCGACTCGTCGTACTCGGCCCGGGTCGCGGCTATCTGCTCGCCCTGGTGCAGCAGGTTCTCGCGCAGGTAGTACTTGATCGTGGGGAGGGCCACCCCGGACCGGGCGCTGAGTTCGGAGATGCGCATCGCTAGATAATAGCGCTATCCAGAGCGTACGACGTGGCGGGCGGCGCTGACCAGCTCCGGCACGTCGGCCTGGCGGTTCCAGAGGAAGACTACCTCCATCGGAGGGACGTCTTCCTTGATCGGGACGAAGGCCAGGGCCTCCGGCACCGGCGTGCCCTCGTGCACGCTGAGCGTGTAGCCCGCGCCCCGCTCCACCATGGTGATCGCCAGGTCGTGCGTGGCCGCCGCCGGACCGAGCCGGGGGTGGAGCCGGTGGCGGACGAAGCCCTCCAGGAAGCGGCGGGCACCCGCCACCGCGTCGGACTCCGGCATGACCAGCGGCTCCGCGGTCAGCTCCGCCAGCGAGACCGCCTCGGAGGCCGCCAAGGGATGATCGCGGTGGACCAGTGCCCGTACAGGGAACCGGTGGATGAGCATCCTGGCCACGCCCCTCGGCAGCGAGCCGGGCGCGTAACCCAGCCCGGCCTGCAGGGTGCCGTCCACGATGGAGACGATCTGCTCGGCCGTGCCCATGGGGACCACCCGCAGCCGCAGGTTCTGCAGCTGGGAGAGCAACCGGGCGGCCACATCGGCCAGCCCGTCCGCCACGCCCAGGCGCGAGGTGGCGCCCTTGCTCCTCGCCGCGGCCACGGCCCGCTCGAAGGCGTCGACCGCGACGGTGGCCTGGGCCAGGAACGCCTCGCCCGCCTCGGTGAGCTGCACCCCGCTGGACGAGCGGCTGAACAGCTCGACCCCGATCTCCTTCTCCAGCGCCTTCAGTTGCTCGGACAGCGTGGGCTGGGCGATGTGCAGCGCGGCGGCGGCCCGGCGCAGGCTGCCGGCTCGTGCGATCGCCATGGCGTATCTGACGTAGCGTAAATCCATCGCTCACCTCGGGGTGATGGTGATGGGCTATCGGTAGATCGCACCTCCGTATTACAAGCACAGACAGTTCTCGTGAAGACACATTGTCACCCTGGCCCGCCAACCTAACAAGCGCTTGGCTATGTTAGCGTGGCGGGCATGCAGCCCTTCGCCGGCCGGGCGGCCGTGGCCGGGATCGGGATGACGGCGCTGAGCAGGCAATCCGGGCGCACGGAGCTGGAGCTCGCGGTCGAGGCATGCCGGGCGGCCTGCGCCGACGCCGGCATCGGCCCGCGCGATGTGGACACGATGCTCAGCTACCACATGAACGACTCCGCGCCCGTCGTGCAGGTCGCGAGGGCCCTGGGGATCGAGCGCCTTGGCTGGCACAACGACATCGCCGGAGGCGGCACGCAGGCGGCATCGATCCTGGGCGACGCGGCGATGCTCGTGCACGCCGGCTTGGCCCGAAATATCTTGATATTCCGGGCGCTCAACGGCCGCTCGGGCAAACGCATGAACACCGTCTCCACCGGCCCCCAAGAACGTTTCACGTACGGCCTGGCGGGCCCGATCCCGCTGTTCGCCCTGGCCGCGACCCGCTACCTGCACGACACGGGGCTGACCGAGGAACACCTGCACGCCGTCGTCGCCCAGTCCAGAGACAACGCCAAGTCCAACCCGCGGGCGCTGCGCCGCGAGCCGCTGGAACTCGCCGACTACCTCGCCAGGCCGTACGTGTGCACCCCGCTGCGCACCGTCGACTGCTGCCAGGAGACCGACGGGGCCTGCGCGCTCGTCGTCAGCGGCGTGCTCGACGGGCCGCGCGTCCAGGCGGTGGTACGGGCCGGAGGGCCCGGCTGCTCCTCCATGGACCGCTCACCCGACGTGAGCGCGATCTTCTCCGCGTACGTGGCGCCCATGCTCTGGGAGGCGTCCGGCATGCGGCCGTCCGACGTGGACGTCGCGTTGCCGTACGACGCCTACTCCTGGCTGGTGCCCCGGCAGCTGGAGGACTTCGGGCTGGTCGAGCGCGCGGACCTGGGGGCGTACCTGCTGGAGCGCCGCCACGCGTGGGTCAACCCGCACGGCGGCCTGCTCTCGGAGGGCTACGTGCACGGTCTGAACAACGTGGCCCAGGCCGTGCGGGAGCTGCGGACGGGGGAGTGCGAGGTGGCCCTGGTGACGGGGTTCGGCGGCAGTTTCGGGAGCGCGGCATTGCTGACGAGGTGATCTGAATAGGATCCGCTCCTCAAGGAGAGTCAGATCTTCGGAGAAAGCTGCAAACAGCGGGTTACCCTGGGTTCACGTCGTCCCCTTGAGGTGTTGGATCATGTCGAGAGAACCGGCCCTCGGCGAGAACCTGGCGCGCATCCGGGTGAGCAAGGCACTCACTCAGGAGGAGCTGGAGGAACGCTCAGGCGTGAGTGTGTCCACGATCCGCAAGCTCGAACAGGGCGACCGCAGGAGCGCGCGTGTCTCGACGCTCCGCAAGCTGGCCGAAGCGCTCGACGTGCGGACCTCGGATCTGTTCCGGCCTTCCCCGGAACCGGTCTCGCCTCAGGAGGAGACGGTGCACGCGGACCTCCTCGCGCTACGTCGTACGCTCAAGCCGGTGCGTGGTCTGGCGGGCCTCCAGATGCCCGACCTCGACGGGCCGGTCTCGTACCGGTCGGTGCGGGAGTCGTTCCTTGCGGCGAACAACCTGTATCGGGCCGACGATTACCGGGCCGTGGTGCAGACGATCCCCGCGCTGCTCGTGGAGGCGCGCACGCTGGTGGCGGATGCCCGGGGCGCGGACGATGAGCGCGCCGCGCTGACGCTGCTCTCGCAGACCTTCCAGTTCTCGGCGCAGGCGTTGATTCAACTCCAGCAGTACGACCTCGCCTATCAGGCGATCACGGAGGGGATCACGGCGGCCGAACGGGCCGACGATCCGCTGTTGGGCGCATGGCACGTCTTCAACGAGTGCTGGCTCTTTCTCCGGGAAGGGCGGCTCGACGACGCGCAGCGCGCAGCCCTGGTGACCGCCCAGGCCATCGAACCGCGCTTCTCGACGAACGACCCCGCGAAGTTCGCCACCTGGGGGTGGATGCTGCTGTGGGCCTCGGCCGCAGCCGTACGGAACAACCAGGGTGATGAGGCCGACGACATGCTGACGCTCGCCCGTGCGGGGGCGCATCGCATCGAGGGGCAGTCGCTTGAGGCTCCTCCGCTGTGGGCGGCGCGGGGGGCCTCCACCTTCGCCGGGTTCTCCTCGGAGCTGATCCAGATCAAGGCCGTCGAGTATGCGGTGGTGCAGGGGAACAGCACGCGGGCTCTGGAAATCCATAACGGAATCCGTTCGACGGGGGATCTGTCGAGCAGTACGCGGTACAGATATCTCCTCGATGTGGCCAGCGCTTATGCTTCCGAGCGGAATGCGGCCGAATCGTGGGAAATCCTCCTCGATCTCAAAACCCGTGTGCCGCACTGGCTCAAATACCAGCCTTTCGCCCGGCGGGTGGCCGACCAGCTCATCGAGGACCGAGCGCGGGCGCTCAGAGCCGAGTACGCCGAGGTCGCGAGCTTCCTCGGGGTCGAGTCCTGATTCAACTGCCACATGTTGTGATAGTTGGATCTGCTTCTATTCGTAAGTGCCACATGCTGTCCCTGGAGTGCACGTTCCCTCTCCGCGATGCTTTTTTCCATGGGCACTCTTCCCCTCCGCGTCACGAAATTCGATGGCCGACGGAATTCGTATTCCGCGGCTGAACGACTCCGGGTGGAGCTCGAAAACCGGGGCATTTCTGCCGATGTTCACGAGGGTTACCAGCTGGCGTTGGTATCGGTCTGGGTGGGCCTGGTGGTGTGGTGCGACGGTGAGCGGTTCTGGTGGCGTACCGGGTGGGACGAAGGGCGTAAGCGTGCCGTCTACGCCTGGCATCCCGTGGCGGACCTCAGCCGGGCCGCTCGCCGGATCGCTTTCCGCTACGCGGAGTTGCGGGAGGGGCATCCGCTGTCGGCGATAGTTCGGGTGGCGCTGGAGAGGGAGTCGGAGCATCGGGCGGCGTTGCCGCTATGAGCGTGAGCCTGGACAGCCTGAAGAACGAGTACGGCAGGCAGTGGATCATCTCCGATGCGGTCGCCGGCGGCTGGTACGCCGTGCGCCGTACCCTCCTGTCGGACCAAGTCAAGGAGCGCGGCCTGTCCAACGTCCGGTGCGGGCGGACCCTTGAGGAACTGGCTCACAATCTGGCCGAAGAACGCAGGCTCGCAGCACCGTGCTCGGCGCACGCGTCGCTGCGGCCCTCCCTGCAACGGGTGTCCTGACTTTCCACTACTGAGCGCGGCGGCGAGGTTGATCAGTCCGCCCGCTAAAGTTACGAATGCACTCGCATTAAGGAGTGCGATGAGCGTGGTCGACTGAGCCATGTTGGAATGGTGAGCTCTGAGGCTGAGCCTAGGGCCTTGTTCAATAAGTGGACCAAGGGGAGGAGGATCGCTCCCAGGCTTCGGTCCGAAGATTCCTGAGCGTTATAAGCTGCCGGACGGGACCGAGTTTCAATGGCGGACAGCTTCGAAGTCCGGTCGGGCGACAATCGACATCAAAATGCCGGACGGAAGTATTCTAAAGGTACAAATAGAATGAAAGCCGATATTCGGGCGCTCATTGCAGAGGTACTCGACGAGGGATTGGATGACTGGATCATACTCGGTCACGTCATTAATAGGGCAGCGAGACTCTCTGGCTTGAACGTCGTTGATTCGAGACGTATCGCAATGGAAGCGGTCAGGGCATTGATAGTAAATGAGCTAGCCGTTCCGGGCGGTATAGGTAATTCCGGATTCGAGGCTTGGGATCTCGATCCTCTCGAAGCGTTTCGGAAACTCCAGGCAGAGTGTGAGCGCCTGAACTGGGAGCTTGGCCTAACAGATGTTTGGCTTGCTACCACTCCAATGGGCGATCGACTAGCAGAGCAGGTGCGGAGCGAAGGTGATGGTGTGCTCGATTACCTTCTTGAATAGCGCCTGGCCGATCTCGGCGTCGGTCACCTCCGCCAGCAACCGGTCGCGGCCCAGCAGGGCGATGACGCGGTCGATGGCCGAGGTATTTGGCACGACCACGCGCTAACGATCAGCTACAGCCGTACAGCACTGGACGCATCCAAATGCCCCTGACTGGCGTTTCCGCTGGTCAAGGGCGTTTTGCTGCTGGTCGGACCTGGTGCCCCCGGCGGGATTCGAACCTGCGGCACCCGCTGTAGGAGAGCGGTGGCCATGCGGCAAACCTTCGCGGTGTGAGTTGAGAGAACACTCCGAACAGCTCATTACGCATGCAAGATCATCCCGCGTTATGTACCCACCCCGCGGCTGGCAACTGTGTCCCTCGAGTAAGGACCGGGACCGCTGACGACTGCTCAAGTTGCGCGCCGGAAGGGTACTGCATCAGTCTTCATGGTTCCCCCGACGTGATTCCTGGCCATCGTGAGGCGAGAAGCTATTGAACTGCCTCAGCGAGCGCTGCGGTGGCGGGGAAGAGGGCGTTCGTGAACGTGCTGATCATCAAGGATCAGGACAAGCGGACGCTGCCGGTGTGGCTGTCGTTGTTCCGCGACGTGTTCGGCACGGACTGGGGTGCCACGATGGCCGCCGCCAATCTGTTTGCCCTGCCCGCGTTGCTGCTCTTCCTGTTCCTGCAGCGCCGCGTGGGCACGGGGATGACGGCCGGGGCGCTCAAGGGCTGAAAATTAGCTGAAATGCTGAAGATGCCTCCGACATGTACGGGGTGCCCTACCCCCGATATCGAGGAGGCCGACCATGGGGACCGCCCGTGGGTGACGACCGGAAAGACCGGTTCGAGGCCGTCTACACGCAGACATACGAGCACATACTCGGGTACGCCATGCGCCGCTGCGACTCCCCCGAGGACGCGGCCGACGTGGTCGCCGAGACGTTCGCCATCGCCTGGCGCCGCGTCGACGCGCTGCCGAGCGGCGGCGAGGCCAGGCTCTGGCTGTACGGGATCGCCAGGAACGTGCTGGCCAACCACCGTCGTGGCCAGCACCGGCGGCAGGCTCGGCACGTGGCGCTCGACGCCGACATCGCCGACCTCTACGCCCGCTCACCCGAGAGCGACATCGAGCTGAGCACGATCACGCGGGCGTTACGTGAGCTGTCCGAGGACGACCGGGAGCTGATCTCGCTGGTGGCGTGGGAGGGCCTGGACCGGGCCCAGATCGCCTCGGTGCTCGGCTGCTCACGCAACGCCGTGCGCATCCGGCTGCACCGCGCGCGCAAGCGTTTGTCCAAGGCGCTGGCCCTGGCCGGTGTCTCCGTCAACCACGTGGTCATGGAGTCCGCATGAACGAGCTGAAGCGCCTCGCCAGGGTCCACGACGAGGATCTCGCGGGGCAGGCATCCGGCGCGGGGGCCCGGGCGCTCCTCGCCGCGATCATCGCCGAGGAGCCGGTGCCGGAGCATGCCCGGCACAGGACTCGGCGCGTGCGCCGTCTCGTCGTCGGAGCCGTAGCGCTGGGAGGGCTCGCGGCGGCGGCCGTGGTCGGACCCACCGTCCTCGGCGAGCGCGGCCCGGCCACCTCGTACGCCAACTCGGCCATCGACATCGAGCTACGCGGTGACACGTACGTCGCCACGATCAAGGACCCGTTCGCCGACCACGCGAAGTACACGGAGGGATTCAAGGCGGTCGGCCTGAACGTGAACCTCGAGGTGGTGCCCGCCTCCCCGCCCTGGGTGGGCAAGATCGCGGGGATGAGCCTGAGCGGCCCTCTGGCGCCCAACGGCGAGTCCATCGGCAGCGGCACGGCGCCCGAAGGCTGCACGATCGGCCAGGACGGTTGCGCGATCACCGTCACAGTGCCCCGCGGCTGGACCGGCTGGGCCGCCGTCCGGGTCGGCCGGGCGGCCGAGCCAGAGGAGAGGTACCGGAACCTCGCCCGTGCCACGCGGAAGGGCGAGATGCTCGAGGGCTTCCAGGTGGACGAGAAGACCGTGGGCGAGGTCCTCGCCGAGGTCCGCAGGCGCGGGCTGAGGGCCGTCTTCCAGGTCATCACCCCTGCTCCTGACTTCGACGGCTATGGGGTGGAGCAGGACAAGCAGCAGGCGGAGGTCGGCGACGACTGGATCGTCTGGGAGGCGGAGTCCGAGCAGGCCGGCGTCGTCCGCCTGCTGGTGACCAAGGAACGTCTGCCCAAGAACCCCATCTACGGCGGTCCCAAGCCGGCGTCCATGAACGAGTGACCGCCTGTTACCCTCCCGGCCTCAGCCGGGAGCGGGCGGGTCACTCGCTCAGGGTGCGGCCGTGAACGTGGCGTGCAGCACCTTCGCGTCGGCCTCCGGCAGCAGGGCGCGGGCCGCCAGCCAGGCCGCCGCGCCCGCCGCGTCGCGTGCCGTCGTGACCGTCTCGCCGGCGAGCAGCTCCGTCACGGCCTGCCGCACCGGGCCTTCGCTGGTGAGCACGCTCCCGGCGAGCACCACCGGGCCCGACACGTGCACCCGCCTGAGCGTGGCGACCAGGCGCTCGGCGGCCTCCCTCGTGATCTTGAGCGCGACGGGGTCGCCTGCCGCTGCGGCCTGGCTGACAAGTGAGGACAAGGCGGCCAGGCGCATGTGGTCGGCCTGTGCCAGCCGGACGATGCGGTCCGCGACGGCGCGCGGTGTGGCCGGCCGCTCGTCGCCGAGGAAGTGCCGGGCGACCAGGGCCGTCAGCGGGCCGCCGACGGGACCGGGAGCCCCCGCCGCGTCCGAAGGTCCGTGCGGCACCTCCGCCGCGGCGGTGTCGATGGTCTGGGCGTCTGTCCTGGCGGTGTCGACGGCCTGGGCATCTGTCCAGGCGGTGTCGATGGCCTCGACGGGGAGCCCGCGGTCGAAGGTGTCCACGACCGCCTTGGCCGCCGCGCGCCCGATCCAGAAACCGGACCCCGCATCCCCCAGCAGCCACCCCAGCCCGTCCGCGATCACGCCCATCTTGTAGCCCTCGATCCTGGCCGCGACCGCGCCCGTGCCGGAGAGCAGGAGCGAGCCGTCGGGTTCGGCGGACCCCGCCGCGTAGGCGATCGGCACGTCGCCCATGAACCGCGGCCCCTGGGCGATCCCGTGGTCGGCCCAGACCTTCGCCAGTGCGGGCACCATTTCGGCCACCTGCCCGGCGACCCCGGCCAGCGAGGCCACCACCCGGCCGCCGTCGTGCGGCCCGAGCGCCGCCCCCAGCGCGTCCGTGATCGCCGCCACCGCCTTGTCCAGCCCGTGAGCAGTGGGATTGCCCGCGCCGGCCCGCGCGTATCCCACCCGGCTCCCGTCGAGCGCGTGGACGGAGACCCGCGTGGACGTGGCCCCGGCATCGACGCCGACCACTAGCGATTGCGTCACGGTCTGAGTCTGGGGGTTGACGTGACCGAGAAGCAAGAATAATTTTCGCCAGAAGACCGGGTGTTCGGAAGGAATATTCGTGACTTCAGGAGCGCTCGGGCGCGTCGAAACGGAACTACCCGGTTTGCCGGAGGCGTTGCGCAGGGTCGGTGAGGTGATTCTGGATGACCCGGCCGAGGCCGCGCGGTCGACCATCATCGCGCTGGCCGAGCGGGCGGGCAGCTCGCCCGCCACCGTGACCCGGTTCTGCCGGGCGTTCGGCTTCTCCGGTTACGCCGAGTTGCGCGTCGCGCTCGCCACCGAGACGGGCCGGGCCGCCCAGGCGGGCTGGGGGGCGGGCGTCGGCCACGAGATCGGTCCGGAGGACCCGCTCGACAAGGCCGTGGAGGTCATGGCCGCCGCCGATGCCCGGCTCATCCAGGACACCGCCGCGGGGCTCGACCTCGACCTGGTGGCCCGGGTGGCCGACGCCATCGTGGCGGCCCCTCGGGTGCTCCTGGTTGGCGTCTCCACCAGCGGGAACGTGGCCACCATGTTCGAAGGCAGGTTACGCCGCATCGGCATCCCCGGCTGGAGCGCGGGCGACGCGCACGTGGCCCTGTCGGAGGCGGCGCTGCTCAAGCAGGGCGACGTGGCCATCGGCATCAGCCACCGGGGCCGTACCCGCGAGGTCATGGAGGCGCTGGCCGAGGCGGGCAGCCACGGCGCGCTGACGGTCGCGGTCACGTCCTTCGCCCGCTCCCCGCTGGCCGACCTGGCCGACCTGGTGCTGACCACCGCCAGCAGGGAGACCACGTTCCGGCTCGGCGGGCTGGCCGCCGTCCATTCGCAGCTGTTCGTGCTGGACGCCGTCTATGTGGCGGTCGCGCAACGCACCTACGAGCGCACCAACGAGGCGTTCGAGCGCACGATCAGCGCCGTGGAGAGCCATAGGGTGGAAAGAGGCTGAATGACGTACGCATCCAAGGTCCTCGACCTGGCCCACCAGGTCGCGGAGAGCCAGGCCGAGCCGGTCAAGCAGGCGGCCGGGCTGATCGTGGCCTCGATCCGGGCCGGGGGCGTGGTAAACGCTTTCGGTTCCGGGCATTCCGAGGCCATCGCCATGGAGATCGCCGGACGGGCCGGCGGCCTCGTGCCCAGCAACCGCCTCACACCCAGGGACCTCGTCCTGTACGGCGGCCGCCCGCCGAGCGTGCTGACCGCGGAGCTGGAGCGGGACCCGGCCATCGCCCATGAGATCTACGGCCTGGCGCCGGTGGCGCCGCAGGACGTGTTCGTGCTGATCTCCAGCTCCGGCGTGAACGGCACGGTCGTCGAGCTGGCCACGATCGTCAAGGACCGCGGCCATCCGCTGATCGCGCTGACCTCGGTCAAGCACAGCAGCCGGATGACCTCGCGCCACCCGTCGGGCGGCAAGCTGCTCGACCTGGCCGACGTCGTGCTGGACAACGGCGCGCCGTACGGGGACGCCATCCTCGACCTGCCCGGCGGCGGCAGTTACGGTGCCGTGTCCACGATCACCTCCGCGTTGCTGGCGCAGATGGTGGTCACCGAGGCGGTGGACGAGCTGGTGGCGATGGGGGAGACGCCCCCCATCTACCTGTCGGCGAACGTGACGGGCGGTGACGAGCACAACAGGGCCCTCGAGAGCCGCTACGCAGGTCGAATCAGACGTGGATCATGAAAAGTCAGGAGTAGTCGATATGTCCACCACCCCCCACATCAGCAGGCGCGAGCTTCTTCGCGGCGCCGCCCTCGTGCCGGTGGCAGGGGCGCTGGCCGCGTGTGCCACACCCGCCTCCCAGCCCACCGCCACGGCCTCCTCGGCGCCGGCCGCGACCAGCGCGGCCAACCCGTTCGGCGTGGCGGCCGACAAGCCGCTGGAGGTGTGGATCTTCGACGGCGGCTTCGGCCAGGACTACGCCAAGAACATCCACCAGCCGCTGTTCAAGACCAAATACCCGAACGTCGAGATCAAGCACAACGCGACCAAGGAGATCACCAAGGTCCTGCAGCCGCGCTTCGCCGGCGGCAACCCGCCCGACGTGATCGACAACTCCGGCGCCAACGCCATGGACTTCGGCGCGCTCGCCCAGGACGGCCAGCTCCAGGACCTGACCCCGCTGCTGGACGCGCCCAGCTGGGACGACCCGAACGTCAAGATCAGAGACACCCTCGACCAGGCCGTCGTCGAGATCGGCACGTACGACGGCAAGTTCAGCGTGCTCGGCTACGTCAACTACATCTTCGGGATCTGGTATTCGCAGAAGGTGTTCCGCGACAACGGCTGGGAGGTGCCCAAGACCTGGGACGAGTTCCTCGCGCTCAACGACACGATCAAGAAGTCCGGCAAGATGGCGCCCTTCACCTATGCCGGAAAGTTCCCGCAGTATCTGTACGAGCCGCTGCTGACCATGGCCGCGAAGATCGGCGGTAACGAGGTGCTGGTCAACATCGACAACCTCGAGGACGGCGCCTGGACCTCCGAGCCCATGAAGACCTCGGCCACGGCCTGGGCGGAGATCGGTGCGAAGTACCTCATGGAGGGCACCGCGGGGCTCGACCACGTACAGACCCAGACCGCCCAGAACAAGTACAAGGTAGCCATGCTGCCCTCCGGCTCGTGGCTGGAGAACGAGCAGAAGACGACCACCCCGGCCGACTTCGAGTACGGCATGTTCCCGATTCCGGACTTCACCAGCTCGGACAAGCTCCCGTACGGCACCCTGCACACCTCGCCCGGCGAGAACTTCATCGTCCCGTCCAAGAGCGCGAACCCGCAGGGCGGCATGGAATACCTGCGGGCCATGTTGTCGAAGAAGGCGGCCGGCGAGTTCAGCGAGATGGTCAAGACCGTCTCCGTGGTCAAGGGCGCAGGCGAAGGCCGGCAGCTGTCGCCCGGCGCGTCCAGCGCGTCCAAGGCCGTGACGGACGCGGGCTCGAACACCGTCACCTATCGCTGGCAGACCTGGTACGCCCAGCTCAAGGACGAGGCCATCGCCGCCACCGGCCAGCTGATGACCGGCGGGCTCAAGCCGGAGGCGTACCTGGAGCGCCTGCAGAAGAAGGCCGACGAGATCAAGAACGACTCCTCGATCAAGAAGTACAAGCGCTAATGATCTTCAATAGGTATCGCCGTGGGCTGTTCATCACCTCGTTCCTGGCAGCCCCGGTGATTCTCTACCTGGTTTACGTCATCTCGCCGTACATCCAGGCGTTCTACATCGCGATGACCGACTGGCGCGGCGTGACGGCCACGCCGCGCTTCATCGGCCTGGACAACTTCGAGCGGCTGCTCGGCGACGGGACGTTCTGGAAGGCCGTCAGCCACAACGGCGCCCTGCTGCTCCTGCTGCCGCTGATCACGATCGTCATCGCCCTGTTCTTCGCCTTCCTGCTCAACGTGGGCGGCCCGCAGGGCCTGACGGGGATCCGCGGGTCGAAGTTCTATCGGGTGGTGTTCTTCTTCCCGCAGGTCCTGGCCGTCGCGGTGGTGGCGGTGCTGTTCCAGCAGGTGTTCCGGCCGGACGGCAGCGGCATGCTGAACGGCCCGCTGATGGCGCTGGGCATCTCGCCGATCGGCTTCCTGTCCGACCCCGACGTGGCGTTCTGGTCGGTGCTGGGCGTCATGGTGTGGCAGGCGGTCGGCTTCTACGTCGTGCTCTTCTCCGCCGGCCTGGCCTCCATCCCCAGGGACATGTTCGAGGCCGCGCAGATCGACGGGGCGGGCCCCCTCAGCCTCTTCTTCCGCATCACGCTGCCGCTGCTCTGGGACACCGTCCAGGTGGCCTGGGTCTACCTGGGCATCCTCGCCCTGGACGTGTTCGCGATCGTCTGGGTGATGACCGACCAGCACGGCGGCCCCGACTTCTCGACCACGGTCATGGCGGCCGAGATCTACCGCAACGCGTTCCAGTATTTCCGGTTCGGCTACGCCTCGGCTCTCGGCGTCGTGATGTTCTTCTTCACCGTCGGCTTCGCGATCCTCTCGCTGCGCCTGTCCCGACGCGAACGAATCGAGTACTGATGACAACGATGACCTCGTGGACGGTGGCGAACTCCCGCAAGCTCGCCCGCCAGGAGCGCAGGCGGCGCCTCGGGCCGTTGGGCATGCTCACGCACCTGGCGCTGCTGGTGTGGACGCTGCTGACGGTGGTGCCGATCCTGTGGACGTTCCTGGCCTCGGTCAAGAGCGAGGATGAGATCTTCGGCGACGCCTGGTCGCTGCCCGCCGCGCTGCGCTGGGACAACTTCGCCAGGGCGTGGGAGCAGGCGCACATCGGCCAGTACATGCTCAACAGCGTCATCGTGGTGTCGTTCAGCACGTTCGGCACCATGCTCATCGGCTCGATGGCCGCGTACGTGCTGGCGCGCTACCCCTTTCGCGGCAACCGCGCGGTCTACCTGCTGTTCGTCTCGGGTCTGGCGTTCCCGGTCTATCTGGCACTGACCCCGCTGTTCTTCGTCGTGCAGAACATGGGCAACGTGCCGCTCGTCGGCCCGTTCATCGGCCTGAACACGCACGCGGGCCTGGTCCTGGTCTACATCGCGTACTCGATGCCGTTCACCGTCTTCTTCCTGTCGGCCTTCTTCCGTACGCTGCCGACCGCGGTGGGGGAGGCGGCGATGGTGGACGGCGCGTCGCACACGCGGGTGTTCTTCCAGATCATGCTGCCGATGGCCCGGCCGGGCATCATCAGCATCACGATCTTCAACATCCTGGGCCAGTGGAACCAGTACCAGCTTCCGCTGGTGCTGCTCCAGGAACGGGACAAGTGGGTGCTGACTCAGGGCATCGCCGACATCTCCACCGCCGCCGGATACGACCAGGACTGGTCGGCCCTGTTCGCCGCCCTGACCCTGGCCATCCTCCCCATGCTGGTCGTCTACACGGTCTTCCAGCGCCAGATCCAGTCAGGCCTGACATCTGGAGCCCTGAAATAACGCAGCGCAACCGGACTGCTACCTTGAGGCAACCTCGCATCTGCCGGAATAGTCATGGACGCATTTCGGGAGGTGGGTCGTTGATCGTGCTCAGGCATCCGGACAGCTTCTCTTCGTGGCGGGCCTCCATGTGCGACTGGAGGACGCATGCCCCAAGGAGCCGGCTCCCAGCGGTGGTCGAGGCATCCTGCTGCGAGGAATACGTCCTGTGCTCAGAAGGCGCCGAATTCTTCGTCCGGCGCCGTACCGATGACGGGTGCTACCAAGAGACCGCCAGAGGAAGCTATGCCCGCGCCGCCAAGGTGTGGATCGACCTGGCTGGGGGGCACCGGCACCAGGAGCGGGCCGGCGCGAAAACGGCTCGCCATCCCTGGCGGTGATCTGCTTTCCTTCGTCCCATGAGATCGGCATGGGTGGGAGAGCGCGTACGCCTGCGCGCCATGGAGCCCGAGGACTGGGAGGCGTTCCACGCCTTCAACGAGGACTCCGACGCGGTCAGGAACGGCTGGCGGCTCCATCCGCCCATCTCGGCCGCCTACGCCAGGAAGTGGGCAGCGGAGGAGGCCGAGCGGGAAAAGGATCTCGACGAATTCAGACTGGTGATCGCCACCAGGGACGGCAACGTCCCGGTCGGGACGCTCAACACGCACCAGGCCGCCCGCGAGCACGGCACCTTCGCCTACGGGATCAGCGTCGGCACCCCGCACCAGCGCAAGGGCTACGCCGGCGACGCCATCGTGATCCTTCTGCGCTACATGTTCTTCGAGCGCCGCTTCCAGAAGGCGGAGGCGTGGGTCTACGCCTCCAATGACGCGTCGCTGGCCCTGCACCGGCGGCTGGGCTTCGTCGAGGAAGGCCGCCGGCGCAGGAGCCACTACCACGCCGGTCACTATGACGACGAGGTGCTGTTCGGCATGACGATCGAGGAGTTCACCGAGCGCTACGCCTGAAGCTCGGCACGCAGCCTGCGGGTGGCGGTGACCACGTTCGCCAGGGCCGCCTCCACCTGCTCGTACGTCCGGGTCTTCAGCCCGCAGTCCGGATTGACCCAGACCCGCTCGACCGGCAGTGCACGCACCGTCCGGCGCAGCAGGTCCTCGACCTCCTCGGCCCCCGGCACCCGCGGCGAGTGGATGTCGTACACGCCCGGCCCGAGCCCGCGCCCGAACGACTCCACCGCTCCCAGGATCCGCGCCCCCGACCGGGCGGACTCGATCGTGGTCACGTCCGCGTCCAGCCCGTCGATGGCGGCCAGGATCTGGTCGGCGTCGGAGTAGCACAGGTGGGTGTGGATCTGTGTGCGATCGCCGGCCCCCGAGGTGGCCCGCCGGTACGCGGCCACCGCCCACTCCAGGTACTCGTCCTGGGCGGCCCGTCGCAGCGGCAGCAGCTCACGCAGCGCCGGCTCATCCACCTGGACGATCGAGACCCCGGCCGCCTCCAGGTCGCGGACCTCCTCCCGCACCGCGTCCGCCACCTGGAACACCACGTCCCGCAGCGGCAGGTCGTCGCGGACGAACGACCAGGCCACGATCGTGACCGGCCCAGTGAGCATGCCCTTGACCGGTTTGTCGGTAAGCGACTGCGCGTATGTGGCCCACCGCACCGTGATCGGCTCAGGCCGGGCGACGTCGCCGTGCAGGATCGGCGGCCGGGTGCAGCGCGAGCCGTACGACTGGACCCAGCCGTTCCTGGTGACCGCGAAGCCGTCGAGGTGCTCGGCGAAATACTGCACCATGTCGTTGCGCTCCGGCTCGCCGTGCACGAGGACGTCGAGGCCGAGCCGCTCCTGCACGCGGATGGCGTGTTCGATCTCGGCCTCGACCCGCCGCTCGTACTCCGCCTGCGTCAGCGTCCCCGCCGTCACCGCCGCCCGGGCCGCGCGCAGCTCGCCGGTCTGCGGGAACGAGCCGATCGTGGTGATCGGCAGCGGCGGCAACCGCAGGTGCGCGGCCTGCGCCGCGGCGCGCACCGCGTACGGGCCGCGCCCCTCCGCGACCACCGGCTCCGCCAGCGGCACCGAGGGCACGGCCGGCGCCGGCCCGGTGAAGCCGGCGCCCGCGAGTGCCACCACCTCGGCCACCTTCTGCTCCGCGAACGCCAGCCGCGACCTCAGCCCCGCATCCAGCTCCGGCTCGGCCTCCACGTCGTAGGGCACGTGCAGGAGCGAGCACGAGGTGCTCACCGTCACCTGCGAGGCCCGCACGGAGCCGAGCGCGGCCAGCGCCCGCTCGGGCGAGGTCCGCCACACGTCCCGCCCGGACACGACACCGGCGACCACGGTCTTCCCGGTCAGATCGACGACGGGGACCCCGCCTCGCACCAGATCGACCCCGATGGCCTCCACCGGCGTGCCGGCCAGCACCGGCAGCGCCTCCCCGAGATCCCCGAAGTACGATGCCACGAACAACCCGGGCCGCGAGCCCACCGCCCCCAGCCGCTCGTAGGCGGTCCGCACCGCGGCCAGCTCGTCCGCCGTCCGGTCCGCCACCAGCGCCGGCTCGTCCAGCTGGACCCACGCGACGCCCTCGGCGGCCAGCGTGCCGAGCAACTCCTCGTAGCAGTCCAGCACGTCATCCAGCCGCTCCAGCGCACCGGCCAGCAGCAGGAACGTCACCGGCCCGATCATCACCGGCCGCGTCTCGTAGCCCAGCGCGCGCGCTTCCCGCACCTCGCCCAGCGGCTTGCCCGCGTCCAGCTTGAACACGGTGTCAGGACCGATCTCCGGCACGATGTAGTGGTAGTTCGTGTCGAACCACTTCGTCATCCGCAGCGGCGCCAGCCCCTCGGTGCCGCGGGCCATCGCGAAGTAGGGGTCCTCGGCCGCGCGATACCGCTCGGGCACCGCGCCGAGCAGCACGGCGGTGTCCAGCACCTGGTCGTACAGCGAGAACGTGTTCGACGGCAGCCCCTCCAGACCGAGCTCGGCCAGCCTGCGCCAGGTGCGCTCCCGGATCCCGGCGCCCACCCGGTCGAGCTCCGCCCGGCTCGAACGCCCGTCCCAGTGCGACTCCAGCGCCCGCTTCAGCTCCCTCCGCGGCCCGATCCTCGGGTAACCCAGCACGGTGGACTTGGGGAACGGCGACATCTTCTCAACTCCCTGTGACGTCGGACGACAGATCGTTGTGATCGTGCCGAGTACCCGGACAGTCGTGCACCATGTATTGATGTTGCTTATGCTCAGGGAGATCCACTGCTTCACGCGGGTCGCGGCGCGGCTCAGCTTCTCGGCCGCCGCCGCGGACCTGGGCATGTCGCAGCCCGCCATGAGCCAGGCCATCACCCGGCTCGAGCGCGCCGCCGGCGTCAAGCTCTTCGACCGCACCGCCCGCGAGGTGCGGCTCACCGCCGAGGGCAAGGCGCTGCTGCCGTACGCGGGGCAGATGCTCGAATCGGCCCGGGCGTTCACCGCGGAAGCGGCCAGGCTCGCCCGCCCGACCATTCACCTTGCTTATCCACCACTGGTGGGCACGCTGGCGGCGCGGATCGTCAGACGTCTCGCGGGACGCAACCCGCCGATCGGCGTGGAGCTCACGGTCGCGGGCCGGGGGGCGGCGGCCCAAGCGCTCACGGACGGCCAGGTCTCGGCCGCCATCCTGGCCACCCCGGCACCGGCCCAGTTCGTCACGGCGGCCAGGTTCCACGTGACCGTCGACCACCTCGCCGTCCCCGTCGGCCACCGGCTGGCCTCCGCACAGAGGGCGGCCGCCTCCGACCTGGCCGGCCAGGTGCTCCTCACACCGAGCACCCGCCCGTGGACCGGCCTGCCCGGCCGCTCCCGCATGGTGGCCGACGACGACTTCGCCGCGGCACTCGACCTGGTGGCCGCCGGCGCGGGCCTGCTGCCGATCCCGCAGCTGCTGGTGCGGGCGATCAGGCGGGACGACGTGCGGTTCGTGCCGCTGGACGCGGGCGACCTGCGCATCACGTACGCGCTGGCCTGGTCGAAGGATCGGGTCACGCCGGAACTCATGGCCCTGGTCCAGGCGGTGCAGGACGCGTTGTGGACTAGGTGACCGACAGATTGCGCAGCGCTTCGCGGCGGCTCAGGCCCGTGATGCCCTTGGCCTTCACGTAGCGGACGACCTCGCCCGGATTGGTCTTGGCGTATTCGCGTAACGCCCACCCGATCGCCTTGCGGGCGAAGAAGTCGTTGTCCGACAGGCTGGGCTCGATGCACGCATAGAGCAGGGCCGTGTCCGTGCGGCCCTTGAACCGGTTTTGGCACAGGATCGCGGTGCGCCGCTTCCACAGGTCCGCGTCGTGCGCCCACTCCAGCATGAGCGGCCGCATCGAGTCAGGGTAGGCGGCCAGCAGCCCGCCCATCCGGTGCGTGGCCAGCTCATCCACCAGGTCCCACCAGGCGCCGGTGACGATCATCTCCTCGTACATCGGCACCGTGTAGAGGGTCTGGAAGCTCCGGTAGAGGTGGTATCCGGACAGTTCGATCGCGGCGTAGCGCTCCTCGCGGTATTCGGCCTCGCGCCACAGCGATAACACGGCCCGCCGCCAATCCGGCGCGCTCTCGAGGCGGTGGTCGGCGAACACCCGCTTGAGCGCGGCCCGCCGGGGCACCGCCTGGACGCCCAGGAACGGCATGGCGGACTTCATGTAGGCGCGCATCGCCTCTGCCTTGTCCGGTTCGGCCACGGCCTGCAGGGCCAGCCGGACCGCCTTGCCCAGGCTCATCCCCGGCGCTGCGTCGTGCGCTCGCCCGTGGCGAGTCCGTCGAACAGCACGGTGATGTAGTGCTCGGCCAGCCCGCCCGTATTGAGCCTGCCGCCGGGGCGGAACCAGCGGACCGCCACCCAGATCGTGTCACGGATCATGCGGTAGGTCAGCTTGGGGTCGACGTCGGAGCGGAACTGCCCGGCGAGCTGGCCCGCCTTGATCTGCGCCACCCAGATCTGCTCGACCTCGTCCTCGGCCTTGACGAGGTAGTTGAAGCGTTCGAACTGCCGCAGGTAGTTCCAGTCGTTCTGCATGACGGTGATCGCGGCCCGGTGCGGCTCCAGCGTGCCGAAGCCGATGCGGACCATCTCCGACAACACGGTGCGCGGGTCGGAGCTGGTCTCGACCGCGGCGCGGTAGCGGGCGATGAGGTCGTCGAGGAAGGTGGACAGCACCTCGTCGACGATCGTCTCCTTGGAGTCGAAGTGGTGGTAGAGACTCCCGGAGAGGATGCCCGCCTCGTCGGCGATCTCGCGTACTGTCGTGGCCTGGAAGCCCTTGCGCGCGAAGAGCTCCGCGGCGAGCTTGACGAGGTGGTCGCGGCGCTCGGACGCCGACCCGGTGGAGGTCGCGCGCTGGCGCTTCGCCGGTGCGGCGGTGCCGGAGTTCTTTCGCGTGGTCACGTCACCATTATGAGCCCACGGACAATCGCTTGCTCACCTAACCGGCCCAGCTCATCGGGCATTCCAGGTTAGACCAAGCGCTTGCTACGATACGGAGATGAGCGAGGCGTACATCGTCGGCGCCGTCCGCACCCCCGTCGGGCGCAGGAACGGCGGCCTGGCCAGGATCCACCCCGCCGATCTCGGGGCGCACGTGCTCAGGGAGCTGATGGACGGCACGGGCGCCGACCCGTCGGCCGTGGAGGATGTGATCTTCGGCTGCGTGGACACGATCGGGCCGCAGGCCGGCGACGTCGCCCGCACCTGCTGGCTGGCCGCCGGGCTGCCCGAGGAGGTGCCCGGTGTCACAGTCGACCGCCAGTGCGGCTCCTCCCAGCAGGCGCTGCACTTCGCCGCACAGGCCGTGTTGTCGGGCACCAGCGACCTGGTGGTCGCGGGCGGCCTGCAGAACATGAGCATGATCCCCATCTCGTCCGCGATGCTGGCCGGGCGCGCGCTCGGGCACGAGACCCCCTTCGGGGGCTCGAAGGGCTGGGTCGAGCGGTACGGCACCCAGGAGGTCTCCCAGTTCACCGGCGCCGAGCGGATCGCCGCGCACTGGGACATCTCGCGGGAGGAGATGGAGCGATACGCGTACGAGTCGCACCGGCGGGCCCTGCACGCCATCGACGCCGGATATTTCCGGCGGGAGATCGTTCCCTGCGAAGGCGCCGCCGTGGACGAGGGCCCGCGCAGGGACACCACGCTCGACAAGATGGCCGCGCTCAAGCCCCTGGTCGAGGGCGGCCGGCTGACGGCCGCGCTGGCCTCGCAGATCTCCGACGGCGCCGCCGCCCTGCTCATCGCCTCGCCCCGGGCCGTACGCGAGCACGGCCTGACTCCGCGTGCCCGCGTGCACCACCTGTCGGCCCGCGGCGCCGACCCGATCACGATGCTCGACGCCCCGATCCCCGCCACCGTCCACGCACTCGGCATGACCGGCATGTCGATCGACGACTTCGACGCCATCGAGATCAACGAGGCCTTTGCCTCCGTCGTGCTGGCCTGGCTGAAGGAGACCGGCGCCGACCCGGCGAGGGTCAACCCGAACGGCGGCGCGATCGCCCTCGGCCACCCACTCGGCGCGACCGGCGCCGTGCTGGCCGTCAAGCTGCTGCACGAGCTGGAGCGGACCGGCGGCCGATACGGTCTGCAGACCATGTGCGAGGGTGGCGGACAGGCGAACGTCACCGTCATCGAACGGCTCGGTGCGTCACCATGACGGTATGGCAAACCCGTTCACCCTAGGTGTCGCCTCCGGGGAGCCGATGCCCGACGGCGTGGTCCTCTGGACCCGCTTAGCCGTCGATCCACTCAACGCCGACCCTCTGCGGCCCGGCGGCATGGCTCCGCGGGCCGTCGAGGTCCGCTGGCAACTCGCCGAGGACGAACGGTTCACCCAGGGCCTGCGCCAGGGGACGCTCCAGGCGCTGCCGACCTGGGCGCACAGCGTGCACGTCAGGGTGGCCGGGCTCAAACCGGGCGCCGACTACTTCTACCGGTTCCGGGCGGGTGGCAACCTGAGCCCGGTCGGACGCACCAGGACGGCGGACGACCCCGCCTCGGCGCGGCCCGTGCGGTTCGCGATCGCCAACTGCCAGCGGTATGAGCACGGCTTCTACACCGCGTATCGGCATCTGGCCGAGGAGCGGCCCGACGTCGTCTTCCATGTCGGCGACTACATCTACGAGTCGCGCCAGGCCGCCACCGTCGTGCGGCCGCTGGGGCCGGTGCCCGGTGAGATCAGCAGGTTGCACGAGTATCGCCTGCGCTACGCCCGCTACCGGACCGACCCCGACCTGCAGGCCGCGCACGCCGCCGCGCCCTGGGTGCCCACCTGGGACGATCACGAGGTGCTCGACAACTACCGGGGCAGGGGCGACGGTTCGGCCGCGTTCCTGCGCCGCAGGGGCGCCGCCTACCAGGCCTACTACGAGAACCAGCCGCTCAGGGTGCGGCCGCAGGACGGGCATCTGCAGATGTACCGGCGGCGGACGTACGGGCTGGTCGCCGACTTCATGGTCCTGGACGTCCGCCAGCATCGCGACGCCGGCAGCATGCTCGGCGCCGCACAGGAGCAATGGCTGATGTCCCGGCTGCTCACCAGTCCGGTCAGATGGCGGGTGCTGGTGCAACCGCTGTTCTTCGCCCGCCGCTTCGTCCCAGGCCCGCCGCCCAACCTGCGCCCGGACTCCTGGGACGGTCACCAGGCCGAGCGCGCCCGCATCCTGGCCGCGAGCGCGTCCGGGCTGGCCGTCTTCAGCGGGGACGTGCACAACTTCTGGGCGGGCGAGCTCAAGGCGGACTTTCTCGATCCGGCCTCGGCCACGGTGGGGGTGGAGTTCGTGGGCAGCTCGATCAGCAGCCGGCCGCCGCAGACCGACGGCCCCGCCGTGCTGGCCGCGAACCCCCACCTGAAGTTCTTCGACGACCGCCGGGGCTACCTGTCCTGCGTGGCCGGCCCCGACGAGCTGCGGGTGGCGGTGCGTGCGGTGGACTTCGTGGACAGGAGAGGCGCACCGATACGGACCGTGGCGGAGTTCCTCACCAAGGGAGATGGGTTGACGTCAGAAAATACCCCTAGCAAATAGGAAACTTTCCTATTAGATTGCGGGCATGCCCCAGAGCGGTGACCTGCTTCGCCTCGCCGACGCCGTCCTCTTCCCCGGTTTCGCGGGACGGACGCCCCCCGACTGGCTCCGTCGCAGACTCGGCGACGGGCTGGCGGGCGTGGTGCTGTTCTCCCGCAACATCGCCGGCCCCGGCCAGGTGGCCCGGCTGACCGCCGAGCTGCGTGCCGAGAACCCCTCGGTGCTCGTCGGCACGGACGAGGAGTCCGGCGAGGTCACCAGACTGGAGGTGGCCACCGGCAGCAGCCGCCCCGGCGGGTACGCGCTCGGCGTCGTGGACGACGTGGCCCTGACCGAGGCCCTCGCCCGGGACCTCGGCGGCGACCTGGCAAGCGCGGGCATCACGATCGACTTCGCCCCCTCGGCCGATGTGAACTCCAACCCGGACAACCCGGTCATCGGCCTGCGGGCGTTCGGCGCCGACCCGGTCCTGGTCGCCCGGCACACCCGGGCGTTCGTCCGCGGCCTGCAGTCGGCCGGCGTCGCCGCCTGCGCCAAGCACTTCCCCGGGCACGGGGACACCTCCATCGACTCCCACCACGGCGTGCCCGTGGTGGCCGGCGACGGGATCGAGGCCGCGCTGGTCCCTTTTCGCGAGGCGATCAAGGAGGGCGTCAAGGCCGTCATGACCGGCCACCTCCTGGTGCCCTCGTACGACGCCGAGTTGCCCGCCACGCTCAGCCCCAAGGTCCTCACGGGGCTGCTCCGTGAGGAGCTGGGCTACGACGGGATGATCATCACGGACGGCATCGAGATGGCCGCGGTGTCGGGGGCGTACGGGATCGGGGGCGCCTCCGCCCGCGCCATCGCCGCCGGAGCCGACGCGATCTGCATCGGCGGCGAGCGGGCCGACGAGGCCGTCGCCGTCGAGGTCCGCGACGCCATCGCCGCCGCCGTGACCGAAGGACTGCTGCCCGAGGAGCGGCTGGCCGACGCCGCTCGCCGGGTCCGCGAGCTGGCCGCCTGGGCCACCTCCTCGGGCAGCCAGGCACAAGGGCACGAGAACGGCTACCTCGGCCTCACAGCCGCCCGCCGGGCCATTCGCATCACCCGCCGCTCCACGGCCCCGATCCTGCCCCTGTCCTCGGCCCCGTACGTGGTCGAACTGGCCCCGGAGATGAACCTGGCCATCGACAAGGGCACCCCCTGGGGCGTCGGCGAGCCCCTCACCCGCCTGCTGCCCGGCACCACGGTCACCCGCCTCGCGGCCGGCGAGGCGACCGGTGCCGCGCTTGAGCGCCTGATCGGCGAGGCCGTCTTCCGTCCTCTGGTGATCGTGGTCCGCGACGCGCACCGCTACGCCTGGCAGGCCGAGGCCCTGCGGCACCTCCTCAGCGCCCGCCCGGACGCGGTCGTGGTCGAAATGGGCCTGCCCGCCCGCTCGGACCTGGGCGCCGTCCACATCGCCACGTACGGCTCCGCGCGGGTCTGCGGGCAGGCGGCGGCCGAGGTGCTGACCGGTAGTGTGTGACACCGTGAACTTCGACGGCGAGGACCTCTCACGCAAAGCGCTGGCCGACCGCCTCCCGCCCGACGAGCCGCACGTCTTCCGCGACTGCGACCTCACCGAGACCGACCTGTGGGGCGCCTCGCTGGCCGGGGCCCGGTTCGAGTCCTGTGTCCTGGAGCAGACCGACTTCCGCAAGGCCGACCTGGATGGGGCGGTGTTCACGGGCGGCGGCGGGATGCGGACCCGGTTCAGCGACGCCGACCTCATCGACGTCACGTTCACGGACGTGGACCTGTCGTCGGCGCAGTTCGGCGGGGCGCTGCTGACGGACGTCTCGTTCACCGGGTGCCGCATGATCGGCGCGTCCCTGACGGCGTCCCGTGGCACCGGCTTCAAGATCGCCCGCTCCAACCTGACCCTGGCCAATCTGGGTGGGTGCTCGCTGCGCGGCGAGGCCATCGAGGGCGTGCGCTTCGACAACGCCGACCTGTCGGGATGCGACTTCACCGAGGCCACGTTCAGCGACTGCCGCTTCATCGGGACGCGCCTGCTGAACACGAAGTTCACGAAGGCCGATCTGCGGGGAGCCGATCTGGGGCAGCCGGACGACGCCAAGCTGCGGGCCTTCGCCGGCGCCATCATCAACCAGTCCCAGGCCAACGCCATCCTCGCCGCCCGAGGCATCACCGTCCTCTGAGTCGCGGCGTACGTCGCCCGCCTGCCGCAGGCGTGCCGCGATCGAGATCGAGCCGTTCACCACCCGACGCTCTGCCTATGTAGATTTCATCTACGAAGATTCAATCTATGTAGGAGCTGTCCAGGTGGCAGGGCTCGGTTTCATAGGCAGGACCGTTGAGCTGGCCTTTCTCCACGAGCGGCTGGACCGGGCGACGAGGCAGGTCCCTCTGGTTGGCTGCCAGGCGTCGGTGCTGTGGTCGAGGTCCATCGAAAGGATCATGGCCACAGCCTGGCGCTGCCGGTGACGGCGGGCGAAATGCTCCAGGGCAGCGGTGACGGTGGCCTGGAGACCCTTGGTGCCGAGTTCTTCGGCAGCCTCATCGAAGAGATCTGCGTGTATGTCGATCACAGTACGCATGGCGGCTCCCTTGCCGGTCGGGACGATGCGGTCGATCGCTAGTGCCGTGGCCGGAAACGTTCGCCGGGTGCCACTGGCCGAGCAAGCGTGGGTCGCAGGATCTCTGGTAAGCATGCGTCCATGAACTCGCCCACGGCTCAACACCTGCGCATCGTTTCCCCAGTGTTCGCCATCGAACAACTGCCGCATCCGGCGTCGCCCGGGGACGACTGGGTCGTGCTTGTCCGCGGGCCAGAAGGGCTGACCGTTGTCCGTGCGGCCCGGCCTCTGGAGTCAGGGGAACGGTGGATCGGTTTCTACAGTGGGGCCACAGCCCACGGCCTGGACATTCCCGGAATGCTGGCGGCGATCGTCAAGCCGCTGGCAGAGGCGGCGATACCGGTGTTCGTCGCCTCGACCTCCGACGCCGACCTGGTTCTGGTTCCCCAGCAGAGAGAGCAGCAGGCCGTCATCGCTCTGGAGGAAGCGGGACACCAGGTGGAAAGCGGGGACGGTCAGGCCGGTGAACCTTTCTGGTCACAGCACTAGGCAGGATTGGACCTTTCAGTGATCCCCGAGCACGCTGGAAGGTGCCGGTAGCTTCCAGTTCGGCCCGTTGGGGTGATCGAGCCACAGGTGCGTGCCTTCAGGGCCAACGGTCAGCCCGAATCGTTCATAGTGTGGGCTGCCGAGCGCCACCCACCCGAGATAGGCGTCGGACAGCTCATCCCACAGGCGGCGTTCGCCGTACTGGGTGACCTGGTAGGTGTCGGTCCCGGTTTCCTTGTCGCAAGCTGCCCACGATCCGTTTGGGTTGTCCGGCTCGAACAGCAGCAGGGAGTACGTGTTCTCATCGATGGATGCGTGCCAGCCGATCCGGGGCGCAAGCGCCGCGAACATGAGTTCGGCCCCTCGATCCGCCGTTGCCAGGATGGTTGGATCGTTCGTGGTCTTGGAGCGCTCGGCCTCCGGCCGCGCCCATGGAGGTGGTGTTTGAGAAGGTCACCCGTAATCGGTGACTATTAGGAAGCAATCGCCTCAATAGTCACTTTAGCATCGTTTGTCTTGTTTTTGGAATCGGATGAATCGGTGTTCT